>CALBYC010000027.1 GCA_937890135.1 uncultured Parabacteroides sp.
GCGTGTGCTTGTTCATCCCGAACAGCAAAAGCTATGAAGAGGTCACTCCCGGACTCTCTTATGAGGCGGGCAAAGCCTTCGGCGACTTCCAAACCATGCTGGCAGACTTGCCCGAAGGTTCCTTGGGAGAAACCATACCCAATTTCCACAACATGGAATTCCGCCTTCAACAATTCCACGATGCCATCCGCAGCAATGCAGCCGGCCGTTTGGAAGAAGTCAAGGATTTGGTTGACGAAATAGAGAAACGCGCTGAAGCCATGTGCATTCAAGAACGCCTTTACCGTGAAGGCAAACTGAAGAAACGCACCAATCATTGCGACACGAAGGTGAACAATATCTTGTTTGACGCGAATAGCGACCAAGTATTGTGCGTCATAGACTTGGATACTGTCATGCCGGGGTTTGTCTTGTCGGACATCGGGGACTTCATCCGTACTGCCGGAAACACTGGAGCCGAAGATGACGAGAACCTGGACAATGTCAACGTCAATATCCCTATTTTCCAAGCTTACACAAAAGGATACATGGAAAAGGCCAAGGCATTCCTGACCCCGATAGAAATAAGAATGCTTCCTTATGGCGGCCGATTATTGACATACATGCAGACCGTGCGTTTCTTGACAGACTACTTGAACGGAGATATTTACTATAAGATTCATAGTCCCAAGCACAATTTGATCCGCGCAAAGGCACAGTTTAAATTATTGCAGAGCCTCGAAGCCCATGCGGCCGAGATGGATGGATTTATGGACCAATGGTTATAAGCACAAATAACGGCAAATGAGCACCGACAAAATTAAACGCACCATATCTCCCGTAGCGTGGGTTCCCACCGTCTATTTCGCCATGGGCATGCTATTCGTGGTATTGAACATGGTGACCGCCCTGATGTTTAAAGGGCTGGGCATCAGCGATGCCCAGATCGCTTTCTGGACATCCATCATCATGTTCCCGTGGACGATAAAACCGCTTTGGAGCCCATTCCTCGAAATGTTCAAGACGAAAAAATACTTTGTCGTGTTGACGCAATTCTGTTCGGGCATATTTTTCGGACTGGTGGCGTTGTCATTGCAACTCCCCCACTTCTTCGCTATCTCCATTGCCTTGCTGGCAGTCATCGCTTTTAGCGGAGCGACGCACGACGTGGCTACCGACGGGGTCTATATGGCCGTGCTAAGCAAGGAAGACCAAGCAAAGTACATAGGTTGGCAAGGTGCTTTCTACAACGTGGCGAAATTGGCAGCAACCGGAGGTTTGGTTTATTTGGCAGGGTATTTGATTGGCCGTGTCGGTACCGTCAACGCCTGGATGATCATCATGGGATGTTGCGGCGCCATCATGTTGGCACTGGCCTTCTATCATTGGAAAATGCTTCCAAGCGACAAAGAATCATCGGCCGGCCAGGTCGTCTCCGCCCATGACACGTGGACCGCATTGAAGGATGTCATCGTAACCTTCTTCCAGAAGAAACACATTTTGCTTTATATCTGTTTCATCATCCTTTACCGTTTCGCAGAGGGACTGGTGATAAAAATAGTCCCTTTGTTCATGAAATCATCCGTCGGAAACGGAGGACTGGGATTGACCGAGCAGCAAATAGGCCTTTATTACGGTTCATTTGGAGCGGCAGCGTTCGTCTTGGGATCTTTCCTGGCTGGATATTTTATTTCAAGCCGCGGATTGAAAAAGACACTTTTCGCCCTCTGCTGTGCCTTCAACTTGCCTTTTGCCGTCTACCCGCTTTTGGCCATTTACCAGCCCGACAGCGCATGGCTGATCGGCGGAGCCATCACCTTTGAATATTTCGGATATGGATTTGGGTTCGTCGGATTGACACTATTCATGATGCAGCAAGTAGCACCCGGCAAACACCAAATGGCCCATTACGCCTTTGCTTCAGGAATCATGAACTTAGGGGTGATGATCCCCGGGATGATAAGCGGCATCTTGAGCGACTGGCTGGGGTATCGCACCTTCTTCATCATCGCCTTGTTAGCAGCCGTCCCGGTTTTGATTTTGGTCAAGTTTTTGCCATTCACCTACCCGGACGAGAAGGAGTAACGCCTTACATTGTTGAAAGTTCGTGAGTTTATAGAGATGCACGATTCTATAAACTCACAAACTTTTCGTATCTTTGTACCCACCAACAACGCTATCAATATCTATAATTAAATATGATTACAGTAAACAATCTGGATGTACAGTTCGGCAAAAGAATTTTGTTTCAAGATGTGAATCTGAAATTTACGCCGGGCAATTGTTATGGCATTATCGGAGCAAACGGAGCCGGTAAATCCACCTTTTTAAAAGTTATCAGCGGACAACTGGAACCCACCCGCGGAACGGTTTCCATGGGACCGGGAGAACGTTTGTCCGTATTGGCACAGGACCACTTTGCCTTCGACGAGCACACAGTAATGGACACCGTGTTGATGGGACATTCCGTGCTTTGGGACATCATGAGCGAAAAGAATGCATTATATGAAAAACCGGATTTCAGTGATGCGGATGGCATCCGCGTGTCTGAATTGGAAGAGAAGTTCGCAGAAATGGAAGGATGGAATGCCGAAAGCGATGCAGCTTCCTTGCTCAGCGGCTTAGGAATCTCGGAAGATTTGCATTATACGTTGATGAAAGATTTGAGCGGAAAACAGAAAGTCCGCGTGTTATTGGCCAGAGCCCTCTTCGGACAACCGGACAACCTGCTGCTGGACGAGCCGACCAACGACCTGGACTTGGACACGGTCGCCTGGTTGGAAAACTATCTATCCAACTTTGAACATACCGTACTGGTAGTCAGCCACGACCGCCACTTCTTGGATTCCGTTTGCACACATACCGTGGACATCGATTATGGCAAATTGCAACTGTTTGCCGGCAACTATAGCTTCTGGTATGAATCCAGCCAGTTAGCCCTCCGCCAGCAGCAACAGCAGAACAAGAAGGCGGAAGAAAAGAAAAAGGAATTGGAAGAATTCATCCGCCGATTCAGTGCGAACGTTGCCAAATCAAAACAGACAACCAGCCGCAAAAAGATGTTGGAGAAACTGAACATAGAAGAAATCAAACCATCTTCCCGCCGTTATCCCGGTATATTGTTCACACCAAACAGGGAACCGGGCAACCAAATATTGGAAGTCAAAGGATTGACAAAAAGCATCGAAGGCAAGTACCTGTTCAAGGACCTGAACTTCAATGTCGAGAAGAACGACAAGATTGTCTTTATCAGCCATGACCCGAGGGCCATGACCGCTCTCTTCCAAATCATCAACGGCGAGGAAAAGGCGGATGCCGGAACTTACCAATGGGGGCAAACCATTACAACCAGCTATCTGCCTTTGGATAACACCAAATATTTCAACTCCGACTACAACCTGATAGATTGGCTATCACAATTCTCACCGGATACTAACGAAGTTTTCTTGAAAGGTTTCTTGGGCAGAATGCTCTTTTCCGGAGAGGACTTGTTGAAGAAAGTGAATGTATTGTCGGGAGGTGAAAAGATGCGTTGCATGATTGCAAGGATGATGTTGACGGATGCGAACTGCCTTATATTAGACACCCCGACCAACCACTTGGACTTGGAATCCATCCAGGCATTCAACAACACATTGAAAACGTTCAAAGGCAACGTCTTGTTCTCGAGCCATGACCACGAGTTCATCCAGACAGTGGCCAACCGCATCATCGAATTGACGCCGAACGGCATTATCGACAAGATGATGGATTATGACGATTACATCGCAGACCCGGCTATCGCTGAATTAAAAGAAAAGCTTTACAAAGGATGAAAAAGAAAGTGCTCTTTCTGATTCTGAATTATTTCGCCTGGCTTCCTTTGTTTGTCATACAAAAGCCTTGGTTCATGACATACAACCATCCTTCGGCGGGGAACATCTCGCTGAAGGATGGGTGGGAAGTCATCCTTCACGGGCTTAAATTGGATTGTACAGTCGCCGGATACCTGACCGTCATCCCCTTGCTGATGACGCTCATATCGATATGGGTTACCGGCAAATGGTATAAAAAAGGCATTTACGCATACACGGTAATGGCATTACTTGCCATCACCGCCATTTTTTCCGTTGATGTCGCTCTTTATGCCTTTTGGGGATTCAGAATAGATTCCACATTGTTGTTCTATTTGCAATCACCCAAAGACGCTTTAGCCAGCATCCCGGCTCGCTTATTTCTCCAGCAAACGACCTCATTCCTTATCTATAGCACACTCGGATATCTTTATTTGAAAAGAATAATTATCAACCACGTACCCGTGGAGCCAGTTTCAAACAAGGTGGGTGCGACATTTGCCATCATTATTGTCGGAGCTATCCTATTTATTCCGATAAGAGGAGGCGTCACAACATCCACGGCCAACGTGGGCATGGTCTATTTCAGTCAAAACCAGTTTTTGAATCATGCAGCCATCAACCCTTGTTTCAGCCTTTTGTCTTCTCTGTCCAAACAGGAAGATTTTTCCAAGCAATTCAATTTTTTTGATGAAAAAGAACGGCAGGATAACATAGAATCGCTGCTCTCTCCTGTCACCTCCTCCGATACGACCCGCATCCTGCTGAAGACCCGCACTCCCGACATTCTGATTATCATTTTAGAAAGCTTCTCGGCAAATGTCGTGGAAATAACGGGGGGACTGCCCGATATAACTCCCCATTTAAACCAATTAGGGAAAGAAGGAGTCTTGTTTTCTCATGTATATGCGAACTCATTCCGGACAGACAGAGGATTGGTGGCCATACTAAACGGTTATCCGGCCCAACCAACTACTTCCATCATGAAATATCCGGCAAAGAGCCAGACCCTTCCTTCCATCGCTTCAAGCTTGAGGAAAGCGGGATACAGGTCGGACATGCTTTATGGAGGGGACATCAACTTTACTAACATGCAAAGTTATTTCTTCAGCTCGGGCTATAGCCAAATCACCTCCGACGTCGACTTCCCTATTAGCGACAGGCTGAGCAAATGGGGAGCGAACGATGATGTCACTTTCCGTTTCCTCTTGGACCACTTGAAGGGACGAGAGAAAGAAAAAGCCCCCTGGATGACTACGTTCTTGACATTAAGCAGCCACGAACCTTTCGAAGTCCCGTATCACCGCTTCAGTCATCCGTATCTGAATTCAGTGGCATTCACTGACAGTTGCTTGGGTAATTTCATCTCTCGGTTAAAACAGAGCGAGATTTGGGACAATCTGCTTATCGTGCTGGTTGCCGACCATGGTTTCCGCTATCCGGAACAGCTCAAAGATTATGAGCCAGACCGTTTCCATATCCCCATGATATGGAGCGGAGGCGCAATCAACAAGCCTGCCGAGATAAATACAATTTGCAACCAGACAGACTTAGCCGCAACATTGTTAGGGCAATTGGGAATCTCCCACCAAGAATATTCTTTCAGCAAGAACATACTTTCGCCACACCGGTGCGATTACTCCTTCTATACCTTCAACAATGGATTTGCTTTTGCCGATAGTTTAGGACGGTACACAATATATGACAATGAAAGCAACCGAGTGCTGATGGAAGACGCCGGAAACACAATGGACAGGTTGCAAAAAGGAAAAGCTTTGCTTCAAACGCTCTATGACGACTTGGGCAACAGATAAGAGGAAAAACGTACAAAAAGAAAGCAGATGCAAAATTCCGAAGTGATTGTTTTGCATCTGCTTTTCTAATTTCATCCTTTTATTTCCTGTTCATCTTTCATGTCCACCTCATTCTTGTCCCCATCATAAAACCGATATTCCAAGAATGCCAAACTCTGATCAGGAATGATCTTCAAGCCATGCGAATATTTCATTTTCCATTGCCAGCTCAAAGAGAAAAGGCCTTTGTTTAAATAAGCCGCCACATAGGGATGTACATGCAGGGTAAATTTCTTCACATGATGCCTGTTCACCAAACAATCCACCTTTCTTTCCAAACTGTCTGTAAACAAGATGGAGGACTTGACTACTCCCGTCCCAAAACAAGCCGGGCATGTCTCGGTAGTATTCACATCCATCGCCGGGCGAACACGCTGTCGCGTTATTTGCATCAGACAAAACTTGCTCAGAGGCAAAATGTTATGCTTGGCACGGTCATTAGCCATGGCTTTTGTCATATGCTCAAACAATTTTTGCTTGTTTGCATTGTCATGGATGTCAATAAAGTCAATCACAATAATCCCACCCATATCGCGCAAACGAAGTTGGCGGGCTATTTCATCGGCGGCAGCCAGGTTCACCTCAATGGCCGTCTGCTCCTGATCGTCGCTTCCTTTGGCTCTATTTCCGCTGTTGACATCAATCACATGCATAGCTTCCGTATGGTCAATCACCAGATAGGCACCGCTCTTATAAGTAACTGTACGCCCAAACAAAGATTTGATTTGCTTGGTAATCGCAAAATTGTCAAAGATAGGCAAAGCCCCCGTATATAACTCGACTATTTTTTCGTTTCCAGGGGCTATCAGCCTCACATAATCCTTGATGCTATCGCAAACCTCTTTATCATTTACATAAATATGTTCAAATGAAGGGTTATAAATGTCACGCAACAGAGCCACAGCCCTGCTCGTCTCCTCATAAACCAATGATGGCAAAGACGCGGTTGGCAATTTGGCAATCGTATCTTCCCACCGTTTCACCAATGTCTTCAGTTCGTGATCCAGTTCTGCCACTCTTCTACCTTCAGCTGAAGTACGAACAATTATTGTAAAATTCTTCGGTTTGATACTGGTTAACAATTGACGTAAACGGGCACGTTCTTCTGCGGTCTTGATTTTCGACGAAACGGACACTTTGTCCCCGAAAGGAATCAAGACAATATATCTTCCCGCAAAAGACAATTCAGAGGTTAAACGCGGTCCTTTTGTAGATATAGGTTCTTTGGCTATTTGCACCAAGACTTCTTGCCCGACTTTCACCACGTCGCCGATGCTTCCATCCTTGGCCGTTTCGGGGTAGATTGAAGCCTTCTGCATGGTAGGCAGCTTCTTGATGTCGGTTATAGCCTGTTTAACATATTTCTGCTGCGAAATAAAATTGGCACCTATGTCCTGATAGTGAAGAAATGCATCCTTTTTGTACCCCACGTCAATGAAAGCAGCGTTCAAACCAGGCATTAATTTTTTCACTTTACCCAAATAAATATCACCTACAGCGAACTCCACGTTGAGCGCTTCCTTTTGAAGCTCCACGAGGTTCTTGTCCTCCAAAACGGCGATATTCATTTCTTTCGATTGAACATCAACTACTATTTCACTTATCACGTCAGGTGTTTTTAGAATGTATTAAATTGATTTTATTACAAATAAAGCAAAGAACAAGCTTAAAAATGCCTTTTAAGCTTGTTCTTTTCCTCTAAGACCTTAAAATAGACTTACTTCTTCTTATGTCTATTTTTCTTCAGTCTTTTTTTACGTTTGTGCGTAGACATCTTATGTCTTTTTCTTTTCTTTCCGCTAGGCATCGCTTTAAATTTTAAAAGATTAAACGTTAAAGATATTTATTTAACTTCGTTCAAAAAAGTCTTTGCTGGCTTAAATGAAGGAATGTTGTGTTCTGGGATAATAATAGTCGTATTCTTTGAGATGTTGCGAGCTGTCTTCTGCGCCCTTTTCTTCACGATGAAACTTCCGAATCCTCTCAAATATACATTTTCATTTTCAGCCAAAGAGCCTTTAACAATGTTCATGAAAGACTCTACGCTTGCCAGTACTGTTTGCTTATCAATACCAGTGCTTTTTGAGATTTCATTTACGATATCTGCTTTCGTCATGTCTAATTACTTTTATTATTGATTTAGTCCTATAATTTTTTGGAATGCAAATATATAGCTTTTTATCGAGGTTAGAAAGAAATTTCTCAGCATTTTAAAAAAATAGTTTCTTTTTTTTCCGAATTATTTTTGTATGTTTGCCGTAATCAATCAATTACAAACAATAAAACCGATAAAACTTCATCTATGCCAAACAGGCTTTTTCGACCTGACTTTTATGACAGGCTCTTTAATTGGTACGACATGCATCACAGGGATTTGCCATGGAGGGATACCAAAGACCCTTATATCATATGGGTTTCCGAAATCATCTTGCAACAAACAAGGGTGGCACAAGGATTGGATTACTTCAAACGTTTCGTCTCCAGATTCCCGGACATCCAAGCTCTTGCCGAAGCGCAGGAAGACGAAGTCCTCAGATATTGGCAGGGATTGGGGTACTACAGCCGCGCGCGCAACCTGCACGAAACGGCCCGAGTCATCTGCAAACAGCATGAAGGCATTTTCCCGTCGGAACATGGCGACATACGCAAACTAAAAGGCATCGGCGACTATACGGCCGCTGCCATCGCCTCGTTTGCATGGGACCAACCTTACGCCGTGCTTGACGGGAACGTCCATAGAGTCCTGTCCCGCCTGTTTTCCATCCCGGAACCCATCGACTCGGCCAAAGGGAAGAGAATATTCAAGGAATTGGCCCAAGAGATATTAGACACGCGGCAACCGGGATTATACAACCAAGCCATCATGGAATTGGGGGCCTTGCAATGCGTCCCGGCAAATCCAGCGTGCCCCGACTGTCCATTATCCGGTTTCTGCTCGGCTTACCTATATAACAAGGTGCAGGATTTCCCCGTCAAACAAAAAAAGGCAAAGACGGTCGACCGCTATTTGAATTATTTCCAAATCCTTTCCAACCATCACACATGGATCCGCAAACGCACAGGAAAAGACATTTGGAATGGGCTGTACGAATTCCCCTTGATAGAGACGAATGAAGCCGCCGGCATCGAAACGCTGCTAACTTCGGAAGAATTGGGGCAATGGCTGGGTGATGGCACTGCGGGGAAAGCCATAGAAAAATCCATAAGATTGGTTATTCCGGAGATAAAGCATGTCCTGACCCACCAAATCATCCATGCTTCGTTCTATCAAATCTTCGTGGAAGAGCCGGGCCATTTATCTGACCATTTTCTAATGATCAAGGAAGAAGAGCTGGGGAACTATGCTTTCTCCCGGCTGACTGAAAAGTTCCTGGAGCGTGCCAATCCATGAAAGCAAATAGAAAAGCCTGCGGCCTCTCCAGAAAAAGGTCGCAGGCTTTTTGAAAAAACATCACGGCAAATTCGAAAAAACATCACGGCAAATTCGACTCGCCCTTGAGGATTCCCTTCGCACGCATGACCGTTGCCCATTCCTTCCGACACCGCCATTACGTGCAACACTTACGCATGTCCTTCATCTCATATCAAATCTTGATAATATGTCACATCCTCCTCAAAAAAACAACAGATAATCACCTCTCCATCGAAATCACTTTCCTTGATGGCCTTCATCGCCACTTGAGCCGCCTCAGCCTTCGGATAACCATAAACTCCTGTGCTGACGCAAGGGAAAGCGATGCTCTTGATTCCCTTCTCCTTAGCAATGTCCAATGCGGTGGTATAACACGAACCCAAAAGAGCCGGCTCATCCCCCCTGCCCTGATACACCGGCCCGACCGTATGGATCACGTACTTGCAAGGCAGATTGTATGCACCTGTCACCTTGCTTTGGCCTGTCTCACAACCGCCCAAAGCCATGCATTCTTTCAAGAGTCCACGGCCTGCCGCACGATGGATGGCCCCATCCACACCGCCGCCCCCCAACAAGGAGCGGTTGGCCGCATTCACGATGGCATCAACCTTCAACTTGGTTATGTCACCAACCACTATCTTAATATCTTTTGCCATAATAATTCCCGTTCGTCTTTTTTGAATAGATAAACAACGTGAGTTCGTAAAAATCAAACAGCTGGTAATTTGTGCAGATTCTACCCTCAAATGCAAAATTACGCAATATATTCGAGGAAGTCAGCGGTCGGTGATGAAAAATGCAAAAGGACAGGTCGGGTGAGACCAAAACAGATTGATCCATAATGTGTTAGATAGGCATCTCTCACCTTTCCCCTTACCTCTCACCGATCTCTCACCTATATAACTTCCTGTTTTACAATGATGTGTCTCCGAGAAAATGACGGGTGAGAGATGGTGAGACCATTTTTTCAACTTTATGGAGGGGAGAGAGGGACGTGGCTATATCCGTTCATCAAGGAAATACCCTCACGGCCTTATCCTGTCCCTCATTTCATGATCATTCTTTCGCCTTATGATTATCGGCGATTTCTTTCCGTCATAATACATATCATAGGTACTGCTATTGGGATTATTTTCCTCTTTCAATACGAAATGCTTGCCGTCCACATTCCGAAGTAATATATCGAATCTTCTCCTGCTGTATTTTGAATTGACGATAACAGTTCTGTTGCCTAAGAAACAAACATCCTCATACATCCTAATCTCCGCCCTTCGATAGGTTTTCATGCTATAGGAATATCGTTCCATATATATATCGCCTATTTTGATGAAGTCCATAAAGCTGATGACGACAAACTCCGGCTTTATAGTAAAGCAAGCCTTGTTTTCCAGATTGACCCAATACTCTTTACCACGTTCCGTGAAATACAATATGGCATTGTCTTGCAACTCCGCATACTCATATTCCTGTTCAGGTGTTTCCAAGGGTTTGAAGAGAGAAGTGCGTACCAGATATTTCCCGTTCCGGTTCTGCACCACCCGGATGCCGTATGCCGGTGCAAATACCTTGATATATGTGCCCACAGATTCCCATTTATCCAGCCAATGCTTGCGGTAATATACCTGATAGTTGTCCTTGGTGATACATGAAGTCCTCAGATATTGCGGCTCTTCATAGTCTGTCAAGCGGGTCCTGCCGCGAATGTCATCTATTATTATTTCCGGTTTGAAATACCGTATGCATTGTTCCTTTTCTTCCTCAAACCGCTCTATGTCTTCTTTCCAAACCGTTTCCCTGACCGTCCATTCTGCGGAACTTATCGGGTGCAGTGTTGCTTCCCAACCTTTGCGCCATGCCAAACCGCCTTGTTCATCCTCCCAAAGTGCCACATCATCTATCTTTTCTTTAAACGAGTAAAGTTTCTCTGGTTCTGATGGTTGAACAAAGAAGTTCTTGAAGCGTAGTCCGTCATCTATACCACGTTCAAAGGTGTCCGCCAACACAAAACTGCTCTCATCCATTATACGTGTTTGCACTCTTGGATAGAATCGTCTGCCGTCTGTGGTGGAAAAATCAAGGAAGGCGTGTCTTTCAATGTTAGGCCGCTTTACAAACCTTACTCCATTACGCAGGTCTATCCACGGTCGTTCCCTCTCCATCTTCTTTTTGGAATAGAGCTTGGCAAAGCCGTAGGCCTTTAGTTCCACCTTATTGTATATACAAGGCAAAATCTCGTTGTTCTCTTTATCGACTACACCGAACAGACCGTCAGCATTTTCTACGGTTTCATATCCGTATGCCGCATCCAAGTCCATGCGCTGCCCGTCATGCGTCATC
>CALBYC010000028.1 GCA_937890135.1 uncultured Parabacteroides sp.
TACCTAAGAAAATGACGTAGGGGATGCGTTCCATGACAAAAGGCTCGGTTTGTGAAAATTTAAACATCGCCTCTGTCCCGGTGAATATATACGACATCGTGGCTGCTGTTACAGATGTGATCAGCAGCGGAAGGACGGAAGTCATGGTCAAGTCGAGCATTAATACTTCGATGACGAAGACCAGACCGGCGATGGGTGCTTTGAATATGCCTGCGATGGCTCCTGCCGCCCCGCAACCCACCAAGAGCATCAGCGTCTTCTGCTCCATGCGGAGCAATCTCCCTAAGTTGGAGCCGATGGCGGCTCCTGTCAGCACGATGGGAGCCTCCGCTCCGACGGAACCGCCGAAACCGATGGTGACCGAACTGGCAAGGATGGAAGTCCACATGTTGTGGGGTTTGATCCGGCTTTTGCGTTGGGAGATTGCGTATAATATTTTCGTCACGCCGTGGCTGATGTCATCCCGTACAATATATTTGACAAACAGTCCGGCAAGCAGGATACCGATTACCGGATAGAGCAGGTATAAGTAGTTGACTTGGTCTGCGTCGAAGTTGACGGACAGCAATTGCTGGATCCAATGGATTAAATTTTTTAAGATGATAGCAGACGTGGCAGTACATAGACCTACCATGAAACTGACGATTAGAACAAAATGCTTCTCTTTGATGTTGTTCGCCCGCCAAATGAGAAATTGGTAAAACCATCCTTTTTCTGTCGACATAATATTAAATTCCTTTCCCTGTAACCACTGTCTTTACTGTATATAGCAAAATGGCGATATCTAAAGCCAAAGACATATTTTCGTAATATAACATATCGTAATACAATCGTTCCAGCATTTGATTTACGTTGCACGCATAGCCATACTTCACCATGCCCAGCGATGTGATGCCGGGACGCACGTTGTGCAACAAGTAATAATAGGGCGCTTTCTTCACGATTTGGTCGATGTAAAACTTGCGCTCGGGACGTGGCCCTACCAGTGCCATGTCGCCTTTCAACACATTCCAGAACTGGGGCAGTTCGTCCAAGCGGTACTTCCTGAGGATTGATCCGATCGGGGTGACGCGCTGGTCGGATTCTTGGGAAAGCATGGGCCCGTTGGTTTCCGCCTCGGCGTACATCGTCCTGAACTTGTATATCAGGAAGGGCTTGCCGTGCAGCCCGATTCGTTCTTGCTTGTAGAAAACGGGACCGGGCGAGCTTTTGCGTACCCGCCATCCTATGTAGGCAAACAGCGGGGAGAGCAGGATCAATGCGCCTGCGGAAATGAGCTTGTCGGTCCACAGCTTGATGTTCTGCTCGCATGGGGAGAAGTTGTTTTCCGTCACATCCGCCAACGGGGCGCCCAGGTGGGGGTTAAGCTTGACTTTTGAAAAGAGGGAGGCTTGTTTGCCTACCCATACTTTTATCGGCCGCTTGTAGGGGAATAGCTGATATAACAACAAGG
This sequence comes from uncultured Parabacteroides sp., assembly GCA_937890135.1. Lineage (GTDB taxonomy): Bacteria > Bacteroidota > Bacteroidia > Bacteroidales > Tannerellaceae > Parabacteroides. The sequence goes on from CALBYC010000028.1 coordinate 1,454, forward strand.
ACAGATCCGATCCTTGCAAGGCCTCGGTCGCTACCACCAATTCGTCTATGCCGTCATGCAGTACGTGCTTGTCGTAATCGCTGATGTCTCCCAATAAAAGGGCCGGGGCGACTTTTACCGGTTCATCAGGTGAAGTGCGGATGAATCCGATGGCCTGGTAACCGATCTTGGCCAGTTGGCCGGATATGGAGAGGGCTTGTTCGCCGGTGCCGAAAAACAGAACCTTACGGACGATTTTCCCCTCTTTGATGAGACGAAGCAGGCGGTTGGTCAAGTACAACCTTGCCCCGTATGTCATGCCGAAGTGCAACACGAACATTTCTAACAGAAAATCGTAATAGACTCGATAAGATTGTGGCATTTCGTCGATGACTAATAAGAAGAAGATGGAAGTCACGCCGATGACCGACGACACGAATGTCAACCATATCTCGGTGATTCGAGAACGGTTCAATGGCAAGTTGTAGTATCCGGAAAAGTAATATATGACCAGCCAGAAAAATGGTATGCACAATTGCCCGGTCAAGACGCTTCGGTATGTCAAGAAACGTCCTAAGGGGACTAACTCGTTGTATGAGACCAGCTGGTAATATCGGCACAGGTTGAAAGCGAACCAGGCTATCGATGCGGACAGGAAGTCAGATGCAACATACCTTCTTATTTGCCAGCGTTCACCCATTCCTTCACCTTATTATTTGGAACAATCCGCCTTTCCCTATTTTGATGATGCTGGACGGCGCTGCTTTTGCGGTGTCCTCTTGGCGATACTGTACGATGTAGTCCACGCCGTCCTTGATGGCTTCTGATATTTCGGAAAAGTTGGCAGGGGAAGGTTCGCCGCTGACGTTGGCGGAAGTGGAAACCAATGGCTTTTGGTAGCGGTAGCAAAGGTCGCGGGAAAATTGTTCATGGGAAACGCGGATGCCGATGCTGCCGTTTTCCCCTAATAGATTGGCCGCTAAATTCTTCCCTTTGTCATAAATGAGTGTCAACGGATTGTCGGACGCTTCTATCAAGTCCCATGCGATGTCGGGCACATCTTCCACGTATGTTTGCAGCTTTGCGGGATTGTCTATCAGGACCAGCATTGCCTTGTTGTCCGCTCTTTTTTTCAAGTCGTAAACTTTTCTCACCGCCTCTTCGTTGGTGGCGTCGCAGCCTATCCCCCATATCGTGTCGGTGGGGTAGAGGATCAGTCCTCCGGCGCGCATCGCTTCGCAAGCTTTTTTTATATCTTCTTGTATAGTCATTGCTTTCCGTAATTATGTATGTATTCTGCAAATCCTGTAAAGGACGGGCGGCGGACTTCCGGACGCAGTTAAAGTCAGCCGTCATGCAAAGCTAATATATTTGTGCCGTTTTCCAAAATGAAAGTGCAAAATTAACCTTCTTGTGCGGCCTCCCGTGAATCTCTTAAGTGCAATGTCCTTGCTCTTTTGGTGGCACCGGCCGTGAATTTCATGCCGATGAATTTGTCAATCGGTTGCCGTCTTTTTGGGAAAAGGCCGCGATCGTTTCTCCCGAACGTCGCATGTAAAGGTAGGAGAAACGATATGCCATCACGCAAATCAGGCAAGACACCACCGATCCCATGCAGGTGGCGAGCCCCATGGGATACAGCGTGTCCGGGTACATCTCGGAGGCAAGGTAGGATAAGGGTATTCGGGCTGTGACGATAGCTATGAAATTGTGCAGGAAGGAGATAAGGCTGTAGCCGCATGCCGTGAAGAATCCGCTGAAACAGAAATGGATGCCGGCGAAGATGCAATCCCAGACATAACCGCGCAGATATTCCGCGCCTAATGCGATCACGTGGGCGTCATGGGTGAAGGCTCGCACGGCCATGTCCGGTATGAATTGCAGGATGACGGAGACGATGACGCCATAGGTGGTGGTTATCGCCATGGCTGTCCACATGGTCTTTTTCGCCCTGTCCATTTGCCGTGCTCCGATATTCTGTGAAGCTATCGCGGAAATGGAAGATAGCATGGCGGAAGGAACGATAAACACCAGCCCGATGAACTTCTCGACGATGCCTACAGCCGCCGCGTCATAAAGCCCTCGTCCGTTGGCTATGACGGTGATGGCTATGAATGCTATCTGGATGAATCCGTCTTGCATGGCTATGGGGATGCCTATTTTCAAAATGCCGGCAATGGCCTGCCTGCGGGGTTTGAGGTCTTCCTTCTTCACGTCGAAAATGTCACGGTGCCTGCGGATGGCCATGACAGCCATGGCCACACTGAGCATCTGCGACAGCGTGGTTCCCAAAGCTGCACCTACCGCTCCCCATCCCATGTGCCGGATGAAGAAATAGTCAAGCAGGATATTTGCCAAGCAAGCTATGGCGACAAAATACATCGGGCTCTTTGAATCGCCTAAGCCCCGGAAGATGGAAGCGATGATGTTGTATGCCATGATGAAAGGAATGCCTATGAAACAGACGGTCAGGTAAGCCCTTGTTTCTTTGACTGCTTCCATAGGGGTGTTGATCAGGCTTACGATGCCATCACGGAAAAACAACAAGGCCACGGCCATTGCGATGCTCAACACAAGGAACAGGCTGATGGTGTTGCCGATGATTTGTGATGCTTGCTTGTTGTCTTTTGCTCCTATGGCATGGGCGGTGCGGACGGTTGTCCCCATCGCCAGCCCTATGACCGTGCAGGTCAAAAGGTACATCACCTGCGCCCCGTTGGATACGGCGGTGGTACTATCCACGTTGCA
>CALBYC010000029.1 GCA_937890135.1 uncultured Parabacteroides sp.
TATAGCTTCGGCTATAGCGCGTGAACCACCTTCAAAGTTAGAGAACTCAAACACACCTGCGGGACCGTTCCAAAGGATAGTCTTTGCGCCTTTGATTGCATCGGCAAAAGCCTTGCGGCTTTCAGGACCGGCATCCAATCCTTCCCAACCTTCAGGTATATCGTTTGCAGGGCAAACTTGCGTATGAGCGTCATTAGAGAAAGCATCAGCTGCAATGCAATCAGTGCCTAATACCAAATTGACACCTTTAGCTTTAGCTTTAGCAATGATATCCAAAGCTAAATCTAACTTATCATCCTCGCAGATAGACAGGCCGATCTTTCCGCCTTGAGCTTTAGCAAAAGTAAATGTCATGCCGCCACACAAGATTAAGTTGTCCACCTTGTCCATCAAGTTTTCAATGATACCAATTTTTGTGGATACTTTGGAACCACCCATGATTGCAGTGAAAGGGCGTTTTATGTCTTTCAATACATTGTCAACAGCTTTAACTTCTTTTTCCATCAAGTATCCCAGCATCTTGTGATCTGCATCAAAGAAATCTGCGATAACAGCGGTAGAAGCATGTTTACGGTGAGCCGTACCAAACGCATCATTCACGTAACAATCTGCGTATGAAGCCAGCGTTTTAGCAAATTCTTTTTGGCGAGCTTTCATTTCTTTCTTGGCTTCCTCGTAGCCAGGATCATCTTTTTCAATACCGACAGGCTTACCTTCTTCTTCAGGATAGAAACGTAAGTTTTCCAACAATAAAACTTCGCCTGGCTTCAAAGCTGCCGCTGCCGCTGCCGCCTTTGCGCAATCCGGAGCGAATTTGACCGGAGTCCCTAATGCTGCTGATACAGCATCAACAATCTGGCTTAATGAATACTTTGCGTTAACTTTGCCTTTGGGTTTACCCATGTGAGACATGATAATCAAGCTACCACCGTCTGCTAAAATTTTTTTCAAAGTAGGCAGCGCTCCACGGATACGAGTATCGTCTGTGATTTTACCTTCTTCATCCAATGGAACATTGAAATCAACACGTACTATTGCCTTTTTACCAGCAAAATTAAATTGATCAATTGTCATAATACTTCAATATTAAAATAATATACGTTCTTTTACGTTGCAAACTTACATAAAAATTTTGATTACGCCATCGATTAGTAGCCTTTATTCTGTCAGCTTGAACCGCAATCTTAGCCTGCCATCGGCATAATCATGTGATATGATTTTAAAATGCCCGATTTCCGATGTGTTTGAAACATGCGTACCTATGCAAGCGCAAGCATCATAATCACCAATGCGAACTATTCGCAATGTTTCGCTTGCGTTCTCTGGGAGCTTGCTCAAATCCACTATCGATGCAGCCTTCTCATGCGGCATGAATTCAGTTGTAACAGCCAAGTGATTGTCTATAATTGCATTGACTTGGTTTTCGACAGCTTGTATCTGTTCTTCGGTAGGAGCTGCAGCGAGTTCATAATCGCATTTGCTTTTTTTCCGTTCTATATGGGCATTCTTCGATCGAGGGCAACCAAACATCCTGACCATCGTTTGGTTCAGGATATGTTCGGTTGTATGCATCGGAGGATATTCCTGTTTGTTATGCTCGTTCAATTGCACTGTCGTTCCCATGTTTAACAGTGTTCATTTTCAACGTCTTCAGCGTGAACCGGTATTTTTTTACCTAACAAACGAGCCCCATTTTCTGTAATCAGGTAATCTTCTTCATTCCGGAGACCGCTGAAATCTTTATATGTTTCAAGCTTGTCATAGTTCAGGAATTCAGTAAACTTACCTTCTTTACGCCACAAATCCATTAATTCCGGAATGAAATAAATGCCCGGTTCAATAGTCAAAACGAAGCCAGGCTCAAGTTCTCTACCGAGACGCAAAGACTTACGCCCGAACTGAGTACTTTTGGGTTTGCCGTTATATCCAACATATACTTCGCCCAGATTCTCCATATCATGAACGTCGAGACCCATCATGTGTCCCAATCCACAAGGCATAAACATAGCATGAGCTCCCGCCTTGACTGCTTCAACAGGATCGCCTTTGGCGAATCCCAAATCTTTCATGCCTTGCATGATTACTGCACATGAATGTTCATAAACATCAACAAAGTTAACGCCAGGACGAAGGTCTGCTACTGGGATGTCATACACGTCACGCTGGCGTTGTGTGAATTTCTTGTCGGCCGGTATGGTAGATGACATATCTCCGGCATAACCCATTTCTGTTTCAGCGCCGGCATCCAACAGCAACATGTCTCCGCTTTTAATCAAATGACTATGGTCATGATTATGCAAAGTTTGCCCATTTACCGTGGCAATGATAGGGAAGGAAAGTGGATAATTATGTTTGAATGCAACTTCTGCCACAGCTGCTGCCACCTCGCATTCACGGATACCCGGACGGACTGTGCGCATAGCTGCCAAGTGCATGTCCGCCGTCACAATACAAGCTTTGTCTATTTCGGCAATTTCTTCAGCACTTTTATAATTGCGTTGGTTTACAACTCCCATGATGAATGGGACGGAAGGTTTTTCAAATCCAATGGGTACGTTTAACCATGCATTCAATTTGATTCGATGTTCCGCACGATAAGTTGGCAAATAGTGAATGGTCTGTCCGGATTGTTGCGCTTTCTTTAAATAATCAACGATAGCATTGAATGGGCGTACATCACTCAGCCCCGTTGCCTCACTTTTTTCTTTCAAGGTTGGTTGCGTGCCCATCCATACGATATCATCGATGGTTAATTCATCTCCAAAAATGATTTCTTTGTCATTATCAATATCGATGATTGCACTTAAACCTGCATATGGAAGACCAAAGAAATATAAGAAAGTCGAATCCTGACGGAAATTATACGTGTTATCAGCATAGTTCATGCCACATTCATCATTGCCTATAAAAAGCAACAAACCAGATCCTACTGATTGTTTCAGTTTAGCCCTGCGAGCGATATAAGTTTCTTTTGAGAACATAATATGTATATTTTGAGTTTTGCTACCAAAGGTAAGAATTATTTTATAACGATGTGCCTTTTATGGGAAATTTATACCTTTAATTCCGGCAGTTATCCATTTGCCGGAATCGATTAATATGTAAATAGAAAGAACAAGTCACTTGTGCGTTTTACGTCTATAATAATCATACCGTCCGATAACCTCTCTCACGTATGCGTATGTTTCAGAGCCACGAAGATAACCATGTTTGCATACGGAATCATTATAATATTCAGGCTCATTCTTCAAACGTATGAATTCAGCCACGTTGTCCTCCCATACTTTTGGATTTTTCCCGTATTTCTCAGCCAATCTCTGAGCATCATAAACATGGCCGATTCCTGCGTTGTATGCGGCTAAGGTAAACTTGATTCTTTCATCCGGGTCTTCTATACTGTTGAATCCTTGGCGAAATCGACGCAAACAATCAACTCCAGTCCTGATTCCTGTATCCGGATCTTTCAACTCGTGAGGTGATACCCCTAACTTCCTGGCAGTGTTAGGCATGATTCCCATTAATCCTTCCGCGCCAGTCCATGATACCACGTTTGGATTGAACCTTGACTCTTGGTATGAAATGGAGG
>CALBYC010000030.1 GCA_937890135.1 uncultured Parabacteroides sp.
CCCAATTTTTCCTTGACTTGCCAAATGATGATGACCAGCATGGCCACTAAGCAGATGGCTTGCAGCGTGTCTGTCCAAATGATGGTTTTGATGCCGCTGCGAAAAGTGTATAGCCATACCAGGAAGATGCTGATGAGGACAGTCGCCCAGAAAGGGATATTCCAAGTATGGAAGACATAATGCTGTAAGATTAGTACAACCAAATAGAGACGGGCGGCCGCTCCAACGATTTTGGATATCAAAAAAAAGGAAGCGCCTGTCTTGTATCCACGGTTACCGATGCGTATTTTCAAGTAGGAGTAGATGGAGGTCAGCCGCAGCTTGTAATAAAGGGGCAACAGCACATGGGCGATCAAGACATAACCGAAGAAAAACCCGAAGACAGTCTGCATATAGGTCATGTCTATGCTTCGGACCATTCCGGGGACGGATACGAACGTGACCCCGGAAAGGGATGTGCCTACCATGCCGATGGAAACAATGTACCACGGGGATTTGCGGTTGCCTAAAAAGAAAGCATCGTTGTTGTTTGAGCTTCCTCTCCCGGTGAGCCAGGCGATAAACAGCAGCAGCCCGAAATAAAGGGCTATGATTAATAAGATGATGTAACTGTTCATCTATTTCCTGTTTTTGCTTGTAACGAACTGTACGTCAAATAAAGGATGAGGGCTATGTAGACTACGATGGCCAGCGCTTCGGCTCCGTTGCTCTCTGCCCATGCCGTCTGGAACAAATTCACACCTGCGAAGCGGAGGGCGGCACTGGCAACACCCATCAAAGCGCCACCTGCAATGAAGCCGGAAGAGAGAAGTGTCCCCTTTTCCAGGCGGGCATTGTTAAGGGCTGCATCTTGGCTGCGGCTTCCTACGTACCAGTTGATAGCGCCGCCTATAAGCAACGGTGTGTTCAGTTCAATAGGAATGAACATGCCTAAAGCGAATGCCAAGGCGGGTATGCCTGAAATGTTAAGTGCGATTGCCAAGGCGGCCCCGATGGCATATAATGTCCAAGGTGCGCCACCCCCACTCATCAACGGTTCGATGACGGCTGCCATGGCGTTGGCTTGGGGGGCAGCCAATTGTCCGCTGGTGAATCCATACGTTTGGTTCAATATCAGGATGACTCCGCCGACTGTCGCTGCGGAAACCAATGTCCCTAAGAATTTCCATGATTCCTGTTTGGCGGGCGTGCTTCCCAGCCAATAACCAATCTTCAAGTCGGTGATGAAACCTCCGGCCATGGATAAGGCGGTACAGACGACACCTCCGATAATCAGGGCGGACACCATGCCGGCAGTCCCGCTCAATCCGGTCGCTACCAAGATGATGGAGGCTAATATCAGTGTCATCAGTGTCATGCCGGATACGGGGTTGGTTCCGACAATGGCAATGGCGTTCGCTGCCACGGTTGTGAATAGGAAGGCAATGATGCCGACCAACAACAGGCCGATGATTGCATAGAACCAGTTATGTAATAACCCGAATTGGAAGAATAGCAGCGTGACGGCCATGGTGACAATCACTCCGATGGCGATGACCTTCATGGAAATGTCTTTCTGCGTGCGTTTGACGGATTCGAGCTGGGCATTGCCTGATCCTTTCAACTCCTTGGCAGCCAGACCAACCGCTCCCTTGATAATGCCCCACGACTTGATGATGCCGATGACACCTGCGGTGGCGATGCCCCCTATGCCGATGTGGCGGGCATACGTGGTGAATATCAATTCCGGGCTCATGCTGCCGACAGTAGCCGTGATGGCGCCGTTGCCGAATGCCAGGACTTGGTCGTAGAAAATGGCGGACATCAATGGGATGATGACCAACCAAACCAGGAAAGAACCGGCGCAGATGATTAATGAGTACTTCAGTCCGATGATGTAGCCTAAGCCTAACACGGCAGCACCTGTATTCACCTTCATGACTACCTTGGCTTTCTCTGCCAATGTTTCGCCTATGCCGACAACGGTGGTACTGACGGTCTCGCTCCACCAACCGAACGTGCCGATGATGAAGTCGTACAGTCCGCCTATCAATCCGGCTATTATCAAAGGTTTTGCTTGGTTGCCTCCTTTTTCCCCGGACACAAGCACTTGGGTCGTGGCCGTCGCTTCCGGGAAAGGATACTTGCCATGCATTGTGGATACGAAGTATTTGCGGAAAGGGATTAATAATAATATGCCTAAGATACCTCCCAATAACGAGCTAAGGAAGACTTCAAAGAAATTGACCGTTATCTCAGGGTATTTGTCTTGCAGGATATAGAGGGCGGGCAAAGTGAAGATAGCACCTGCCACGATCACGCCGCTGCTGGCTCCGATGGATTGTATGATTACGTTTTCGCCCAATGCGTTCCTGCGCTTGAAACCGCTTGACAATCCTACTGCAATGATGGCAATCGGGATGGCCGCTTCAAATACCTGCCCGACCTTTAGCCCCAAGTAGGCTGCCGCGGCACTGAATATCACGGCCATGAGCAATCCCCACAGGACAGACCACGGTGTCACTTCCCGGTATGTTTTGTCTGCCTGCATCAGCGGCTTGTACTCTTCGCCTTCTTTCAACTCCCTGTAGGCGTTTTCGGGTAAACCGTTCATCTGTTCTTTGTTTTCCTCCATTTGATATAATGCTTTTAGTTTATTTATATTTTTTGCAAATATAGGAAGATTTTACCTATCTTGGCAAGATTCGGTGACCATCGTTGCGGCTTGTTAAAATTTAATGCTATATTTGCATCTGCAATGTCAAGGAAATCCCGAAGGGTTGCTAGGCATTCGTATGCTGAATTATCAATTATTAATTGGATTTTAAATGAAAAACATTAAGATCTTTTCCAAAGATTGGCTCTCTTTACATCCTTATGTGCAGAGTACGCCGGTAGATGCTTATTATACAAACATTGCCAATCGCATTTATGATATATTGGCGGCGACCGAATTGACCAATTCGTTCAAAGGGGACGAGGCCAAGCAGATAGCGATTCGTTTGGCGGCATATTATGAGGATGTGATTTCCCAGACAAACATTTGGCGTACCTTTATTTCGGAATTCAAGGCAAGGCACGGGCATTATCTTCCTTTCTTTGAAACAGGAGACCATTATTACGAGGATGAAGCCAACTTGGAGGATGTGCGGTTTTTGTTGTGGCATTATACGCAGCAATACCATGGGTGGAGGAACGGGACTTTCGTGAACCCCGATAATCCGACCAACCAGGCGGCTGCCAATATGATATACAAAGTCTTTTGCGACGAATGGACGACTGCTCCCGAAAACGAACGTATGCAGGCTTTGTTCAGCAAGGAGACACGTTATGACGAGCCGAAGAAGTATAATGATTTGTTGTATTGGTTCCATTATCATTCTTATCCGGTGACGGATGCCAATGAGGAGTTGACGGACACGACGAAGGGTTATTGGGAGAAGGAAGGAAAGCCAGTGGATCCGAAGGACTTGATGACTTTCCATAATTTGTTGGCGCATGTCAGCCGTTTGCCTTTCTTGGCTTATACTTCACCGATGTGGCTCTCCAAGTTGATGCCCGAAGATCATCCCGATTATGCCATGTTCAAGGAAGAGGCGGACAAGTCCATGGCTTTTATTTCGCCTGAGGATGCGAAACGTAGGGAGCTGGCGAAACCGGATTATGAAAAGTTCAAGAAGGCCGTCCCGGACGATTTGATTGTATATATGAAAAGCGAGCAGGATTTCTATGATTTCTTGACGCAGAAGTTGGGTATGGACTTTGATGAGGGACTGCCCCAGCCGGGCGAACGCCGCTTCGGGGTGTATGCTTCCGAAGAGGACGGCATCCAACTTTTGACATTGGATATTGATTGCATCAAGGATGAAAAGAATCCGTTCTATAACAAGGAGCGTGCCGAACAGGCGGCTTTGGGCTTCTTCATCGTAAAGCATTGCAGCACCAGCATCTTGGAGGAAATGGTGAAACGGAGCATGCTGGCTGATGCGCAGACCAAGAGTTTGCTTGGAGAGGAGAGAGGCAAGGATATTATCCAGAACAACTGGAAATTCCTGGTTGAGTATTTCCACAAGGAAAAAGTGGACTGATTCATTGTTGGATTCGCCTGACAACAAACAAAGAATCCGGCAAGGGCAAGCAACGATTGCGGCCCTTGCCGGATTTTTTCATGATAGGTCGGAGGCCGTCACGACTACGTGGTCGGGGCAAGGCTTTAAATCATATAGTAATAACAAATTCAAAAGACGACCGATTCATGGCTACAGTAAAACTTAAATTTCGTCCTTCTTCTGTACCGGGGACGAAGGGAACATTGTACTATCAAATGACGCACAAGCGGAAAGTGAAGTGGATTAGCACGGGCTACCACATTTTCCCAAATGAATGGGATGAGAAGGATGCGACTATCGTGGCAACTGCCAATGAGGAACGAAAGGCAGAACTGCTGCTGATGCGTTCAACGATTGAGTGGGAACTGAGGCGGCATAGAGAAAACATCCACAAGTTGGAAGCTTCCAACAAGGATGTCACGTTGGATAATCTTTGCGATGCTTTCAAGCAGACTGCTTCGTGCAAGACCGTCTTCCCTTTTTTGCAGGAACAAATTGCGAGACAAGAGCGGATGCGGAAGCAAGGCACTTACATGACTTACATCAATGCCTGTCGCAGGTTCAAGGAGTTTCGCAAAGAATTGGACTTGACTTTTGATGAGTTGACGCCTGATATGATGAAGGAATATGAGGCGTGGCTTATCCATCGTGGGCTGAAGCAGAATACTATACGTTTTTATTTGCGCACATTCAACACCTTGTTGCATAAGGCGGCAGATGATGAACTGCTGGACAAGGGCAAGGAACTGTTCAGACATGTGCGCCTATCCTACGTCAAGACAGCCAAACGTGCCATATCAGCAGATCATATCCGTGCCATACGGCAGTTGCAACTCCCTCAAGATTCCATTGAGGCATTTGCGCGAGATATCTTCATGTTCAGCTTTTATATGCGTGGAATGCCGTTTGTGGATATTGCCTTCTTGAAAAAGACAGACTTGAAGAGCGGGCTGTTGAGCTATTGCCGCAAGAAAACCAACCGTCAACTTACAATCGAATGAGAACAGGAGCAGCAGGAGATTGTTGGTCGGTATGCCCATCTGACCTCAGGTACGCCCTATATACTGCCTGTCATTCGGAAAGTGGATGGAACGGAGTACAAACAATATCGACGTGTGCAGGAGAACGTCAACCATGCGCTGAAGAAAATAGGCGATATGGTAGGTATGAAAATGCCGCTTACTTTTTATGTCGCACGCCATTCGTGGGCAAGCATCGCCCAAAGCTTGAATTATTCCATCGCCATCATCAGCGAGGGCATGGGGCATCATTCCATTCGAACCACACAAACCTATTTGGCCAGCATCGACACATCAAGAATCAATGAAGCGAACAGGAATATCATACGGAGAATAAGCAGAGGAAAATAGGCATAAGCGGCGGGGAAGCAAATGGAAACGAATCGAGGATGTTTAGCAAACATACGTATCTTCTATTTGTAAGATAAGATATGTCTGCAAATTTACATCATTTTCTGCATTTATTATCATCTTTTCCGGAAAAAACTTTTAGACTTCTAAGTATTTGTGATGAAATGTTTAACAGACTGGGCATTTCAATCCTCTAAGCAACTTGATTTTCAACGTGATATCACCGTATTATTATCTTACAAATAGAAGATATGATTATAACAGGTAGAAACATGAAGCCACTAAGAGGTGAAAATGCGACGTAATCGGCACTGCTGATTACGAACATTTGCCCACTCTGATTGGATAAACATACACACTATTATTGACTTAATGGACGATGTTGTTGCGAAATCGGCACAGCCATTCCAAGTGATGGCAGCCAACAGTGACATAAAGTAGATAAAGAAAATGACGCAGGTTAGCTCGCTTCCTTCTTCTACGGCCGACGTAAACGATATGTATCATAACAAACGTTTACCAAAGGGCATCCACATAGTCGGGGCCGATAATGATTCGGTTTCGAAAGTGGGGGGAATGTCCCCGAATGATGGCTTGCCTTGGGGGTATATATTTATCCAGCACATGTCGGCGGGGGCTTTTGAAAAACATCTTGAGACCCGTAAGGTCGCAGGCGATTATAAGCCCAGATGTTTTGTTCATCGTACCTTGCAATATAAGAAGAAACCGAACGGGAAAGGCATCATGAAAGAGGAGAAACCGACTGTCAGCGGTCTTGTTTTTTGCAGGGAAAGACAGAACAACTGAAATCTTTTCTTATGCAAAATTTCCCGCAATATTATTTGGTGAATAATTGCAGTACAGGCAAACCTGCTTCTATTGCGGACAGCATGATGCGCCCTTTTATGAAAATCATGGAAGAAGAGCCGGAACGAGTTACTTTTCTGCGTGATCCATTTGTGATATTTGCGAATGACCATGTGAGGCTCCGTGTGCTTACGGGTGTTTTGGCGGGGCAGGAAGGTTATGTCGTGCGTATATTGAAAAAACGCCAGCTTGTCATGGACTTTGGTGGCTATGCAGTCGCTATCAGCAACGTGCATAACGAGGATTTTGAAATAGCCGAATGAACATTGATTCTTCGTTTCCCCCTTCTTCTTTCTTCAAACCCATGAAGTTGAAAAATTGGTCTCACCATCTCTCACCCGCCGTTTTGGGCGATACAACCGCTTGTAAAACATACCGTTACGTTGGGTGAGAGATGGGTGAGAGATACGGCGAATGGTGAGAGATGTCCATTTAATATTTTGTTTCTAAGTGTGTTATGGTCTCACCATCCCCGGATTTCATTCTCATGTCCGTGGAAATTCAGGAAAAAGGCCGTATCCTTTTTAGGAAAAGGTAACTACCTTTTTTCAAAATGGATACAATCAAATGGGAAATAGATTGGGATGCATAATAAAAAGCATGGACTGTATTGCGTTTTTGCAGAGAAATTTATAACTTTGTGGGACGAAACCCAAAAGAAGGAAACGAGAGATGATACACATAGCCAATCCCATATATGACACGGTTTTCAAGTACCTGC
>CALBYC010000031.1 GCA_937890135.1 uncultured Parabacteroides sp.
CCCCTGGGCAAAGGATGGTCGTTCGCCGCAAGCGAGGTTTTCGTCCGTCCGATATGCCCCATTGGATTGCGCCTCCGATAGGGAACAAATGCCAAAAAGCCCGTTACCTTTTCGGAAAAAGGCCGTGGGGTTTTTGGGAAAACATGGCGGGGGATTAGTCCGAAAATCCTGTGGGCGTATGTTAATAGACTAAAGTATGCCAACTTTGCTGTTATATTTTCAAAACAACAATCCAATGAAATGTGAACAATTACTATATTTGCAGATGCAGTCGGTTATTATTGCGCAACTGGAATGCGTAACGTTGGTGTTCCAATGTGACCAAACCTTCATTGGAAATGCTGATGAAGATAGCGGAAATTCCGGAAGTGAATGCAAAGGGTTTGATTGACAAGCGTAAATTCGATTAAATGATATGGCGAATAAGAATCTGAACAAGGCAAAAGAAGCCAAAAAAGACGAGTTTTATACGCAACTGGAAGACATTAACAACGAGTTACGGCATTATCGCGAACATTTTCGTGGTAAGACCGTGTTGTGCAATTGTGACGACCCACGTGTAAGCAATTTCTTCACCTATTTTGCTTATAACTTTGAGTTCCTTGGATTGAAGAAACTGATTACCACTTGCTATAAGAGTCAGAATATAGACTTGTTTAGCCAGAACAAGAGTGAACAAGCCGTTTACTTAGTTTATGAAGGAGATAAGAACGGCGACCATATACCTAATGCCGAAGAAATAGGCGTAAAGCCATTGAACGGTGACGGGGATTTCCGTAGCAAAGAATGTATCGAATTACTCAAAGAAGCGGATATTATAGTGACTAATCCACCGTTTTCCCTGTTTCGAGAATATGTGGCGCAACTTATGGAGTATGACAAGAAATTCTTGATTATAGGACATCAGAACGCTATTAAATACAAGGAAATATTCCCTCTTATCAAAGAAAACAAATTATGGTTAGGATATGGCTTTAAGGGTGGAGCCGGGCATTTCATTTCACATTATGAGGACAAGGCTACTGCTGGTGACCACCGTGAAGGTATGATTCGAGTATCCGGTGTTACTTGGTTTACCAATCTGGAAATAAAAAAGCGGCATGAAGACATCATCCTATACAAGCACTATACACCGGAAGAATATCCAACTTATGAAAACTATGATGCTATAGATGTGTCAAAGACAGAATATATTCCTTTAGATTACGATGGCTTAATGGGTGTTCCAATTACTTTTATGGATAAATATAATCCAGAACAGTTTGAGATAATAGGAAATACTTGTGATACAGATTGGATAAGGTCTGTCGGTTTTAAGCCGATGGGACAAGCTACAATTGATAATTTAAGGAAACAAGGGAATAAGGCTCATGTCACAGCCAATATGAATTCTCCGTACATATTGAAAAATGGCCTTGTATCTTTACCTTATGCACGAATCATAATCCGTAAAATCCCCAAATAACAACTATGCAGATTGAATTGAAGTCCATAAAAATCCGCGATTTGATTGACGGATACGTCAATGACCCCGATGCCGGAGTAAAAGGTTATCATGGCAAGTTAGACATACGCCCTCCCTATCAGCGTGAATTTCGTTATGGCGAGAAGCAGCAGCAAGCCGTAGTGGAAACCATTCTCAATGGTTTTCCCCTCAACATCATGTATTGGAGCGTGGATGGGAACGGCAATTTTGAAATGATTGACGGACAGCAACGTACTCTTTCTATCTGCGGATTCTATACCCATGACTTCAATATAGTTGACAAAGATCGAGGTACACTTTATTTTTCAACACTTACAGCTGAAGAAAAAGAAACGTTTCTCAATTATGAATTAACTGTGTATTTCTGTGAGGGTACAAACAAGGAAAAGCTTGATTGGTTCCGGGTAATCAATATTGCAGGAGAGAAACTTCTTGACCAAGAAATGCTGAACGCCGTCTGTGCAGGACCATTCGTGGCAGACGCACGCAGGCATTTTTCAAAGAACGGATGTCCGGCTTATAAAATGGGAGCCGACTTCTTGAATGGCAATGCCATAGAACAGGCATACTTGGCAACTATCTTAAAATGGGCGGCTCGTCATGACCATGTGGAAAGTGTAGACAAATATATGGCTCTGCACCAGTTTGACCCAAATGCCAATAAGTTGTGGGCTTACTTCGTATCCATCATCACATGGATACGTTCTACGTTTACCACATATCGCCGCGAAATGAAAGGTTTGGATTGGGGAGCCATGTACGATGAGTTTGGAGAAAACGTATATGATACGGCAGCCCTTGAAAAACAGATACACGACTTGATGGAGGATGACGAAATCATGAAGAAGTCGGGTATCTATCGCTACGTGCTGAGCGGCGACCTCCGTGACCTCAGTTTCCGAACTTTCGACAAGAAACAGAAACGTGAAGCCTACGAGCGACAACACGGCATCTGCGTCCATTGCGGCAAACATTTCGAGTTGGAGGAAATGGAAGCCGACCACATCACCCCTTGGAAAGAAGGAGGTACGACTGTGGCTGAGAATTGCCAGATGCTTTGCAAGAATTGTAATCGAATTAAAGGTGGAAAGTAATTATTTAACATGAAATAAAACGTTGAAATAAAATGCGATTTCAAATTGATAAAAAGAAATACGTTCTGACTGCATGATTCCC
>CALBYC010000032.1 GCA_937890135.1 uncultured Parabacteroides sp.
TGTCCCATCATCCAGAATCAAAGTAGCAGTTCTGTCTTTTTGCATATAATATTGATGTTTATTTAACGAAATATTCTTCTTCCATGTAACTAATAAAAGCACGATTTACCATTCGAGTTCCACCCGGAGTGGGATAGTTGCCCGAGAAATACCAATCTCCCGGATGGTTCGGACATGAGTCGTGCAAGCCCTCTAATGTTTGATAAACAATTTCCACCTGCGCTTTTGTTCCTGCTGGTGTCAATAAGTCCACCATTTTTCTTGAAATCTCATCATCGGTGAATGGAGCATAGATTTCTTTTACATAATTGACTGCCGTCCCGTGGTACGCTTCTTGTTTTTTTGCTTCTTGATAAACATTTATCAAGACTTCTTCCATCCCTCTTTCTTTCAAAAGAGCAACAGCCGCTTTGAATGCGATAAATTCGTTCATCTTCGACATGTCTATGCCATAATAATCCGGGAAACGAACCTGGGGTGAAGAAGAAACAATGACAATTTTTTTCGGATGAAGGCGGTCTAATATGCCGATAATACTTTGTTTCAATGTAGTTCCCCTCACTATGCTGTCATCAATTACGACTAAATTGTCCTCATAAGGGACTATGCTTCCATAAGTGATGTCATACACATGTGCTGCCAAATCATTTCGGCTGTTGCCTTCAGCTATAAACGTACGTAGTTTTATGTCCTTAATAGCTACTTTCTCCGTTCTGACCCGCATGGATAGGATTTGCTCCAATTCTTTTTCCTGCAACAAATGGGAGCGGTCTGCTATCCATGACTTCTTGACGCCGTTCAAGTAATTGTTCAGTCCTTCCTGCATGCCGTAGTAGGCGACTTCTGCCGTGTTCGGGATAAAAGAAAAAACAGTATGTGCCAAATCATTGTCTATTGCTTTCAATACTGCAGGGACTAAGGTTTCGCCCAGACGCTTGCGCTCTTTGTAAATATCCGCGTCACTTCCCCTTGAAAAATAGATTCTTTCAAAAGAACACGCTTTGTTTTCCTTAGGTTCAACAATCTGTTCCTTCCAAATGCGCCCGCTTTTGCTTACCAGCAGGGATTCTCCCCTTTGCAGTTCTTTTATGTTTTCGGCAGAGACATTCATGACTGTTTGGATGACTGGCCGTTCCGAAGCGACCACTACCACTTCGTCATCGATATAGTAAAATGCCGGACGAATGCCCCACGGGTCACGGACTGTAAACATTTCTCCGCTTCCCGTAATGCCACATACCACAAAGCCCCCGTCCCATGTTGGGACAACTTGCTTCAAGACATCGCCCATGTCGATGCGTTCTTCTATCGCATGAGTGATATCCATCCCTTTCAACCCTTCGGCTTCGCACTGTTGGTACAAATGCTCGACGACACGGTCCAAACGATGCCCCATTTGTTCTAACATAATATATGTGTCGGCGTATTTACGGGGATGCTGCCCTGCGGCTGTGATATTATGGAATATCTCATCTACGTTGGTAAGGTTGAAATTCCCGCAAAGGGCCAAGTTCTTCACACGCCAGTTGTTGCGGCGTAAAAAAGGATGGATATAAGAAATGCCTGTTTTTCCAGTCGTGCTATATCGCAAGTGGCCCATATAAAGCTCTCCTGCGAAAGGTAAATTTGCTTTGGCGTAAAGGGGGTCATTTAATAGCGAGTGCGGTATGTCCCGATATTGCTCGTGAATAGCAGAGAATATCTCGGTTATGGCACTGGTGCCCAATGCCCTCTCCCGGAACATATACTCCTCTCCTGCGTTAGCTTCAAGCTTCACACAGGCTAAACCGGCGCCTTCTTGCCCGCGGTTATGTTGCTTTTCCATTAGCAGGTACAACTTGTTCAGTCCGTACATCCAAGTGCCGTATTTCTGATGATAGTACTCTAATGGTTTCAGCAAACGAACCATGGCGACGCCACATTCGTGCTTTAATACTTCCATTTTACAATGAGGTCTTGTTAAACAGCCACAAAGATATATATTTTTTAAACATAAGGTCGCTTCCGCATGATAATTTATGGTAAATTCATGTCCAATCAATGTTTGAAATGACAACTTGATATGACTGGAAATAACGGCAAGGATTTTGTCAACAAAAAAGGGCAACTGAAAACTCAGCCACCCTCCACTCCATGGAAAATCGCATGCACGGAACGAGAGGCTCGAACTCCCGACACCTGGTTTTGGAGACCAGTGCTCTACCAACTGAGCTAGTTCCGTATTGCGACTGCAAAGGTAAGTATATTTTTTATAATTCCAAGCTTAATCTCTGTTTTTTTCTCGAGGGCAGAATCAACCTTCGCCTCGGTGTAGAGTCCAACAACAAGTGCAAAATTAAGGAAAGTGCATGAAGAATCTATT
>CALBYC010000033.1 GCA_937890135.1 uncultured Parabacteroides sp.
AATGGAACTGGAATCAATGTCAATACATCTACGAAGACGTTCAGTGATGATTGGCATATCCCTTCTTTGCTGTATGCTGGCCGTATCAGTTATATGCCTAAGGGAATCATGCCTTCTACGCAAGGGAATCCGAATCGTTTGCATGAAGACAAAATAATGGTGGCTTTGTCGGGTTCGTTGAATGTGGAAAGTGAAAATGAAAGCACGAACGATAGCCGTTTGGGCATTGAATTCGCAATGCTGAAAAACAAACTCTATTTGGCTGCCGAAGCTTATTGGATGAATGTAGGGTTTACGAAACGTCAGAAGATTGACGAGCATTATAATTATATTGGTGGTTATATACAAGGTGGTTATTTCGTTGCCCCGAGGATTCAAGCGGCTTTGCGCTATGATTTGTTCAACCGTAACGGAGCTGACAAGGACGGATTTTTGAATATGCCCGCTGTCGGAGTCAACTATTTTTTCAAAGGCTGCAATTTGAAATTGCAGGCGATGTATCAGTATGTTGCCCGTACCGGCCATGATACCCAGTTGGACAGGGATAATGATAATCTGGGACTTGCCACGCATTCTGCCACGGTACAACTTCAGTATACATTCTAAAATTAGAAGGAATTAAGTTCTTATGAGGAAATATATATGCTTTTTATTATTGATTTCCGCTATCTTTGTTTCTTGTGATGATGGTCGAATATACGAAAAGGAAATCATTATCCCGCAAGAAGGATTAACCGTAAAATTGAATGCGCAATTGGCCGGTGCTGGCACGTGGAGCGACCGTTACAGCTTGGTGTTGGCAGGTTTTACGAATGGGAATGAGTATGCGACTATTTCTAAGGTCATTACATCCAATATTGCTCCGGATGGGACTGTTGAAGTGTCCATGTCTGGAATAAAAGATAACGTGGATGAAGTGGAATTGTGTGTTATCAACCGATTACGCAAAAAGGTTGTCACGTTCAAGCAAATTCTAAAGGATGATTTTCCTGCCAATTCGGATACGATATTCATGGATGCCGGAAAAGTTGATATTGGGATGTTTGAAGCTATTCAGGCGAATGTGTTCAACGCTTCTTGTGTCGGTTGTCACGGGGGAAACGGAAACGCGGTCAAGGGCCTTTTCTTGACAGAAGGGAAAAGCTATGAAGATTTGGTTGGGAAAGCGTCCAAAGTCGATCCGGATATGCTTTTGGTAAACCCAGGCAATGCGCAGGAAAGTTTTTTACCGTTGATATTGGAAGAAGATGGACATATATCTCATAGCCATATGGACATTTTGGATGCCAAGAAAAAATCGACTTTGGTGACTCTCATTAAGGACTGGATTAATAACGGGGCTCAAAAGTAGCAGATATAAAAAGAACAAATACAAATGGCAATAACGACAAGACATAATAGAATGGATTATAGAAAGGTAAGATTCGAAGATAAAGCTGTGGAAGTGCAAATAGCTTCCTTTACTGGCAAAGGAGGAACGACCGAATATCAGGTTTTATTCTCGGTGACTGACACTTCCCTTCCTTTTGTTAATCAGTTACAGGATATCCAGCGTGCGTATGTGGATGTCGTCGAGAAAGAATTAGCGGGCGATGCCGTTGCTGTGTTCAGGCGTTATTTCTTGAGCGATGCCAGCAACCAAGCCGATATGGTCATGGACTGGGAGTGTGACAAAACGTTCTGTGCTTTGTCATTGGTCCAGCAGCCCCCTTTGAATGGTACGAAGCTGGCCATGTGGACTTGGTTCCAAACGGACATGAAGACTGAGGTGCTGCCGAACGGCTTGTTCGCAGCCAGCCACAATGGATATACGCAATATTGGTGTGGCGGCGCTTATAACCGAGCATCTAATTCTGAATACCAAACACGCCTGTTGTTGAATGATTATGTTATGCAACTGCTGGAGCAAGGATGTAAACTGGCGGATGATTGTGTCCGTACATGGTTTTTTGTCCAAAATATAGATGTCAACTATGCAGGAGTTGTGAAAGCTCGTAAAGAGGTCTTTGTGACGCAGAATTTGACAGAAAAGACACATTACATTTCGAGTACCGGCATCGAAGGACGGAATGCAGACCCTTTGGTTTATGTGACAATGGACACGTATGCTGTCAAAGGATTGAAGCCTGACCAATTGCAGTTCCTTTATGCGCCGACACATCTGAACCCCACCTACGAATATGGAGTAACATTCGAGCGTGGCACGGCTGTACATTATGGTGACCGGAAAGATATTTTCATTTCAGGAACAGCCAGCATCGACAATAAAGGGAATGTATTATACCCGGGGGATATCCTCAAACAAGCGGCACGCATGATGGAGAACATAGCCGCACTATTGGCAGAGGCTGGAGCTGCCATTCGGGATATTATGCAAGCGATTGTTTATTTGCGTGACCCCGCAGACTATCAGGTAGTGAAAGATTTCTTCTATAATAATTATCCAGACTTGCCGCATGTCATTGTGCGTGCCTCAGTCTGCCGACCCAGTTGGCTGATTGAAATGGAATGTATCGCTGCCGTAGAGTCCTTTGAAACAGAGTATGATGCTTTGTGAAATATCATATACTTTACCGACAACCCCGAATTAATTGTTGATTATGGAACAAAAAGATGTATCTTTGAGCGGAAAACGATTTCCGATACAATTAGACATAGCTATGTATAAAAAAGGTCTATACAAAGAAACCGATAAAATGAGTGATCTGATTTGCGGGAACTATCCTATGGTGCTCGTTACCAGTCGCTTTGGAATAAAGTTAGGATTCGGGGAAAAAAACATAGGTGAAGTATGCCGGCAAAATGGAGTAGATGCTTTTACGTTTCTTACGGTTGTCAATTTCTTGACAGAAGAGATACAATCCGCAACTGAAATGATATGTGAGCGCATTTCCGTTGATACATTGATGCGTTATTTGCATAATGCCCATAATTATTTCTTGGATTTCAGGTTGCCTCATATCCGCGAGAAGCTGAATGAAGCCACTTCGACTTGCCAGCCCGAAGTGGCCGTGGCCATTCATGATTTTTTCGAACAATATGTGCAGGAAATACATAAACACATGACTTATGAAGAAAGGACGGTTTTCCCGTATGTCCGTAATCTGTTGGACGGAAAGGTTATGAAGAATTATCAAATTTCCATTTTTAAAAAGAGACATGAGCAAATCGATAAGAAATTGTCCGATCTGAAAAATATATTGATAAAGTATTATCCTGGCTCTGGCAGTTATATGTTGAATAGTGTTTTGTTTGATTTGTTTACGACTGAAGAGGACTTGATATCTCATACCCGGGTGGAAAATGAATTGTTCACCCCCGTGATTTTATCTTATGAAAAAAGGCTTTTAATGTAATAGAAAAATGAACAGTGGGTTAAGAATAGCGATTATCGAACCCTCATATATGATTCGAAACGGACTGGAGCTAACGCTGCGTAAGCAGTCCGGCCTGCCAATTTCTGTGGTGATAATAGACAACCCCGAGACGTGGGAAGAAGCTATCAGAATTCATAATCCGGATATATTGATAGTGAACCCGCAAGCTTTGATTAATTTCCCCGTTTCTCATTTGCGCAAAGAAGGCTTTTGCCCGAAACTGAAAATCTGGGCTTTGTGCTCTGCGTTTCTCCCTGAAGAGCAACTATTGTTATTTGATGGCCAACTGAGCATTTATGATAGTTTGGATGTCATTAAGGAAAAATTCAAACATGTTTTGGAGGTAGAGGGGGATTCTGCCGAAGAGGAAAACAATGAAGAACAGCAAAGTTTGAGTGCAAGAGAAAAGGAAATAGTAATATGTGTCGTAAAAGGTATGACAAACAGGGAAATAGCAGACCGCTTGTTTCTTTCCACGCATACGGTCATTACCCATCGGCGTAACATAGCACGGAAGTTACAGATTCATAGCCCGAGTGGTTTGACCATTTACGCTATAGTCAATAAATTGGTTGAACTGGGCGACATCAAACAATGACAGGGAAAATGTAACAGAATTGTCATGTGTTTTTTGGCGGGAAAGAGTACAAACTTTTTACCTTTATACCCAAAAACTTTTTATGGTTATAAGAAACATTTTGCTGCTCTTTCTTTTTCTGTTTTTTCCATTTATGGGAGTTGCACAGAATAAGGCCGTTGATTGGAAAGCCCAAGTCGATTCCCTCTTGTCTCCGGAATCTTACCCTGAAGAGATGTTGTTGAAGCTGCAAAATCTACCGAATATCGAAGTCGGGAAGGGTATTTCTTTTGAACCGAAGAACCGCCTTTACCGGATGACGATGCGATTCCGGATGCAGAACCTTCTTGCCTTTGACTTGGACGATGATTTCAAGCAAACGAGCACCCAGGCGCGGGTAAAGCGTCTCCGCTTGCGTTTCGATGGGTATATTTTCTCTACTAAATTATTATATTCAATTCAATTAGGATTTACTCCTTATGATGCGAAAGATTTGCCTAATGGCAACACAAACATTGTACGAGATGCAATGATTTACTACATGCCGACGGATAATTTCAGTTTGGGTTTCGGCCAAACCAAAATCAAGGCGAACCGGGCGCGGGTGAACTCTTCCAGTGCTTTGCAATTCGTAGATAGGAGCATTGTCAATTCGGAATTTAACATCGACAGGGATTTTGGTATCTTCGCGGAATATTATAAGCCTGTTTATAAAAGTTTTAATTTGGCTATTAAAGGTTCTGTTACCTTAGGAGAAGGACGTAATTGGGCGCAAAGTGAAAAAGGTGGTTTCGCTTATACTGGCAGAGTGGAACTCTACCCTTTGGGGCGTTTCAAGTCTTTAGGCGACATAACCGAAGGTGATTTTGAAAGGGAAGACCGGGTAAAGGTGTTGTTGGCGGGTGCTTATTCGTTCAACCATCATACGACACGTCTTCAAGGACAGAACGGAGCTTACATCCCGGACGGAGAAATGCGTAATTTAAATAGTTATTTTGTGGACTTTATTTTGAAATACCGGGGTTTCGCTTTTTATACTGATTTCATGGGGCGTAAGACAGACCATCCTTTGTTTGCCAATCATCCGGGAACTTGCATTTATAACGGGAATGGAGTAAATGTACAGACAAGCTATCTTTTCCCGAAGAATTGGGAAGTGGCGATACGTAATTCTACGCTTTTGCCAGAGAAACAAGTTCGGGAAATAATAGGTTACAAGACATATAACCAAACAACCATTGCCATCACACGCTACCTGATCGGACATAGTCTGAAAGTACAGGCAGACGCCTCGTACAATTACAAAAAGGAAACATTTGACCCATCATACAACCGTTGGCAGTTCCGCTTCCAAGTGGAGTTGGGACTTTAGTCATTCGCCCGAAAACGATTATGCGATTTGCCTGAATCTTTATGTTAAGGCAGAAGCGATAAACATGTAGATAAGCATGCCTATGATATCATTGGATATGGTAATAAACGGCCCGGTGGCTAACGCCGGGTCAATTTTCATTTTGTCCAACAACAAAGGAACGACTGTCCCGAATATGCTGGCAAACATGACCACAGCGAAAAGACTTAATGATACGGATATAGTGATGGCCTTGTCGCCCAGCATCAGGAAATTGTAGATGAATACGACCAGGCTGATGATGCTGGCATTGATGATAGACACAATTCCTTCTTTCATTATCTG
>CALBYC010000034.1 GCA_937890135.1 uncultured Parabacteroides sp.
CTAAGGTAGTGGTTAAATAAGTAGTTTGTTGGTAAACTAAATAAGAAAGAGTTCTTGCTGCCGTCGCTTTCGGCAGTCAAGAACTCTTTTTTCATATTCATTTCGAGAGAAGCGACAGTTCATAATGGCAGCCCCGCCCGTCCCGTGAGGATGGACGGGGCTTTGTCGTTACTCCAAATAATTTGCCAACGGCAGTAGCATTTCCGAAGATAAAATCGTACATTTGTCTGCAAACAAACAGAAACAAGATGAGAAAGAAACACATGAACCTGCTGCCGCTTTTCCTGCTTATGGTGTCGTTCGCCCTCGTTTCTTGTGGCGGCAAACGCGGAGAATTGAAAAAGATATGGTATGACGGCAGTTACAACCGGGACTTCAACGACCTGAACGACGTCCACCTTGCCATGGCCCGGAAATTAGGCATCGACCCCATATCCACACGAGAAGATATCGGCCATGCGTCGAAAAAGATGGAAGAGATCGAAACCAACAAATACTATGAAGTGGAAGATTTGACCCATTCGATTCCTTTCCTGGTTTCTGATGCGGCGGACCTCCTTGAAGACATCGGGAAAAATTTCCAAGATTCCCTCCGTAACCTGAATGCTCCGATTTACCGTTTGAAGGTGACCAGCGTGACACGTACCGTGGCGGATGTCGGCAAATTGCGGAAACGTAACGGCAACTCTTCTAAAAACTCCGCCCACCAATACGGGACGACTTTCGACGTTTCGTGGGTACGGTATACGAAAATGGATGAGAAAGATACCCTGAACATAGACAAGGAGCAGCTCAAAATGGTACTCGCCATGGTATTGCGGGATTTGAAAAGGGAAGAACGTTGCTATGTGAAGCACGAGCGCAAGCAAGGTTGCTTCCATATCACCGTCCGAAAGAGCGAGTGAAAATGCTCCGTGCTCTCGTTTATAAGCCGCGATTAAAATAAAAATCGTAGGATTCGCAAGCTAATGATAAAAGTTTATTATATTTGCCGAATATTCGTAATAATACAAGAAAAATGCCGATGAAGAAAATAGTAGGACTCTTATTTATATTGATTGCTTTCGCCTCTTGCGAAGGCCCGATGGGACCGGAAGGACCGGAAGGCCCGCAGGGACCTGCCGGAAGTGGCAGTTCCGTGGTTGAAGGATGGCGCAATGTCACGATGACTGTCAAAAGCAATGACTGGAAGCTGATACAGGATGCTGATGGCAATTCTATTTATATGTATGAGTTCGAATGGCAAGAGTTGACGGAAAACGTGTACGAGAACGGAATCGTGTTAGGGCACCTTTACACAAGAGTCGGCGATGTCGACACCTTGACCCCGCTGCCCTACGTGCTTCATCGTAAGGACAGTGAAGGCAACACGTGGACGGAGACATACACATACGACTATAATCCCGGCTATGTGGCTTTTTATGCCACTTACAGCGATTTTTACGTGGACGAAAAACCGCAGGATATGACGTTCCGGGTGTCTATACTCTGGTAATTGTTTAACCCAAATGGAAACGCCTTCCGCAGAAAGTCTGTTAAGCCAAACCGTTAGCCGATTAGCTGACGAATCTTCTTATCAACAACTGTTCCATAGTTGCCGGGACGAGGAAGCATTGCCTTCCGCCCGTGTCCTTCAACAGATTGTCGACGTTTGCCGTGCCATCCTTTTCCCTGGTTACTATGGCAATGAACGGATTAACCGGCAGACTATCAAGTACCATATCGGTGTCATGGTGGAGACTTTGCACAAGCTTCTGACGAAAGAAATCCAAGCAGGAATCTGCTTTTCCAACCAACGGCGTGGAATCGGTCCGGATGTTGCCGTTTCATTGTCCGAACAATTCATCTCCCATCTTCCGGAATTACGCGAACTGCTGGCGACAGATGCCGAAGCGACTTACAACGGTGACCCGGCTGCCCAGAATATAGGGGAAGTGATTTTTTGTTACCCGGGTTTCCGCGCAATCTGCAATTACCGGATTGCCCATCAACTCTATCTTCTGAAGGTGCCATATATCCCGCGCATCATCACGGAACAAGCCCATTCCGAAACCGGAATAGATATCCATCCTGGAGCTAAGATAGGGCATCATTTTTCAATAGACCATGGGACGGGAACCGTGATCGGGGAAACCAGCGTCATCGGGGATTATGTCCGGATATTCCAAGGAGTCAGCTTAGCGGGAGCCAAGCTCCCCCCTGATGAAAACGGCAATGCCATCCGGGGCGTCGCCCGCCATCCCGTCATAGGCAACCATGTGACCATATATTCCAATTCGACATTGATCGGGCCTATCCGAGTCGGGGACGGGGCGACTATCTGCGGCAATGTTTGGTTGACGCACGACGTGCCCGCAGGCGAGACCGTCCACCAATACAATGCAGAAAACGAAAATACAATCATATAAATATAGTAGATACAAAAAACAATGGAAGAGACATTTGAAATGGTGGCCAAGACCCTTTACGGCTTAGAGGACGTTTTGGCAGGTGAATTGAAAGCTTTAGGTGCCAACGATTTGCAGGTAGGCCGCCGAATGGTTTCCTTTACTGGTGACAAAGAATTGTTGTACAAGGCAAACTTCTGTTGTCGAACCGCATTGCGTATATTAAAACCGATTTACCACTTCAAGGCAAAAGATGCCGACACGGTATACAAAGAGGTGAAAAAAGTGGAATGGGAAAATTACCTGACGTTAGAAACAACTTTTGCGATTGATTCAGTCATCTATTCCGAGGATTTTAATCATTCCAAGTTCGTGGCTTATCGGACCAAGGATGCCATTGTGGATTATTTCATTGACAAGTTCCATAAGCGTCCGTCCGTACGTGTCAACAACCCGGATTTGTACATCAACATACATATTTCTCATAACGACTGCACGTTGTCTATCGACAGTTCCGGGGAAAGCTTGCATAAAAGGGGTTACCGCGTCGAACAGACGGAAGCTCCATTGAATGAAGTTTTGGCTGCCGGCATGATTATGTTGACCGGTTGGAAGGGGGATTCCAATTTCGTGGATCCGATGTGTGGCTCCGGGACGCTGCTGATTGAAGCGGCCATGCTGGCCTGCAATATCGCCCCCGGCGTTTACCGTAAAGAATTCGCTTTCCAAAAATGGATTGATTATGACGAGGAGATGTTCGACCGCATTTATAACGATGATAGCCAAGAAAGGGAGTTCAAATTCAAATGTTACGGTTCGGATATTTCACAGCAGGCCATTGACATTGCCCGCGATAATATCCGGAGCGCCGGTTTGATGAAATATATTGAGCTGCAGACCAAACCGTTCCAGCAATATACGGAAGCCCCTCAACCTGGTATCTTGGTGACCAACCCTCCATATGGCGAGCGCATTACCAGCCGCGACTTGCTTGGCTTGTATAATATGATTGGAGAACGTTTGAAGCATGTCTTCATGGGCTATAGTGCTTGGATTCTTAGCTATAAGGATGAATGTTTTGAGAAGATCGGGTTAGCCCCATCTGAACGTATCAAACTGATGAATGGCTCGTTGGAATGTGAGTACCGCAAGTATGAGATGTTTGAAGGGAAAAAGAAAGACTTCAAAGCCTCTTTGGCGGAAGAGGACAGAGGCCCTCGCAGGGAGGCCCCCCGCAGGGAACGTGACCCGCGAGATAAAAACACCAATATGCGCAAGTTCCAAAAGAGTGACCGCCCCGAACGTCGTTTTGCGGCTGCCCACCGTGATGAGGATGACCAATACCAAGACCGATATCCCGAGAAGCGTCCCGCCAAGATGCGTTACCGTGATAATGATGACCGCAAGCGTTTTGATCGCGATGACCGCAAACGCTTTGACCGTGATGACCGCAAGCGTTTTGATCGCAAATCCTCCTTTGGCAACAAAAAGAAAGGACGTTCTTATGGTGATTAGGTCTTTTTTGATTGCGATGCTGTTATTTCCTTTCTCATTGATGGCGCAGGATAAAGAGTTGACGTTGCAGGATTTGATTCCCGGGGGAAAGAATTATTCCAAATTCGTTCCCAAAAATCTGCCTCAGTTGCAATGGAACGGCGATTCGTACTTGTATGTGCGAGGTGACAGCTTGATGGTTGCTGCCATGCCGAAGAAAAAACGTTCGGTCGCCCTGACAAAGGCTACGCTGAATGAGGCTTTGAAAAACGCAAATTTGAAAACCGTTGGGCGTTTGCCGCGTTTCGAGATTCCGTTCCCGGGTGAACCAGTTGTGGCTTTCCATGCCGGAGGGCATCGCATCCATTTCAATTACGAAACCAAACAAGTGGCGGCGGATTATGTTTTGAATGCAGATTGGGAAAATCAGGATTTTTGTGCCGCCAACCGGTGCATCGCTTTCACGGAAGGGAACAACCTGAAGATATTGACTGCCGGCAATGAGCAGAAGGTGGTGACAAATGAAACGGCGGAAGGTGTAGTTTGTGGCAAATCAGTCCATCAAAATGAGTTCGGCATCCACAAAGGGACGTTTTGGTCGCCGAAAGGAACAGCTTTGGCATTTTACCGCATGGATGAAAGCATGGTCACGGATTATCCGTTTGTTGACATCAGCGCCAGGGTAGCCAAAGCAAAACCCCATAAATACCCGATGGCTGGCATGAAAAGCCATCATGTGACAGTCGGTGTTTATAACCTTGAAAAAGGAACGACCGTCTGGTTGAATACCGGACTGCCAAAAGAGAAATATTTAACGAACATATCTTGGAGCCCAGACGAACAGCATATTTACATTGCTGAACTGAATCGGGATCAGAATGAGATGAACTTGGTATGTTATTCTGCTCTCACCGGAAAGAAAGAAGCACTCCTTTTCACGGAAAAAGATGGTAAATATGTGGAACCGCAACATCCGCTCTTGTTTTTGCCCAATCATCCTGACCGATTCGTCTGGCAGAGCGAAAGAGATGGTTTCAACCACCTTTATCTTTACAATACAAAAGGCGAATTGCTGAAACAGCTGACGAAGGGGGAATGGGTCGTCCTGTCCGTCAATGGATTTGACGCGAAAGGTGAAAACTTGTTTTATACTTCCACCCAAACGCATCCCGTTAGTTCTTTTAAGCCGTCTCCCTTGTGTGTGACCAATTGGAAATTAGATATGAAGAGGGGGGTGTCCGTCTGCCTGAATAGCCGCGCGGTGATAGGCAACGGGGTTCATAACGCCTTGGTAAGCCAATCCGGGAAATATTTTTTGGACTGTTATTCTTCTTGGAGCATACCCAGAGTAATCGACTTGGTGGAGACGGGTAAAGGGGAAATTCAGGAAAACCTGTTAGCTGCCAAGAATCCGTATGAGGGATACGACATGCCTGAAGTGGAAAGAGGAACAATCAAAGCCGCTGATGGTGTGACTGACTTGAACTATTTCCTGGTAAAACCATTGAACATGGATGAGTCGAAGAAATATCCGACCATCGTCTATGTCTATGGAGGTCCCCATGCCCAATTGGTGACAGGAGGCTGGATGGGCGGCGTAAGCGGCTGGGACATATACATGGCACGGAGAGGTTATGTCATCTTTACGGTAGACGGAAGGGGCTCGGCCAATCGGGGACATGCCTTTGAAAGTGTCATTCACCGTAATTTAGGAGTCAACGAAATGGCAGACCAAGTGAAAGGGGTGGAGTTCTTGAAAAGCAAGCCCTATGTCGATAGCGAGCGCATCGGTGTGCATGGTTGGAGCTTCGGGGGATTCATGACGACAAATTTGATGTGTTCCTATCCGGATTTGTTCAAAGTCGGGGTGGCCGGCGGACCTGTCATTGACTGGAGCAATTATGAGATCATGTATGGCGAACGTTATATGGATCGCCCGCAAGACAATGCGGAAGGCTATAAAGATTCCAACTTGAAGCTAAAGGCCAAGAATCTGAAAGGACATTTGTTGTTGATCCATGGCGACATGGATCCTGTCGTGGTTTGGCAGCATAGCTTGGGCTTCCTGAAAGCGTGCGTGGATGCGAATACTTATCCCGACTATTTCGTTTATCCAGGACATCTGCATAACGTCATAGGCAAAGACCGCCCACATTTGCACGAGAAGATAACGCGCTATTTCGATGACTATTTGAAAAGATAAATATCAAGCTAAATTAAAACATAACATATAAGAAATGAACATCTTGTTATTAGGCTCCGGCGGCCGCGAACATGCAATAGCCTGGAAGATTGCTCAAAGTCCGAAGGTGGACCAGTTGTTTATTGCTCCCGGTAATGCGGGAACAGCACAGACGGGAACGAACGTGAACATCAAGGCGGATGACTTTCCTGCAATCAAGGATTTTGTCCAGTCCAACCATGTCGACATGGTGGTAGTGGGACCGGAAGATCCTTTGGTGAAAGGCATTTACGACTATTTCAAGGATGATGTTCGATTATCTTCTGTGCCGGTTATAGGTCCCAGTAAAGCGGGCGCTCAATTGGAAGGCAGCAAAGACTTTGCCAAAGCATTCATGGTGCGCCATCATATCCCGACTGCCCGTTACAAGAGTATCACGGCGGAGAATTTGGAAGAAGGCTTGGCTTTCTTGGAGACATTGGAGGCTCCGTACGTCTTGAAAGCCGATGGTCTGGCAGCCGGTAAAGGGGTGCTGATTGTTGATTCCTTGGAGGAGGCCAAGAGGGAACTGAGCGAAATGCTGCGAGGCATGTTTGGCGATGCCAGCAAGACGGTAGTCATCGAGGAATTTTTGGATGGCATCGAGTGCTCGGTATTCGTCGTGACGGATGGCAAAGATTATAAGATTCTTCCTGTGGCCAAAGATTATAAACGCATCGGGGAAGGGAACACCGGCCTGAATACGGGTGGAATGGGTGCCGTTTCTCCTGTTCCATTCGCAGACCATGAGTTCATGCAGAAGGTGGAAGAACGCATTATCCGCCCGACTGTCAAAGGTCTGGCCGAAGAGAAGCTCGATTATGCCGGATTCATATTCTTCGGGTTGATCAATGTGAAAGGGGAGCCGATGGTGATTGAATATAACTGCCGCATGGGGGATCCCGAAACGGAAGTTGTCATGTTGCGTATCCAAAGTGATTTGGTGGAACTGTTGGAAGGGATAGCCCATCACGATCTGGCATCACGTATCTTGTTGCAGGATCCGAGGTATGCAGTGACAGTCATGTTGGTGAGTGGCGGTTATCCCGAAGCCTATGAAAAAGGGAAGGAGATAACGGGATTGGACAAAGTGTCGCCCGAGAACATTCTGTTCCATGCCGGGACGAAATCCGTAGATGGAAAGCTGTTGACCAACGGTGGCAGGGTTATTGCCATAAGCTCGTATGGGGAAACGAAAGATGAGGCTTTAGCCAAATCTTTTGCGGGGGCGAAAGCTGTGCAATTCGACAAAAAATATTTCCGTCGAGACATCGGGTTTGATTTGTAAAGGCTCTTCAAGAATAAAGCGACAAGAATAAATAAGGCGTTGTGGGCAACTTCCCGCAACGCTTTCTTTTTATTATGGATTTAAGTTTTACCTTTGCAGGCAGAAAGAGCAAAAATG
Organism: uncultured Parabacteroides sp.; assembly: GCA_937890135.1. Lineage (GTDB taxonomy): Bacteria > Bacteroidota > Bacteroidia > Bacteroidales > Tannerellaceae > Parabacteroides. Next base: position 7,508 of record CALBYC010000034.1, read on the forward strand.
AAGGAGATTCAATCCGTATGTTGCATTCCAGTCGAAGAAATCCATTTGTCAAACCAGGCACGCTTTTCTATCTGCTGTCCGGATGTTTGGTATGCTGGTTAGGCGCTTATCTCAAGTCGGTCGGCTATCCGATTTATGGAGAGGTGTCGGCTCCTGCCTTGTGGAATATGTTTTGCTCCCGTCTCCCTGACAAGTTCGTGGCTTACGTCATCGGTTTTTTACTGATGATAGGTGGCGCTTTCATGATTCACCGGGCCAATTATGAGCTTATGCTGATACGGGAGAAGACTTTATTGCCTGCTTTTTTCTATATATTGCTAATCAGTACCAATTTGGATTTCCTCCCGTTGAAATCGACTTCGTTTGGCGTTTTCTTCCTTATTTTGGCAATATATTATCTCTTTATCACTTATCGAAACCCGGGATGCCAGCTGAATATCTTCAAAGCAAGTTTGGTTTTGGCATTGGGAAGTTTGCTGTGGACTTATATACTTTGGTTCATTCCATTCTTATGGTATGGCATGTACAAGTTCCGTTCTTTGAATTTGAGGACATTTCTTTCCTCATTGTTAGGGATAGTGGTCGTTTTATGGTTTCTATTCAATTACAGCCTGTGGCGCCATGATTTCAGTTTCTTTTCAGTGTTTGATGCTATTTTTAAACTCCGTCCTTTAAGCATATCGGGCAATGTGTTCATCGATTGGCTGACGATAGGGACGACGATGGGATTGACGCTGCTCTCGTCTGTCAATATTATGGCGCATGAATATGAAGATAATTCGCGGACAAGGCAATTTTTGTCTTTTTTAATCGTCTTGGCTTTTTCCTCGTTTGCCCTCTATTTCCTCTATGAACAATCTTCCGAGGAATTTTTACAGATTGCTTGTTTCCCCGCGTCCATATTGATTTCCCATTTCTTTACGATAGTCCGGAATAAATACACCTTTTGGTTGTTTCATGTTTCGGTGCTTTTATTAATCGCTTTATTATTATTCAGATTATGGAATTTCTGATTGCGTATGGATATATTGGCGTTTTCATCGCTTCGTTTTTGGCCGCCACCGTTTTGCCATTCAGTAGCGAGGTCGTGTTGACGGGCGTGCTATTGGCCGGTTCGTCTTATTGGGTGTGCATGGCGGCTGCTACCTTGGGGAATTTTTTGGGGGGCATGAGCTGTTATTGGTTGGGTATGTTAGGCAAAACCGAGTGGATTGAGAAATATTTGAAGCTGGATGCTGCGAAACTCGAACGTGTACAAAATTGGATAAAGGGCAAAGGTTCCTGGATTGGTTTTTTTGTATTCCTTCCCGGCATCGGAGACTTTATCGCTGTGGCTTTGGGGTACCTGCGTGCCAATGTCTGGATTGTTGCTATTTCCATGTTTTTGGGTAAAGCCATCCGTTATTGGGTTTGGATGGAATTTGTGTATAAAGTGCAATCTCTTTTCTGAAATAAAAGTTTTAATAGATAAATATTTTATACATTTGCGACATAAAATAAAAATAAAAATGAACAATAAATTGTCTAAATTAACAAATCGTCAGTTAATCCTTCGCGAAGCGAAAGATTATATCATGATTATGATTGGTATGATATCTTATGGTATTGGGTGGACCGTTTTTTTATTGCCAAATGATATTACCACCGGCGGTGTTCCCGGTATCGCTTCAATTATATATTGGGCGACCAACATTCCTGTGCAATACACCTATTTCACCTTTAATGCCTTGCTGCTGTTGCTGGCTTTGAAAATCCTTGGGTTCAAGTTTTGCGTAAAGACCATCTTCGCCGTGTTTTTCCTTACTTTTTTCTTGTCCATCATACAAAAAGTGACTGCGGGTATGACCCTTTTGCAAAACCAGCCGTTCATGGCTTGTGTGCTGGGTGCTTCTTTCTGTGGCACGGGCATCGGCATAGCTTTTTCTTTTAATGGCAGTACGGGAGGAACGGATATTATTGCAGCTATTGTCAATAAATATCGGGATGTCTCTTTGGGGCGGATTGTGATGTTTTGTGATTTGGTTATCATTTCTTGCAGTTACTTTGTGTTGCGTGATTGGGAAAAGGTGGTTTATGGTTATGTGACATTATATG
>CALBYC010000035.1 GCA_937890135.1 uncultured Parabacteroides sp.
GGATTTATATCCCTATATTTGCAATGTTTCGAAACCTTAACTATGAAGAATGAAAAACACCAGTTGCCGAAGCCTGCGGCTATGCATCATGGTGTTTTTGCGGGGGCGGCTTTTGCCATCCCCGTTTTTTCGTATGCCTCCCGGTGGTTGCGGCTCTGCGGATATTTCTGGTTGGTGTCCTTTCTTTCATGCATAGAGTGAGGCTAGTCTGAACATGAAGAATTTCACATCGGCTCCCCCTCTCAGCTGGCTTCGAAAAGCTTTGATTTTTGCATTGAATGATTCGAATGATTCCGTTGATGCATTGGTCAGCCGTTCTTCGAAATAGTTCAGGATGGTAGTGCAGTGGTTGAAAAACGTGTCAAGCACGTTGTAGAATCCCATGCAGTCGAACTTTTCCACTTCATTGTACCATCTTGCGAGATTCAGTCTTGCCTCGTCAGGACTCGACTTCTTGTTAAAGATGTCTGTCTGCTTCATGCTGAGCCTGTATCCTTTCTGGATCCTGGGGAATTCCTCAAAGAGGATGGCGGCCCTTGCAGCCTGTTGTTCATTCCACTTGTTCCAGTGTTTCAGGATGACATGCTTGCTCCTGCTCAATACCAGCGGCAAGGTTTCTCCGTTTTACATCTTCTCAGGCTCCCATCTGCCGATGCTGTCTCTTTCTTCCTTGTTCCTTGCCTCCTTCTTCTTTTGGCGATGCGCCTTGACGGCTTGATTTTCCGCATCAAGAACCTCCCAGCAGTGACGTATTCTCAGTTGGTCAACGGCCTCGACCATGAGCTGTTGCACATGGAAGCGGTCATTGATCAGCCTTGCTGCCGGAAAGGCCTTCCTGACTGTCAGCATCATGGCCGATGACAGATCGGTGGTAACGGTCCTCACGGCCAACCGCTTCCTACGGGGAAGTTTGCGAAGGACCTTCGCTTCATTTACGCTTGCGCACATGGAGATAAGTTGCACGGCCACGAATCGGAAAGTCCCGGATGACACGATACTCGCCAAACCCATACGATATGATGTCTGGATTGGACCTGTCTTCCTTTAGTTGCACTTTCTTTTCATCAAGGTAGATATCAAAACGGTCAGCGCTCTTCTCGAAGCTGACGATATTAAAGTTGTCTATTAGCACATCCGGAAGGATGGCACGGAGGAATTGTTCGGGTTTCATAAAGCAAAGGTAAGCATTTATATGAAATGGGGGGCAGTACCAACCGGGAAAATCCGCTGACCCGGATTGTTATTCATAACTTCATAACTTCCTTCAAAATGATATACGAGCTGTTGGAACGGCTCATATTTTTTGTCGCCAACCCATAATTCTCTCGGCGATAGATTGAATATAATGTCATGGTAATGATGATTTGCATCGCCCCCAAATAGTTGAGAGAAAACTATCCTAATTGTTGGGGGCGCACCATATCCTCCAAGGCAAATCACATCTTCAGGAAGCAATACAAAATGATATGTATAATCATCCATTTGTAAAAATTCATAAGCGGCCTTAACTTCAACATTTCCGATTTCACGCAGTCTGGAAGCTGTGGTTTCATCGGTTATAACAGATGCCATCGGTGTTAAGTCCATATTGACTGTCAAGGAATCCTTTGACACCACCTTGCACGCATTACCTTCCGATATTCTTTCCCCATGATAATAGGAAACACGCATTTCGCCATGATACGTGCCTTTCATTTCAAAAAGTGCTCTTTGAATTTCAGATGATGAAAACTTTGGCTCATCCTTATTGCAACTTGAAATGAACACCAAGGTAATGAACAGAATAATTGTGGCTATTTGCTTCATACTTTTTCCTTTCTCCTTTCTCCTTTCTCGTATGGCTCAATAGAGAGATTGGTTTGTAATGCAGAAACGTGAGCCAACTATGCCACGTCTTAAGTGAAGGTCGTAGGAAACCATTTGAGCAGATGTAACAATAGTAGCCCACGCTGTATGCGTGAGAACCACTATGCTAATCTTGCTCGGTCGAAAATTTCCTACGTTTTCACTTATAAGATAAGCATAACGCTTCTTTTTATTTCGTATGTCTTGGATAGAGTTGCCTTAATCCAATTACAAATTTTATTTACTACCAGAGCCGCTTAGGCTTGGCTAATTTTTAACGAACTATTGCTCTTATTGAATGTAACCATAATAAGTATTAAAGAATTTATGAAACCATTTTAGCTTCAATAATACTTTTTCGAATAGGAGAATGCCTGCAAGGGCGCAAATGATTCCTAAAATGACATCTATCAGATAATGATGTGCTGTATAGACGGCGGTGAACCAAATGCCAACCAATATAAAAAAGAACAATCCGATTATTACAGGATGGCATTTGCCTTTGATGGCATAATATAGAGGTATGACCATGTAGGCAGAATGCAATGATGGGATAGCTGCAAAGACATTGGCGTTGCGGCTGTATATCGAGCTGAAAATGTTTAAACCTGTTACTATGTCAAAGCGTGCAAGTCCTGCCGTTTCCCCGGGAGTATCCAGTATAGGTTCGAAGCCGTGGAGCATGACATACCATGGCGGTGCTGCCGGATGAATATAGTATCCTGCAAATCCGATGAGGTTGACCAAGAGGAAAACCAATGCCAAACGTAAATATAGGTTTCGTTTGCCTTTTAAATAAAGCCATATGCCGAACATTATGGGAACAGGAACCCAGCAGAGGTAGAAGATTCCGGAAATGAAATCCATTATTTTCCAGTTGTGTATGGCAAAGTATTCGTTTGGGGTGAGTACAGTTCCATCGGATTGAATTCCAAACAACATTTTCTCTGTTTCGTACAATCCTTTCACATCAATTGGATTGACCTCATAATTCGGCAAGAGCCGCATCCAGTCGTATGACGCACCGAATATCATGAAAGGTATCAAGGCAACAGATAGTTTTCGCGTATATTTGCTAGCAAAAAACAAGGCAAGGAACACCCCCATCAGATAAATGTGCTCGGGACGGATTCCGATGCATGTTCCTGTCAACAGTAAATACAGGGCAGCACCCAATAAAACATAGCCTGTTTCCTTACGAGTGGGGAAAGTCATATCTGGTTTTATTTTTCGTTTTCCATTGCCTTCATTACTCTATAACAATGCCTCAAACGACCAAAAGCCGTGATATTCGAAAATATGGCTACAAACAGCAAAGGAATTGTCAATATCCAAATAGGGTCGAAAGCCGGGGATTCTTCTGCAAAATATGCATATACCCCACAGCACACAGCTCCTAAACTTGTTAGCACGACTCGTTCGGGGCGTTGCATAAGCCCGACTTTGCATTCTATGTTTAAGCCCTCCGCACGAGCTCTGACATAGCTAACCATTAAAGAACCGATTAATGCGATGAAGGCAACAATGGCTTCAAAGGTGTAATTGTGAAGAATCAAGTATGAACAGATGCCGAAGAAGGTGAATAGTTCGCTGTAACGGTCAAGCACCGAATCGAACAATGCTCCGAATGTAGACTTCATATTACCGATTCGTGCGACTTGCCCGTCCATCATGTCGAACAATCCTGCAAATAATATGAGGGCACCTCCCCATCCGACATATGAGTAGTCATTTGCTTGGGCATGTAAGCCTCCATCAATGAAAATGCAGGCGGCAATGATGTTCAATACTAATCCGGTGGCAGTAATGGCATTTGGCGTGATGCCGATTCTTATCATTCCATGTACCACGGGAGCAATAATTTTGTAAATGGTTTGTTGTAACCAATTCCTTGTTGTTTTAAAACTCATATTTGTTCTATTTATTTTCTGTTATTTATTCTGTTTCAAGAGTCCTTTTGATGCTGATATTCTTAGTTTTCCTTCGCAAAGGTCTTCTGATTTTACAATCTTTGTACACGAAGATACGGTGCATGTTGTAATTCCATATCCAACCCACAAGCAAAGATACAAATAGCTTGCTGACTATAAATATATCATCAAAGAAATATGTTAACGTTTCTTGCACCCAAGGTATGCTTTGAATGGATTCTGTCATGAGGTAAACCCCCCATGTGTTAAGGCAAAAGCTGCCAATCCAAACAAGAATGTATTTGATGACCACATATTTCTTTTTGCAATCTTGTGCTTTGAACGTCCAATAGTAGTTGATGAAACAATTGAGGATTCCTCCGATTATTGATCCAATGCCAGTTGCATATACATAATAGATGTGAAAGACTTTTGCAGAGAGGATTGTAATCATGAAATCTGCCGCACTGGATATCTGCGATGAGAATTGAGCGCGAAGGAACATGAAAAAACCTTCTTTTCGTAATTTCCTTTTCATCATCTGAATTAGCCGGCAACGTATCGAACAATTAATAATAGGATTAAACTGTAAATCCCGGATAGAATATCATCCATCATGATGCCTACGCCCCCCTTGAAGTTCTCCATCTGGCGTATGCCTAATGGTTTGAATATATCAAACAGGCGGAAAAGGATGAAAGCGGCCAAGGCATATCCATATTTGTAATCGTTATCTGGAACGGCGAGTAGGGGTATCCATACGCCAACCATTTCGTCTATTACCACTTTTGATGGGTCCTTCCCCCATATTTGTTCTACAGCTGAAGAAGCTATGATACCCCACCATGTGAAAACAATTACACATAGGAATGTTATCCCGGCAAGACACATGCTGGATGTGAAGAGAGAGGCAATATACCAAAGTATAACAGCTAAGGCAGCTCCTGCAGTACCCGGTGCGAAAGGACAATAACCCGACCCGAATCCAGTCGCGATAAATTTATGAATTTTAGAGACATTTCCCATTCTAATCTGCTTTTGTTATATTGATATGGTCATCTCGACCTATATTATTGAAGCTATGAATGAATACAAAGGTATAGCTTATTAATCAAATATTGGATATTATTGCCTTAAAAAATGTGTTGTTGGAATTGTTTCTGAATTTGTTTGGTTTGATATGCACCTATTTTGGTGAAAATAGAAATTAGTTGTGTTTTTTATGGTTATGTTCAGAAATAATAGTAACTTCACCCCGCAAATAATAAGCATACTTGTGAGTCCGCAGAGTCCTCTTTTTGTACTCTGCAAAATTAACTGACTAATAATTTCAATGTCTAAAGTTTTAATTATTGGTGCCGGAGGCGTAGGTACCGTTGTTGCGCATAAAGTGGCGAAGAACCCAGTTTTTACCGACATAATGTTGGCAAGCCGTACGAAGTCAAAATGTGATCAAATAGCTGCTGCAATAGGAGGCAATCGGATACAAACGGCTCAAGTGGATGCAGATAAAGTAGAAGAGCTGACAGCTTTGATGCGTTCTTTCAAGCCTGAAATTGTGATTAATGTGGCATTGCCTTATCAAGACTTGACTATCATGGACGCTTGTTTGGAATGTGGTGTCAATTATTTGGATACAGCAAATTATGAGCCGAAAGATGAAGCTCATTTCGAGTATAGCTGGCAATGGGCTTATCAGGACCGCTTTAAAGAAAAGGGGCTGACAGCGATTCTGGGTTGTGGTTTTGACCCGGGGGTGTCTGCTATTTTTACAGCTTATGCGGCAAAACATTATTTTGATGAAATCCAGTATTTGGACATTGTGGATTGCAATGCGGGCAACCATGGCAAAGCTTTCGCTACGAATTTTAATCCGGAAATCAATATCCGAGAGATTACACAAAATGGGCGTTTCTATGAAAATGGGAAATGGGTGAAAACCGGTCCGTTGGAGATCCATAAGGAATTGACTTATCCAAATATAGGGAAAAGGGAATCTTATTTGCTCTACCATGAAGAGCTTGAATCATTAGTGAAGAATTATCCTTCATTGAAACGAGCTCGTTTTTGGATGACCTTCGGTAAAGAATACTTGACTCACTTGCGCGTAATCCAAGATATAGGTATGGCGCGTATCGATGAGGTAGATTATAACGGCGTGAAAATTGTTCCCTTGCAGTTCTTGAAGGCTGTTTTGCCTGACCCGAAATCATTGGGCTCTAACTATCATGGTGAAACTTCCATCGGTTGCCGTATCCGTGGCATCAAGGATGGCAAGGAACATACTTATTACATATATAATAATTGCGACCATGAGAAAGCCTATAAAGAAACGGGTACGCAAGCCGTAAGTTATACAACCGGTGTTCCTGCAGCTTTGGGCGCAGCTATGTTTGTCCGCGGGTTGTGGAAAGGTGCTGGTGTGTATAATGTGGAACAATTTGATCCGGATCCGTTCTTGGCTGAATTAGGAGAACAAGGATTGCCTTGGGTTGAGAAGTTTGACATAGACCTGGAGGTATGATAGATAAGGAGCAATTGTTGAAGGAATGGGATTTTTCTTCCATTCCTTCTCCTTGTTATGTGCTGCATGAGTCGATGTTGTCAGCCAATATGGGGGTCATCGACAAAGTACGCAAAGCAACCAAAGCACACATCATTGTTGCTTTGAAAGCGAATGCGATGTGGAGCATTTTCCCGGTACTTAAAAAAAATTCGGATGGAGCCACCGCCAGCTCGTTGGCAGAGGCTCGTCTTGTTTATGAAGAGTTTGGGGAAAAGTCGCATACTTACGCTCCGGTTTATACTGCGAATGAAATAGATGAGATATTAAGTCTGAGCAGCCACATCACCTTCAATTCCCTAAGTCAGTACAGACGTTATGCCGGGAAGGCCCATGCGGCACATGTGTCTTGTGGCTTACGTGTCAATCCGGAATATTCCACGGTGGAAACAGATTTGTACAATCCTTGTAACCGTGGTTCGCGTTTAGGGATTTTGTCCGAAGACTTGCAGGAGCTTCCGGCAGGCATCGAAGGGCTGCATTTCCATGCCTTGTGTGAGTCACGCCCGAATGATTTGCGACAGACTTTGGCCGCAGTGGAGAAACGGTTCGGCAAATTCTTTCCTCGGATAAAGTGGTTGAATATGGGAGGTGGACATTTGATGACACATAAGGATTATGACGAGGACGAATTGATTGGCATTTTGAACGAATTCCAATCCAAGCATCCTCATTTGCAACTGATTTTGGAACCAGGTAGTGCTTTTACTTGGGACACCGGATGTCTGGTCGCTACCGTGGAAGATAAAGTATGCAATGGTGGAATCAATACGATGCTATTGAATGTTTCTTTCGCTTGCCATATGCCTGATTGTCTGGAAATGCCTTACAAACCCGTTATATTAGGAGCGCATGAGCCCGTGGAGGGGGAAAGACGTTGGAGAATGGGAGGAAACAGCTGCTTGGCAGGAGACTTCTATGGCGATTGGGCGTTTGATGGAGGCAAGGAGCCTGAAATCGGGGATAAAATAGTATTCCGGGATATGATTCATTATACGATGGTGAAAACAACGATGTTTAACGGTGTCACGCACCCTTCGATTGGCATTTGGAATCCACAGAAAGGTTTTAGGTTGGTTCGTGAATTTGGATATGAAGACTACAAAAACAGGATGTCTTGAAAATGATAAGAAGTTGAAAAATGAAAAAATGATAAGGTGTAAGGTAACTAATCGTGCTTTACGAAGAATTGCGGGGCTGCTATGTTTGCTGGTCTCTTTTCAGCTGATGGCGCAAAAAGACAGCCTGCAGATTAGTTTGTTGACCAGTTCTCCTTATGAGGGGGAAGTGTTCACCGTTTATGGTCATGCCGCCTTGCGAAGCAAATAAATTGGATATCGTTTTTAACTATGGCATATTCAATTTTTCCCAGCCTCATTTTATTTATAGGTTTGCGAAAGGTGAGACGGATTATATGTTGGCCGCATACCGTTATTCCGATTATGTGATAGAATATCAAATGAGAGGGAGCAGCGTGACCGAGCAGGTGCTGGATTTATCGCATGAAGAGGCGATGCGCATTTGGAATGCATTGCAAAAGAATTATGAACCGCAGAACAGAACATATCGTTATAACTTTTTTTTCGATAACTGCGCTACGCGGCCGATACGTTTGATTGAGGAAAATGTCACAGGGAACGTTTCTTATCGATGGACTCCGCCAAAGAAAACATTCAGGGAGATGATAAATTATTGTACCCGTAACCATCCTTGGCTGACGTTTGGTTGTGATTTGGCTTTAGGCAGTCCGACCGATCGCCTTGCCACTGCTCATGAAATGATGTTTTTACCAGAGTATATGAAAGAAGCCGTATCCACTGCCCGAATTGTAGACGAAGAAGGCAATGTCCGCCCTTTGGTTAAGGATACGGTGATTTTACCTTCCGATGCGGACGAGGAACTGAACCATGTCTGGATGACACCGTTATTGTGTGCTTTCATTGTTTGTGTTATGACGTTGTCATTGACCGCTTGTGAGTATCATGGAAAATTTTATTGCAAATGGTTCGATGGTTTGCTTTTTACATTAGCAGGACTTGCCGGGTGCATTCTTTTCTTTTTGAGTTTTCTATCAGAACATCCGTGCACCTGTCCAAACTGGAACTTGCTTTGGCTGCATCCTTTGCAACTATGTGTTTTGCCGCTTACTTTGGTAAAAAAAGGAAGAAAAGCTGTTTTTTATTATCATTTTATTAACTTTGCAGCGGTAATGGTGATCCTGTTGGGATGGAAATTTATCCCGCAACAGATGAACAATGCCGTTATTCCGTTGATTATCACGTTAGGATCCCGGTCTGCCTCTTGTCTTTTCCGTGTTTTTCAACAGGAAAAACAGTTAAAGTAGAAAATAAATGGACAATAAAGTACGGAAAATATTATCATCTCTGATTGCGATATTGGCTGTAACCAATATGGAGGCGCAGCAGCAAGTTCCCAGATTGGTCGTATGCATCACAGTTGACCAGTTGCGGGGGGATTATATCGAGTACTTTTATAATACATTCGGAGAGCGTGGCTTTAAACGTTTGTTGAATGAAGGTAAAGTCTATTCAAATATCCATTTTGAATTTTCAAATGTGGAGGAAGCGACAGCATTTGCGACTTTGTTTACGGGTTCAAATCCTTGCTTCAACGGCATATCATCGGGGAAAAAATATGATTTCGATACAGAAAAAGAGACATCCATCCTTTACGACCCTTCTTACTTAGGCAATTATACAAAGGATAATTATTCTCCTAAGGCTTTGTACAGTTCTACTATAGGCGACGAGCTGAAGATTGCTTCCAAAGGGAGAAGTGATGTCTACTCGATTGCACCTAACCCTGAGGCTGCGATTTTAGCGGCAGGACATGCGGCAAACGGGGCTTTTTGGATAGATGACTCTAACGGGAAATGGGCGACTACTACCTATTATAAGAGCGTACCATGGTATGTGGACCGTTACAATAGCGGGACAGAATCCCTCTCTGCCCGTCTAAACAAGATGGTATGGACTCCAACATTAGGATTGGAGAAAATGAATGCTTTTCCATACGTCTTGGATGAACTTCCGTTTAAGTATACGTTCAGTGAAAAGGACTTGAATTGCTATCCGAATCTAAAGACGACTCCTTTTGTGAATAAGGAAGTGAACCGTCTGGCTTTGCAATTCTTGGAGTATGGCGGCTTTGGGACCCGTACCTGTCCGGACATGTTGTCTGTAACATATTATGCCGGCAATTATCGTGGCAACATGAACAAGGAGTACTCTTATGAAGTACAGGATACGTATTGCCAATTAGACAAAGACATCGAACAGCTTTTGGATGCGATAGATAAAAAAGTTGGTTTGTCTAAGACGTTGGTCGTTTTTACGGGTTCGGGGTATTATAAGAGTGAAGAGGAATATACGCAAGAGCTGGATTCTTTTATTGCAGGCGGTGAATTTCATCCTAAACGCTGTGTGGCATTGCTAAATATGTATTTGATGGCATTGTATGGCCAGCAGACAAATTGGGTGAAAGGTTTTTATAACAATCAGATTTATTTAAATAGGAAAGCCATAGAAGATGCCAAATTGGATTTGGCGGAATTTCAGAATAAAGCTGCTGCTTTCTTGAAGGAATTCAGCGGAGTGCAGCATGTGACGACTGACAACAGTTTGATATTTGGTGATTGGAACGAAGGCACCGCCAAGTTCCGTGAAGGGACGCATCATTTGGGACGCGGTGACTTAATCATTGAATTGCAGCCGGGTTGGAAAATCAATACAGACAATCCAAAAGAAAAAGTAAAAATCATACGCAATAATGCAGTGATAACTCCTTTGGTCTTTTTGGGCAACGGTATAAAACCTGAGAGGATTTACCGGAATGTCAAAGCTGCAGAAGTTGCTCCTACGGTAACCTATATTTTAAGAATCAGGCCACCGAACGCTTCTCAAACTTTACCTCTTTTCGAGATGACGCAGAATCATTAAGTGCATTTTGCGCCTTCCGGGATAATGATTAATTGAATAAAAGTAGTAACCATTCCGTGTGCGTGGCTGAAAAAATGAGAATAGCCATGCGCCGCCAATTTGATAAATTATGGGATTTAATGAGTTTTTGACGAAGTTGTTCGGGAACAAGTCGCAACGTGACTTGAAAGAAATTACTCCGTACGTTGAGAAAATCAAAGCCGTTTATCCATCCATCCAGCAGTTATCGAATGATGAGCTGCGTAAAAAAGTGGATGACATTAAGCAACATATACAGGATTATGTGGCAGTCGAGCGTGCAAAGGTCGACAAGTTGCGCGAAGGCATAGATAGCAAAGAACTTGAAGAACGTGAAGCTATCTGGGCCGAAGTGGATAAGATTGAAAAGGAGATAACCAATAAGATGGAAACCGTCTTGGACGAGGTTCTCCCCGAGGCTTTTGCCATCATGAAAGATACTGCCCGCCGTTTTTCCGAAAGTCCGGAAGTGGTCGTCACGGCAAACGAGTTCGACCGCGAGCTGGCCACTCGTTTCGATTTCGTGAAAATCGTGGATGACAAAGCTATTTATGCCAACCATTGGATGGCCGGTGGCAGCGAGATTACCTGGAACATGGTACACTACGACGTGCAGCTGTTCGGGGGCGTAGTCTTGCATAAAGGCAAGATTGCGGAAATGGCCACAGGTGAAGGTAAGACTTTGGTGGCTACTTTACCGGTATTCTTGAATGCATTGACACGAAACGGCGTGCACGTCGTTACCGTCAACGATTATTTGTCCAAGCGTGACTCGGAATGGATGGGACCGTTGTATATGTTCCATGGCTTGTCCGTTGACTGCATTGACAAGCATCAGCCTAATTCGGATGCTCGTCGTCGTGCATATATGGCGGACATTACCTTCGGTACGAATAATGAATTCGGTTTTGACTATTTGCGTGATAACATGGCTACCAGTCCGAAAGATTTGGTGCAGCGCAAACATAATTATGCGATTGTTGATGAGGTCGACTCCGTATTAATCGACGATGCCCGTACTCCGTTGATTATTTCAGGCCCGATACCAAGGGGAGAGGAACAATTGTTCGAATTGTTCAGGCCAAACGTTGAAACAGTTGTCAATGCCCAAAAAGATTTATGCCAAAAACTGCTGATTGAAGCCAAGAAGAAGATGGCAAGCAGCGATCCCAAGGAAGTAGAAGAGGGTACTGTCCAATTGTACCGCTCTTACAAGGGCTTCCCGAAAAGCAAGGCTTTGATTAAGTTCTTGAGCGAGCCGGGCGTGAAGGCTCAGATGTTGAAGACGGAAGAATATTTCATGTCTGAAAACATGCGTCACATGCACGAAGCGACAGATGAACTGTATATGGTCATCGATGAGAAGAACAATAGCGTGGAGCTTACCGATAAAGGCATCGACTTGCTCACGGGTAGTTCGGATGACCCTCAGTTCTTCGTATTGCCTGACATTGCCACTGAGCTTTCCCAGTTGGAGCACTTTGAAGGGACGGAAGAAGAGAAGCAAGCGAAGAAAGATCAAATATTGGCCAACTATTCTGTAAAGAGTGAACGTGTCCATACTATCAACCAGTTGTTGAAGGCTTATACTTTGTTTGAAAAAGACGATGAATATGTCGTTATCGACAACAAGGTGATGATTGTGGACGAGCAGACGGGCCGTATCATGGATGGACGTCGTTATTCGGACGGTTTGCACCAAGCCATCGAGGCAAAAGAGCGTGTGAAGGTGGAAGCGGCCACTCAGACATTCGCCACCATCACCTTGCAGAACTATTTCCGTATGTACCATAAATTGTCCGGCATGACAGGTACGGCTGAAACGGAGGCTGGCGAGTTTTGGGATATATATAAATTGGATGTAGTCGTGATACCGACCAACCGTCCGATCGCCCGCATAGATATGAACGACCGTATCTATAAGACGAAGCGCGAGAAGTATGCGGCTGTCATTGAAGAAATCGTGAAATTGACGCAGGCGGGCCGTCCGGTCTTGGTAGGTACGACTTCTGTCGAGATTTCTGAATTGCTGAGCCGTATGCTTACCCTCCGCAAAATCAAACACAATGTGTTGAATGCGAAATTGCACCAGAAGGAGGCTGAAATCGTTGCTTTGGCAGGTCAAAGCAGTACCGTTACGATAGCTACCAACATGGCGGGCCGTGGTACGGATATCAAGTTGAGTCCGGAAGTGAAAGCCGCCGGCGGTTTGGCCATCATCGGTACGGAACGTCACGAAAGCCGCCGTGTCGATCGTCAGCTGCGCGGTCGTGCCGGCCGTCAAGGCGACCCGGGTTCTTCCGTGTTCTTCGTCTCTTTGGAGGACAATTTGATGCGTTTGTTCGCTTCCGAAAAGATTGCGAACTTGATGGACAAGCTGGGCTTCAAAGAGGGAGAAGTCTTGGAACATTCCATGTTGAGCAAGTCCGTGGAGCGTGCCCAAAAGAAAGTCGAAGAGAACAACTTCGGCATCCGTAAGCGTTTGCTGGAATATGATGACGTGATGAACTCCCAGCGTAACGTGATTTACACTCGCCGTCGTCACGCCTTGATGGGGGAACGCATCGGCTTGGATGTATTGAATACGATTTACGATACGGCTATCGCCGTGGCCGACCAGTTCGCTGATAGCATGGATTATGAAGGGTTCAAAGTGGAACTGTTCAAGGTGTTTGCCATGGAAGCTCCGTTCACGGAAGACGAGTTCAAGTCTATGAAGCCCGCAGAGCTGGGTGACAAGCTGTTCGATGCTGCCTTGAAAGCCTACAAGCAACGCATGGAACGTATGGCGCAGGTCGCTTCTCCTGTCATCAAGCAGGTTTATGAGAACCAAGGTGCGATGTATGAGAACATCATGATCCCAATCACTGATGGCAAACGCATGTACAACATTTCCTGCAATTTGAAAGAAGCATACGACACGGATTGCAAGGTTATCGTGAAATCTTTCCAGAAGTCCATCGTGCTGCATACGATTGACGAGGCTTGGAAGGAGCACTTGCGTGAGATGGACGAGTTGCGCCATTCCGTGCAGAATGCCAGCTACGAGCATAAAGACCCGTTGTTGATCTATAAACTGGAGTCTTACAATTTGTTCAAGAACATGGTGGATACGATGAACCGCAAGACTGTGGCCATCTTGATGCGTGGGCAGATTCCGGTAAGGGAGGTGTCCGAAGAAGAACGCAAGGAGATGGAGGCAAGGCGTGCTGCCATGCAGGCACAGGCACTCGCACAGCAGGCCGCAGCCATTCAGGCCGCAGCGGAAGAGCGCCAGCGTATCCAGATAGAACAAGCAAAGGAAGAGGAACATGAGGACATGAGCCGATACCGTGCCGAAAAGCCGGGCATGGAAGAGAAGGAAGCCCAAGTGCCCCATGAACCGGTACGAGCGGAGAAACGCGTGGGCCGCAATGATCCTTGTCCCTGTGGCAGCGGCAAGAAGTACAAGAACTGCCACGGCCAAGGGCTTTAATCAGGCTGAATAAGAGTTGGCATCCGTTTAGAATTTTAGTGCCGGCCTTTTCCCGGAAAGGATGCGTCCTTTCCGGGAAAAGGCCGGCACTGTTCTTTATTCCTTATGCCGGAAACTATCTATCGGATTCCGTTCCGCAGCTTTCTTGCTCTGCAGGAAGACGGTGAGGAAAGAAATGAGCAGGCAGAATAGTCCGGCTGCCAGGAAAATCAATGGGTTCAGGCTAATCCTGTAGGAATAGCTGGACAACCAATCGTTCATGACATACCAGGAAACCGGAATGGCAAACACGAAGGCGATGATGACATATATCAGGAATGTTTTTACCAATTGTGTCCATACCTGTTTGGTCTCCGACCCGAATACTTTGCGTACCGCTATTTCCAATGAGCGTTGTTGGATGAAATAGGTAGACATCGCCAATAGTCCCAGTAGCGAGATGATAATGCCAATGACTGTCACGATTGTAACAATCTTGGCCATCCGGATTTGCGATTCAAAGCTCGCTTGGATCGCATTGTCCATGAATTCCCCGCTGAGGGCCGCTCCTCCAGAAAGTTCTTCGTATGTTTTTTCTATTTCCTTGACGGTTTCGTATGGGTTGCCCGTTATTTCTATGATGAAATGCCAAGGGCGCATGCCTCGTTCGTCGAACATGAACATGACGGGGGCTATGCGTGATGTCGCATTCCTTTCGTGGAAGTCGCTGATGATACCGGCGATGGGAATAGCTTCTTTGCGACCTACCAAGGAGAAGTCCGTGGCATCCTTTGGCAAATTCATCTCTTTCATGGCTGTTTCGTTAAGATACCATGACGGGGTGCTTAGGTGGTTGTCTTGGAGGACTTTTAATCCGAGTATGTCGAAAGCATTATGATCCATGACGTATTGTTGGAAGCTGATGTTCTTTTTAATGCCTCCATCCAAATACTCATTGGTAGAGTTGTTGCTCCCGAACATGGGAAGTCCCATGCTCATCCCGGCTCTGCTTACTCCGCTTATGCCTTGCGATTTGTTGAGGAAGGTCTGTGACTGCGTTGGATTCAAAGCCGTGTTTCCCACGACGAAGATGTTTTTCGTGTTGTATCCCAACGGGGCTTTGATAAGGTGGTTGATTTGCAATATCATGGCAAACGAGCAGCTTAGCATGACTATTGTAATGAAATTCTGGAAAGTGATGAATACTTTGCTGAATACCATTTTCGTTTTTACCCGTAAAGTGCCTTTTACGATGTCGATGGGCTTGGCGGAAGAGATGACTACGGCGGGAAGCCAGCCGGCCAACGAGCCCACGACGAGTACCGTCAGTAACATGACCACCATCCATTCCGGATGGAATAAGACGGTTAAATCCAAGTTGCATTGCAGCAGATTGCTGGCTGGGGCGACCACCCAAAAGGCGAGTAGGATGGCCAAGCCCAAGGCTATCAAGCATAACAGGGTAGATTCCCCCATCAACCTCCAGAATAGCTCCATGCGCGAGGAGCCCAGTAGCCGGCAGGTTGCCATCTCCTTAGCCCGGAATCCGGCTTGGGCTACTGTAAGATTGATGTAGTTAAGCAGGGCAAACACGAGGACGATGATGCCGACAGACATCAGGAGCAGTACCATGGTTCTGTCGCCTGTGTTCAAAGGCCCACCGTCTGCCCATCCGGAGAAATAGAAATCATTTAAAGTCTCCATGCGTACTTCTTTCCAAACACCCATTTGATAAGGCCAAAAGAAGGTTTTGTACCATTCCAAGATGTCATTCGTCTTTTGCTTGAAATCGACCCCTTTGTGTACCATGACTGCGCAAAGGGTGCTGCCGGCATTGCCCATTTGGTCTGGAGCAAGGGATGGATTGAATTCTCCGACAATGCGCCAGGGCATTAAAGCATCGGCCTCTTTGATGGCTGAATGCTTCAAGTCCGTCATGACCCCCGTTACGGTAAAATGGATGGAATCATTGATGGCAATGCTTTTACCCACGACATCTTCCGTTCCAAATGCCTTTCTCGCAAATGATTGGCTAAGCACGATGCTCATTTTGTCGACCAGTACGTTTTTAGGGTCTCCTTGCAAAAGAGGAAAAGAGAACATGCTAAAGAAAGACGTGTCGGCAAATGTTATATTCGCATTGAACTTTTTCCCTTCGACAGAGACAGGTAAATCGCTGATTTGATCCGTGACGATGGGGCAGGCATTCTCTATTTCCGGATACCGCTCCTTCAGCATATAGGGGATGGCTGCACCGGCGACGGGGGCATCTTCGCATCCGATGAAGTAGATGCGTTCTTTGTTCTCTTGGAATTTATCTGTTGTGAACTCTTGTACCGTGTAAACGGCAATGAGTAGTACGAACATCAAGGAGATGGATAAGCCGAACAGGTCTATCGCTGTGTACACTTTATTGCGTCCCAGGAACTTCAAGTAACTTTTTAAACTTAATATGATATTCATTTTTCTTCGTTTAAATGTTATTATTCGCTTTTCAAGCTGTTGACCGGGTTATCGTTCGCCACTCTTCTCACATTGTAGGCCGATACGGCAAAGATGACAGCTAAAACCAGCAGGAAGGCGGATACGAAAATGTACCAGGGCAGAGGAGCTTTTTCCGAGAACTGTTCTTGCCAGTGGGTGATGACTTTCCATGCCAGTGCCAAGCCAATCAATGCCGCAGGCACAGCCATCTTTACTATATCTATCAAGAATACCTTTTCAACGTCAGGCAGCAAGGCTCCGTTGATGCGGCGGATGGCAATCTCTTTTTTGCGCCGATTAACCTCGTCCGTCGTATAGCCGATTAATCCGATGAACACAATCGCCAAAATAACCAAACCGCCTACAAGCACGGAATCCCTGAAGTTCTTGATATTATTGTAGCTGTCCACTAATTCGTTCTTGTAGTTGTAGACATGTATTTCCTTGTTGGGTGCGATGGATAGCAAAGTGTCTTCAACCTTTTGGATGGCCTCGGGGGTTATCTTATGGAATTTGATCAGATAGCAGCCCCAGTAAATTTGGGGAGAATAGAACATGGCAATAGGACGATCGTCTTTGGTTTGCAAGGTTCCTATCCGGAAGTCTTCAAACACCCCGCAAATAGTTTGTGCTTTCCCTTTTGAATTGTGTGAAGTGACGCAAACCTGTTTCCCTACCGGACTACCTGTCCATCCAGCCGTATTTTCCATCTTCTTGACGAAACTTTGGCTGACCATTATTTCTTCGTCTGCATTCAGGGTAGGGTTGAAGTTCTTTCCGTCTACGATGCGGATGCCCAATATGTCAAGGAAATGTTCACCCACATAATACATATCCACCGCGTTGAACAGCTCTCTGCTTTCCCCGGGCAGGGTAATGTTATCCCCGCTTGCCGCATCAAAAGGAAGTGTACAGGAATATGAGACTTTCGCAACTTCCGGTAAACGGGATATCTCCTGCAAGGCCATTTTGCGTTGTGCCGTATCCAGTCCGTTGGCGGCTGCAAAAGCCAAATTCTCATAATCGTATCCCGGGTCATCGTTTTCCATCAACGTGTATTGGCGGTTTAACGAAAACAGGAGAGAAACCAAGAAAGTGGCTGCCGAGAATTGCAGGAACAACAATCCCAATTTCCATAACCTTTTTGATTCGCGGTATCTGCGGAAAGCAGCAGCCACCGGGATGCGGGCGTACAGCGAACCTGGGAGCAAGCCGGTCACCAACAGGATCAAGAGACAGATTGCGGTAAGGCTCCACATGCTGCCGCTTTTCAGCAGATCGGCCAAAGGAGTCCCTACCAATCGTTCAACGGTTCCTTTGAATGTGAATAGAATCATGACGGCGATAAGCAAAGCAATGATGACATGGACAAACGCTTCGGAAAGGATGATGCTACTGATATTTTTCCCTGTTGCCCCGTAACATTTCCGTACAGCTATTTCTTTGGAACGTGTGATGACTGAAGATACCGTTATCAATATGTAGTTCATAGATGCGACAAAAAGCAAGGCAAAAGCTACCAATAGAAGCATAACGGTCATGCTTTTTATGTTTTCGTCCTTAGCGTGCATTTCTTTGAGCGGGTAGAAACTATGGGAGAAGCGGACACCCGCTTTTTCCAGTTTTTCAACGGGAAGATACGTCTCGATGTATTTGTTCATTTGT
>CALBYC010000036.1 GCA_937890135.1 uncultured Parabacteroides sp.
ATCCCCGGTTCGAGGACCCCGATGCAATCATCCAGGATATGGTTGCAGGACTGGCTCCTGATGATATGGGGCATACACTTTGCATCACAGATCGCGAACAGGCCATCCGTACGGCTATCGCAATGGCCCAGAAAGGAGATGTCATATTGGTGGCAGGGAAAGGCCATGAAGACTATCAAGAGGTGAAAGGCGTAAAGCACCATTTCGATGACCGTGAGATAATCCGTGGAATCTTTAGTTTACAGAAATAGGAAAAAGATGCTCTATTATTTATTTAACTATTTGGATCAATTGGACTTGCCCGGGGCAGGAATGTTCAAGTACATTTCTTTCCGTTCCGGTCTGGCTCTGATATTATCATTGTTCATTTCCACGGCAATCGGCCGGCGGATTATCGATAAGTTGCAATATCTGCAAATTGGGGAAACAGTGAGGAATTTGGGACTGGAAGGCCAGATGAGCAAGAAAGGGACTCCGACTATGGGAGGCATCATCATTATCATCGCCATTTTAATCCCAACATTGCTGTTTGCAAAACTTGGAAACATATATGTCATATTAATGATAGTGACCACTTTGTGGTTAGGGGCTTTAGGCTTTGCGGACGATTATATAAAAGTGTTCAAGAAGAACAAAGAAGGAATGCACGGCAGGTTCAAAATAATCGGGCAAGTAGGCTTGGGCCTTATTGTCGGATTAGTTTTGTTTTTAAGTCCGGATGTCGTCATCAAAGAGAACATGGAGGTTCGCCATGACAATGTGATAGAATCCGTGCGCTTTCACACAATAGAGAAGAAATCGACCAAAACGACCATCCCCTTTGTGAAAAACAACAATTTCGACTATGCGAGATTAGTCAGCTGGGCGGGAGATTATAAAGAAGAAGCCGCCTGGGCCGTGTTTGTCCTGATGGTGATATTCGTAGTGACGGCAGTGTCGAACGGGGCTAATTTGACAGACGGATTGGACGGGCTGGCCGCAGGTTCATCTGCCATCATTGGCGTTGCTTTGGGGATATTGGCGTATATGTCCTCGCACTTGGAGTTCGCATCGTTTCTGAATATCATGTATATCCCCGGGGTAGAGGAACTGGTGGTGTATGCGGCAGCCTTTATCGGCGCGACAGTCGGATTTTTATGGTATAATTCTTATCCAGCCCAGGTATTCATGGGCGATACGGGAAGTCTTACGTTGGGCGGGATCATAGCCGTGTTCGCTATCATTATCCGTAAAGAATTGTTGATACCTATCTTGTGCGGAGTCTTTTTGGCGGAAAGTTTGTCGGTCATTATCCAGACGTTCTATTTCAAATATACGAAGAAGAAATATGGGGAAGGACGGAGGGTTTTTAAAATGGCCCCGTTGCATCACCATTTCCAGAAGCCGGGCAATGCAGGTATCCAGGCATGGATACAAAAACCGATAAATGTCGTTCCGGAATCGAAAATAGTTGTTCGGTTTTGGTTGATCGGCATAATATTGGCTGTGATTACGATTGTTACATTAAAGATGAGATAAAATGAACAAGAGAATTGTCGTATTGGGTGCAGGAGAAAGCGGTACGGGAGCTGCCGTGCTGGCTAAAAAAGAAGGTTTTGATGTGTTTGTTTCTGACTCATCCGCAATCAAGCCTAAATATAAAGAATGCTTGGATGCGCATGATATCCGTTGGGAGGAGGGGCATCACACCGAATCCCTGATATTAAACGCAGATGAAATAATCAAAAGCCCAGGCATTCCTGACAAAGCCCCAATCATAAAAAAACTGAAGGAACAAGGAACGCATATTATTTCAGAA
>CALBYC010000037.1 GCA_937890135.1 uncultured Parabacteroides sp.
TTTAAAGAGTTGTTGGCCAATCCTTGTACCACGATAGCCGATGATTGGATGCCGACATTTCCCCCTGTTCCACCTATCAAAGGAATGAAGAGTGCCATTTTGGGGCTGTTTGCCAAATTGGCCTCGAATCCACCCAAAATGACAGAATTGCTCAATCCTCCAATCATGCCAATCAATAACCAAGGCAGGCGGGCTGCGGTCTGTGTGAATATATTATCGGACGTTTCCACATCTTGCGAGATACCTGATGCTAATTGGTAGTCGCGTTCGTGCTGTTCGCGGACCTCGTCCATTACGTCATCGATAGTAATGCGCCCCACTAACCTACCGATGCTGTCGACGACCGGCAGGGCCACCAAGTCATATTTTTCTATGGTCTCTGTTACCTCTTCGATGCTATCGCTGTCACGTACGGCAATCGGGTCTTTCTTCATCACATGCTGTATCTTGGAAACGGAAGGGTTGGTAATCAGTTTTTGTAAAGGTAGTACCCCTTTCAACCTTTCCTCGTTATCCACCACATAGACGTAATAGATTTCATCCATCTCTTCTGCTTGTTTGCGCATTTCGTCAATGCATTTGGGCATGCTCCAATTCTCGTTCACCACGATCATCTCAGTGCCCATCAGGCCGCCGGCGGTGTCTTCGTCGTACTTTAGCAGGTCAACGATATCGCCGGCCTGTTCCACGTCTTCAATGTGGGAAAGAATCTCTTCTTGTTGGTCTTCATCCAGCTCTCGCATCAAATCAACCGCATCGTCCGTCTCCATGTTGTCGACAAACCGCTTGGCAATTAATTCGTTAGGCAATTCCCGGAGCAGCTTATGCCTGTCCTCTTCGTCCAACTCCATCAACACGTCTGCTGCCTTTTCTCCATCCATCAACAGATAGAGATATATAGCTTCTTGGAGATTCAAGTCTTTATACAATTCGGCAATGTCGGCAGGATACAAATCTTGTAACAATGCACTTGCTTTTGCATCATCTTTCTCTTCGATTATCTTTTTCAGATTATCAATATATTCTTTCGTTGGCTCCGTCATGGTTACTTTGTTTTGATGATTCGTTTATCCGGGGTAATTGTCCTCCATACGCTATCTTCCTTAAATGCTGGAGAGGTGATGTCCAGTTCCGGGTTGTCGTATGGAGTGGTTATACCCGCTATGCTTAAGAATGAGTAAAAAAGATTCCTCGTACTGATTCTTTTCTCTTTGTGTTGTACAATTTGGTTGACTTTTTCCGGGAAAAATTTTTTATAGGCATCGGAATACCAGAAGAAGAAAGGGATATGAATCTCATACTCCGATGGCTGCGTATTTCCATGCATGAACATTAGTCGTTCGTCGTCATACAAATTCTCTGCATGGTCGGAAATATAAACCATGGAAGCAATTGCCTCAGCAGATTCCAGTTGCCGTATGACTTCACCCAAAATAGAATCGGTATAATAAACCGTATTGTCATAGCTGTTCACGAAGATGTCTTTATTGGCTGGTTCAATGACATCGTAGCTGGATGTTCCGGTCAAAGCAGGTTGGAAGCGGCAGAATGATTCCGGATAACGGGAGTTGTAACGGAAATGGCTTCCCAACAAGTGCAAAACAATCAATTGTTTCGATGTATTTTCCTGTATAATTCTTTTGAAGTCGGGCAGCAAATCCTCATCGTAGTTGTCCGGTGCGCCAAATTCGGTCGTTGGAAAATCCCGGTAATCCATTTTGCCCGTGATGCGTTGGACAAATTCGTAATTGGCAGCCTGATTGCCCAACCAAGCTGTTTTGTAGCCGCATTCGATAAAGGCGTCAGTCAGAGCCTTTTCTTCATAAGCAGTCTGAGGAGAATCTGCGGTGGCTCGCGTCAACAGCAGTTGCAAAGCCACTTCTGTCAAGTTGGCCTCCGAGCCAGCCTTGGAATAAGAGACAAGATTCTCTGCGTTGTCCAAATTGGGGGATGTTTCTCGATGATAACCGTTCACTGAAAAATTGGAATAGCGGGAAGATTCCCCAATTACCAACACATAAATCTCTCGTTCCGGAACGCCTTTTTCTTTTTTCGCTTTGAAAGAGAAATCGGCCAAACGCCTGTTCATGATTTTAATTTCACGTTCCAAACAAAGAAACTCTCCAACCCCATAAATCAAATCGGCAGGGTATGTTTTTTTATATTTGCCCTTGAAGGCAGCATTTGTATTGGCATATAAGGTAAATGAGCAATCAGTAGTAGATTGGCATAACTTCCGCATGGCTCCCCATAATCCAATATTGAATAAGATAAACGAGAGAAGCAGTCCTTTTTTCCAGTTTTTGCTCCATGTCCATTCGTCGGGTATTTTAGTTAAAGCTATCCAATAATAAAGAACGATGAGTGCCACCAATGGAACTAAATAATAATATAAGGCACTGACCAATTCAAATGTCTCTTTGAAATTGGTGTGGAACAAAGAGGTAATCAGTCCGGTTGAAATAGGCATCTTGCAAAAGACGACGTGCCCTATTTCTATCGGTGAGAATATGAAAAATGTCCCCATCCATAAAAAATAGTTTCTCCATCTCATGAACACGGACGGGAGCAAGACCAGTAGGATTGACAGGGTCAGATAGGCAATCCGTTTAAGGGGATTGCCTTCCAAATCGCTACCCAAACAAGTAACCACGATGTTGGGCAATAGCAATAGAACGAACAGTAGTACTGCCCATCCCAAAGCCTTGGAAGAAAACTTGCCGCTGTCTTTATTTAGTATTTCCATTAACAGGAATTATATGAGCATTAATATTAGCGGCATATCATATCGAACCGCTTTTCCCTTGTCTTTATTCTCTATTGTTGGCTTTTCAGCCATGCTTCCACTTGCAGGGTTAAACCGATGAACTGTTCCACCGATAATTGCTCCGGCCGTTTGTCAAATATCGGTTGGCTATAATCAGTATACTCTTTCCCTAATAAAGGCTTGATAGAGTTTCTTAAAGTCTTACGTCTTTGGTTGAAAGTTGTCTTGACGACCGTCTTGAACAATTTCTCATCGCATTCCAAATGCTGGCGTTGGTTACGTGTCATGCGGATAACAGCGCTCTTTACCTTGGGTGGCGGGTCGAATACATTTTCATGAACGGTGAACAGATATTCGATGTCATACCAGGTTTGTAACAAAACGCTGATGATGCCATAGGTCTTGCTTCCGGGAGCAGCGACCAGTCGTTCGGCTACTTCTTTTTGAATCATGCCTGAACAGCAGGGAACTTGGTCCTTGTAGTCAAGGACTTTGAAGAATATCTGGCTGGATATATTATAAGGATAGTTCCCGATGACGCAAAAAGGTTTGTCATATAATTGGGAAAGATCCAGCCTTAGGAAATCTTGAGCGATGATACGCCCTCGCAAATCCGGAAAGTTCTGCTCCAGATACTCAACCGATTCATGGTCTAACTCTACGACTTTCAGGTCGTGCTGTGCTTCTAATAAGAATTGGGTAAGCACACCCATTCCCGGACCGATTTCCAGCACGGGAGTCCCCACATACTCTTTTAACGTGTCGGAAATCCTCTCCGCAATCTGTAAATCTTTCAAGAAATGCTGTCCTAAAGCTTTTTTCGGTTTTACCAATCTCATTCTTTTATATGCTTGCCAACTTCAATAATATGCTTATCTTTGTTCCAAAAATCAGACAGAGATAAGTTGCGTCCTGCATTACCGTTCAAGCCTGCTTGACAGGTTCTGCTCATTACTGCTATATCTTTGCAGGTTGCAAAAGTACAAATTATTTAAAGATTATTGTGTTAGATGAACATAAAAAGCGTTACGCGTGTATCAATAAAGATTCTTCTTCCCCTTGCTTTAGGTTGTTTGCTCCTTTGGTATCTTTATCGGAATATGGATTTGTCGGCGATTTGGGGCATCGTTAAGACGGGAGTAGACTACAAGATTATCCTTTTTTCGTTGTTGTTTGGGCTTGGAGCGAACGTGGTACGCGGATTACGGTGGGGCTTGCTCATCCAATCTATGGGGGTGAAGTTCAGGATGTGCAATGCTGTTTATGCAGTCTTGGGAAATTATGCAGTGAACTTGGTCCTTCCGAGAGTGGGGGAAGTGTGGCGTTGCGGCATGTTGACCAAATATGATAATCTTTCTTTTACGAAATTGTTAGGCACATTGCTGATTGACAGAGTTAGCGATTTGATAGCCGTCGGATTGATAGCATCGTTCATTTTCTTATTTCATATTGACTTCTTCCTGTCGTTCCTTCAACGGAATCCTCAATTGGTAGATGGTTTCTATTCTATGTCCCATTCAATTTGGATTTATATTTTTCTTGTAATTTCTTCTCTTTTGATTTGGTTCGTATTCAAATATATGAGTAACTTTACGCTGGTTCAAAAGTTAAAAGGAATGCTGAAAAATATTTGGTTTGGCATACAAAGCTTTTGGGTGATGAAAGAGAAAGGGAAATTTTTAATGGAGACTGCCTTGATTTGGCTGGGTTATTTTCTCTATTTCTACATTACTTTTTATGCTTTTGATTTTACTAAGGATTTGGGATTGTCCGTAGGCTTGATAGCTTTCACGATGAGCAGCATAGGGGTAGCGGTTCCCGTGCAAGGAGGCATCGGGCCTTGGCATTTCATGGTGATATCCACTTTGGTCTGTTTTGGCGTGAAGGAAAATGATGCAGCGGCCTTTGCGCTGGTCGTGCATACGATACAGACTGCATGGACGGGACTATGTGGCTTGTTTGGTGTGATGATTTTACCGGTTATCAATCGAAATAGCGGGCCTCGGAGCAATTGAGCCTGTTTTGAATAACCATATGGAAGGTTCAACTATAAAGATTTGATATGGGAAATGGAAATATTTATTATTTAATTCTATAAGTTATGTCAGCAGAGATTAAAGAGCTTTCCCCGAAAGCAGTGTGGGGCTATTTTTATGAGCTAACACAGATTCCTCGACCAACAGGGCACATGAAGGACGTCACTCGTTATGTCTATGAATTTGGAAAAGGATTGGGCTTGGAAACGCTGCAGGACACGGCAGGCAATGTGATTATACGCAAACCGGCCTCTTTGGGATTGGAGAACCGTAAGACGGTTACGCTGCAAGCTCATTTGGATATGGTGCCTCAGGGCAATTCTTCGGTTAAACATGATTTCCTGACAGATCCGATAGATGCTTATGTGGATGGCGAGTGGGTAAAAGCCCATGGTACCACGTTGGGCGCTGACGACGGAATGGGAGTGGCTTTGATTATGGCTGTGTTGGCAGATCCAGACTTGAAGCATGGCCCGCTTGAGGCCTTGTTTACCATAGATGAGGAGCAGGGCATGGACGGTGCATTCGGTTTGAAACCAGGTCTGTTGAAAGGGGATATATTACTAAATTGCGATTCTGAAAAACAGGGGGAATTATATGTAGGATGTGCTGGTGGGATGGATATGGATATTTCTTTCCAGTTCAAAGAAGACACCTACATTCCGGATGGGGATGTGGCTGTCAAGTTGTTCTTGACTGGATTGAAAGGTGGACATTCCGGCTTAGATATCCATTTGGGCAGGGCCAATGCCAATAAGCTGATGTTCCGTTTTTTGAAAGAAGCCGTTTGTGATTATGGCGCACGGCTCTCATCTGTTGAAGGTGGAAACATGTTGAATGCCATT
Source organism: uncultured Parabacteroides sp. (assembly GCA_937890135.1). Taxonomy (GTDB): domain Bacteria; phylum Bacteroidota; class Bacteroidia; order Bacteroidales; family Tannerellaceae; genus Parabacteroides. Next base: position 5,649 of record CALBYC010000037.1, read on the forward strand.
CCTCGTGAAGCAGTTGCTGTCATTACTATTCCGGGCGATAATGTTGAGGCTCTGTGGGAATTGGTGTCTGATTATCAAGAAATGTACCAAGATGAATATAAGGGAATTGAAAACCGGATTAGCTTCACTGCGGAAATGACCGAATTGCCTGGTACGTTGATTCCTGAAGAAATCCAGGATGATTTCATCAATGCCATCGAAGGATGCCAAAATGGTGTCATTTCGATGCTGCATGACTTTCCCGGAACAGTCGAGTCTTCATCCAATTTGGCGATTGTAAAGACGGAAAATGAACTGATAGAGATCCGCATATTGGTTCGTAGTTCTTCTGAATCCCGTAAAATGGCGTTGTGCTCCAGCTTGGAGAGTGTATTTGCCATGGCGGGGGCAAAAGTGGAAGAAAGCAATGGCTACAATGGGTGGAATCCCAATGTTCATTCTCCTATCTTGAAAGTGATGCGGCAGGTTTACAGAGAGCTGTTTCATGCCGAAGCTGAAGTGAAGGTCATCCATGCCGGATTGGAATGTGGCATCATCCAAGGTGCTTACCCAAACATGGACATGATTTCAATTGGTCCGGATGTCGTTCACCCTCATTCTCCCGAAGAGGCCGTACGTATCGCCTCCGTAGAAGATTCATGGAATTTTATTTTAAAGATATTGGAAAAGATAGCTGAAACAAATTAAGGCGGTAGTTTACCATATGACAATAGGGCACTCTTGCTGGGAATCCAACGGGAGTGCATTTTTAATATATTTATAACATGAAAAATGAGGTTAAAGAAGCGGGGAAGATGTGGAAAGTGCTTGAATCGGTTTACCTGTACAAGGACAATTGGCTGACAGCTCGTAAAGATAGGGTTCTATTGCCAAATGGAAACCAAATTCCCAGTTTTTACATTCTTGAATATCCTACGTGGATCAATGTCCTCGCTGTTACGAAAGACAGGAAGTACATTTTTGTCCGGCAATATCGCCATGGCATACAAGAAGTACGTTATGAACTTTGTGCAGGCGTTTGTGATCCTACCGACGCTTCTCCTATGGAAGCTGCCAAACGGGAATTGTCTGAAGAAACGGGATATGGGAAAGG
>CALBYC010000038.1 GCA_937890135.1 uncultured Parabacteroides sp.
CCAAGATCATTTGGACGAAGTTGAATGCCAACGACATGACAATCATCGACGAAGGAGAATTAAGTGTCACCCTCCCGGAAGGATGGACATCCTTTACGACATCCGGAATCTTGACTTGCCGCCCGACGGACAGCAAGCTGTTCTACTTCTATTTTGCCAAGAAAATTCCAGACCCCAATAAACCAAGATTCTCTGTCAATGAGCCGAACTTCCGTGTAGCGGTAATCAATCCGGCAACCATGGAAGTGGAAAGCCAAAGCATTTCTCCTGTGGAATCGGAAATGGCAGGCAGTGCGTACGGTGAATTGATGCAGAACACTGTCATGTACGATGAAGCCGGTAATCTGTACCTTGCCGCTTTCAAAGATGATGGCATTGAAAGGGGCATGTTGCTTCGTATCAATGCCGGTGAAACCGAGTTCGACCCTTCTTATAATGGTTACAAGAATGCGGATGGCAAATTGCTGACGGTGCAGTACATTGGCAATGGCAAAGCGTTCATCTATGCCCGCAACGACAATGCGCCAGCAGTAGGAAAACTTAAACCGACGGATATCGACGGTTATTCCCACTATTATGCCCTTTTGGACTTGGCAACGGGCGAGAAGACCCGCATGAGTTACAATGGAAAAGAACTGGCATACAGCGGCGGACGATTCTCGCAACGTTCTGTCATCTTCAACAACAAAGTTTATTTTGGTACCAACACGAAGGATGACCAAAACTCAATCATGTATATCTATGATATCGAGACTGGAAACATCGAGAAGGGGGCAGAAGTGGATGGCGGCTTCTTCTTCGATATGATTCGTGTAATCGAGAACGATTGACAAACAAAAAGCACATGAAGTTTTTAACCAAACTAATGTACGCAATTCACAGGGTACTGGGCACTTTGCTCAGTATCTTGTTTCTCGTCTGGTTTCTCTCGGCTTTCGTGATGATGTATCACCGTTTCCCGAGAGTCAGTGAAAAAGAAAAATTGCAAAGGCAAGAGCTGTTAACCCGGACTGCCGGCACCTTGCCAGATATTGCCGATGTGATAGCGCATGTCGCTAAGGACGAAAAGATACGTTCTTTGTCACTTTGTCGTACGTTGGGACAGACCGTTTTTGAAATCAAAACCAATAAAAGCGAACTGAATCTGCCGGCCACTCCTTCCGATACAATTCTCCCCATCAGCCGGGAGTATATTCTTCGTAACGCTTCCTTATGGAATAAAGAACCTATAAGCCGCATAGATACACTCGATGCTTTGGACACATGGATTCCCTTTGAAAAACTAAAGAAAGAACTGCCTATCTACAAAATACATTTTAATGATAAGGAAAAGACAGAGCTCTATATGAGTTCGCAAAGCGGTGAAGCCTTGCAGCATTCCACTCATGAGGAAAGAGTTTGGGCTTGGTTCAGCGCAATCCCACATTGGGGCTATTTCGCTTGGCTGCGTCAAAATACGGCTCTTTGGAGGCGAACGATGATAACTTTGACGGCATTGGGCTGTTTGATGGTCTTTGCAGGATGTTGGGTGACCATCGATGTATGGAAGAAAAATCGCCGTCGTTCCCATTCAACCTTTTCACCATATAAAAAAAAATGGTATCATTGGCATTATGTAAGTGGCATCTTTTTCGGATTGTTTGTTTTCACATTTACATTCAGTGGTATGATGTCATTGAACAGTGTTCAGGAGTGGAATGTATCGAAAGGAGAAAAGGCAGTTAGCCCGGTAAAAAAACTACAGGTTTTATCCGTCTGCCCGGAACAATTCAAGTTGGATTACCGCCAAGCACTGGCACGATACCCCAAAACGAAAGAAATCAAGTGGAGTTGCTTTGGCAACCATCCTTATTATACGCTCAAAGAAGACAAGAAAGAATGGTACATTGATGCTGCCGACCCAACCATGAAGCCACTGGATTTGACGGAAGAAGATGTTTGCGCTGCTATCCATAAGGCTTATGGAAAAGATTCCGTGTTCCAATTGTCGGCCGTGGAGATTTCTTCTTTGAATCATTTCGAGACCTACTATCGTGACATGAATGCCATGTACCGTGGACAATCCCAGTTGCCGGTCTGGAAAGTGGAAATGAACGATGCCGGCAACAGTGTCTTTTATATCCATCCGCAGACGGCAAAAGTAAGGTATGTGGACACGGTGGTCCGGTGGAAATACTGGACATATACCGCCTTGCACCGGATGCGTTTGCCAGGCTTGAACTCAAATGGGACATTACGCAAAGGGATACTTTGGATGTTGCTTTTAGGAGGAACTATGGTTTCTGCTTCTGGTGTCATGTTAAGTGTCAACTATATCAGAAAGAAGTATAGAAAATTAAAGAAATAGCAATGAAAAAGAAAACAGGAATCGTCTGGGTCGTTTGTTTGATCCTGTCGCTAATTGCCGGTTATCTCGGTTGGCGTCACTGGCTGTCTCCGACTCGGATATTAATAGTCAATCCTTTGCCTTCACAGGCGGCAGACATAGCGTTGAACAACGATTGTGCCGATATCCAAGTGACGTGCATCCCAATGGAGGAGTTGGCCGACGTGTCCGGCTATGATGCCGTTATGATGTATGGGAGAGGGCTTTTCCTGAACGATTCGCAAGTGGCGGAACTGGAAAAGGCAGCCTCCAAAGGAACTCCTATCTTTACCAACTCGTTACGTAATTTCAATTTTATCATCAATCATAATGTCTCCACGGAACAACAAGAGGTTCTTGCGAAGTATTTTCAGAATACCTGCCGGCAAAACTACCGCAACGCATTACGGTATATCCGGGAAATGGCTACGCCTTATAAATGGGGAGACCATGATTATGAACTTCCTTTCCAATTACCTAAGAATCTGTATTATCATTTGGAATATGGAAAATACTTTGAGACAGACGGGCAATTGACGGATTACCTCAAAAAGAAACATCTTTATCATGAAAACGGGCGTAAGGTCGGTCTGATTTCCGGTGTCAGTTTCCCGACAGAAGGGAATCGTGCCCATGTCGACACCCTGATATCCCGGCTCACGCAAGCAGGATTCAATGTGTATCCGATGACAAGCACAGGGAAAGCACGCGAGAAAATGATTCGTTCCCTCCATCCGGATGCAATGGTCTATTTGCCGATGGGAAGATTAGGAAATGATTCTTTGATTCAATGGTTGCATCAAGAGAATATTTTGCTATTTATGCCATTCCCGTTGATGCAATCGCACGAAGAATGGCTGGATGTAAGCAAGCCGGTAACGGGCGGGACGTTGACAGCCCGGGTGGTCATTCCGGAGATAGATGGTGGCATTGCCCCACTTTGCATTTCGACGTTGAATGAAAATAAAGAAGGGTACTTTATATATACGCCCGAGCCTGAGCGCATCAACTCTTTCGTGGATTTGTTCACCCGGCAGATTAAACTGCGTGATATGCCCAATCGTGAGAAGAAAGTGGCCATTTGCTATTTCAAGACCCCGGGCAAGGATGCCCTTTTGGCGAGCGGCATGGAGGTGGCTCCTTCCATTTATAACTTTCTGAAACGTTTGCGACGGGAGGGATACCAAGTGGATGGTTTGCCGGCTACGGAAGAATTGTTCGAGAAAGAATTGTACCGTAAAGGCTCCGTCATGGGCAGCTATGCAAAAGGGGCGCAGGAAACGTTCTTGAAAACGGGTGATCCGATTTGGTTGAGCACCCAAGTGTATGAAACATGGGCTAAGGAAACCTTGCTCCCCCATAAATACCAGGAGGTGGTTGACAGGTATGGTGCTGCTCCCGGTGAGTTGTTGGCAACTCCCGATAGCATAGCGGTAGCTTGTTTGCAGTATGGGAATGTCTTGTTGTTCCCGCAGCCACGCCCGGCCTTGGGCGATGATGAGTTCAAATTGGTTCATGGGATGCCAGTCGCGCCACCCCATAGTTATTTGGCATCTTATTTATATATGAAAAAAGGATTCAAAGCTGATGCTCTTATCCATTTTGGGACGCATGGGAACTTGGAATACACGCCGGGTAAAAATGCAGGGCTTTCCCAGTCCGATTGGTCTGAAGTATTGGTCGGGAATCTTCCCCATTTTTATTTTTACACGACAGGTAACGTAGGTGAAGGAATCATAGCCAAGCGGCGCACACATGCCGAGTTGGTTACTTATTTGACACCTCCTTATGCGGAAAGCGGCATGAGGCAACGCTACAGCACTTTGCTGGAAGGTATCCATAAATTGCTGGACAATGAATTGAAAGGACTTTCTTCTTTGGAGTTTCAAGTCAAGCAGGAATCGATTAGGTTGGGGCTTTCCCGTGATTTGGGTTTGGATTCAATCCCTGACAAGCCTTATACGAAGGAGGAGCTGGAACGATTGGATGCCTTTGCCGAGGAGATAGCAAACGAGAAAATGATAGCTGCTTATTATACGATGGGCGAACCTTATTCCTCGGAAGAGTTACAGGCAACCACGATGGCCGTAGCTGTTGACCCATTGGCATATGAGTATGCGAAACGAGATCGCGATGCAGGTGAAATCACAACTGCCCAGTTGCAGGACTTCGCTTACGTTGCACATCATTATTTGCCCAAAGCGAAGGCGGTGTTGAAGGCCTTGTTGCAAAATCCTCCGAAGGATATGACTCAAGTAGCCTCCGAACTACAACCGGCTTTGCGTTATCGAGAACAACTCTTGGCTTCTACGGCCAATGAGTTTAATGCTATGGTGAAGGCATTGGACGGAGGAACTATTTATCCGGCTCCCGGTGGTGATCCCGTGCTTAATCCGAATGTCCTTCCGACTGGGAGGAACATGTATAGCATCAATGCTGAAATGGCTCCGAATCAGAGGGCTTGGGAAGATGGAAAACGCTTGGCCGAAGCAACGATTAAACAATATGTGACGAAGCATGGCGATTATCCGAGAAAGGTAAGTTATACTTTTTGGGCTGGCGAATTCATTACAACGGAAGGTGCTACTTTGGCTCAGGCATTTTGGATGTTGGGAATTGAACCTGTACGTGACAACCAAGGCCGGGTGGTGGATTTAAAACGAATCCCCAGTCAGGAATTGGGAAGGCCTCGTATCAATGTGGTCGTTCAGGTTTCAGGCCAATTGCGAGACATTGCCGGCTCTTGCCTGAAGTTGCTGACGGATGCCGTCCGTTTGGCTTCGGAATCACAGGATGAGGTGTATCCAAACTATGTGGCTTCCGGTACGTTGTTGCAAGAACGGACGCTGATGGACAAAGGTGTCGCACCGAAAGAGGCTCGTCGGATGTCCACCATGCGTGTCTTCGGTCCGGTGAACAGTGGTTATAGCACCGGTATTATGAGTTATACGGAGAATAGTGGCTCCTGGGATGACGAGAAGGAGATTGCGGAAGGCTTTTTGAACAACATGGGGGCTACTTACGGCGACGATGAGAATTGGGGCAATTTTCAGAAGGATTTGTTCGCTTCTGCTTTGACTGAGACAGATGTGGTCATTCAACCCAGGCAGAGCAATACGTGGGGACCTATTTCATTGGATCATGTGTATGAATTCACGGGGGGCCTCTCATTGACCGTCAAGACTATAACTGGGAAAGAACCGGATGCTTACATGGCGGATTACCGCAATCGGAACAACCGAAGGCTGCAAGAGGCAAAAGACGCTATTTCTGTGGAAACGCGTGCTACGATATTGAATCCTACATTCATCAAGGAAAGGATGAAAGGTGGTGCGGGGACTGCCCAGATGTTTGGGGAGATTTTCCGTAATATCTTCGGCTGGAACGTGACTCGCCCTTCTGCCATCGACAAGGAGCTGTTTAACGACCTTTATAAAATGTATATCGAGGACGAGAACCATTTGGGAATCTATGATTATTTCAACCGGGTAAATCCGGCTTCTTACCAGGGCATGACCGCTGTCATGTTAGAAAGCGCACGAAAAGGATATTGGAAAGCGACCCCCGAACAATTAGCCAAGACTGCAGAAGTGCATGCAAGAATGACGGAAGAACAAGGTGCCGCCTGCACGGAATTTGTCTGTGGAAACCCAAATCTGCAGTCGTACATAACCGGCCAATTGAGTGAGAGGGGCAAAGAAAATTATGTCCGGACGATGAAGAGCACACTGGAGAAAAGCACAGGAAAAGAGAAAGAGGTGGTGCTGAAGGAGCAACGGTTGGCCCCGGAGCAGCAGATTGTGGAGAGGCAACGAAATGGCCTCATTGTCGTGACCTGCATATGTGTAGCATTCGTTATCGTGATTGTTGCCTTGAGACGTAGAAATAAACGGAAAGAATAAACCATGGAATATATTATCTATTTGTTACTCCTGTTTGTCTCTGGAAGTTTTTTATTGAAGGCAAGTTTCTATCCTTTATGGGGGAAGGTGGCGGTAGCCATAGCCAGTGCATTGTTTGTCGGACTGGTTACGCCTTGGATTACGGAGCTTTCTCCCACATGGATGCCCCGTTTTTTAACATCTCGTCCCCTGTTGTTAAACCTCTCCGTTTGCGTAACGGTAGAGGCGGCTGTCATGATAGGGTTTTGCTTCAGTCGCATTCCGGCATCTTTTCGGAAAGATGCCTTATCCGTCCGCATAGGCAAAGCACTGCTTCTTTGCTATCCTGGCCTGTTGATGGGAGGTGTGTGGTGTTTTCTCATTTCTAAAATTCTATACGTTGTCCCGGGCATGGATTTCCGGACATTGCCCTGGATGGCATCCGGAGCCGTGCTGCTGGCTGTAGGTGGTGGGGCGGAGACTGTGAAAAGGTTGTTCCCGGAGCAATCACTGCGGTTGGAACTGCTCTTCCTTATCAATCTTTTTATCATTATTCTTAATATCATCGTTACAGGCTATTAATCAATATTCACAATTCACATGGAAACAATATCAAATACGCTTTTTTGGATTTCTAACGGGTTATTAGTCCCGGTCATAGTCCTGCTTTTATTATTTCTTGTCCGTTCCTTTCTTCTGATTGGGGGATTCTTTGGCGAGTATTACCAACGCACGAGGTTGCAGCAAAGATTTAATGCCATGTCAGGTACGATTAATGCAGCTAACTGTGACGAAATGTTGGGACATTTGCCCAAATCCTCCAATTCCAAATTCACGAAATGCCTGAACGAGCTGGTACAGCATCGTGAACAACTTGCTTTTTGTGAAAGACTTTTAGCCAACTATGAAGTGGATGCAGAGAAAGAGTTGGGAAAATCCCGCATACTTGCCAAATTGGGTCCGATGTTGGGATTGATGGGGACGCTTATTCCCATGGGACCTGCTTTGGTGGGCCTTGCCAATGGCGACATATCTTCCATGGCTTATAACATGCAAGTCGCTTTTGCGACGACAGTCGTGGGCATGGTCATAGCTGTTGCGGGCATCCTGACGTTACAGGTCAAACAACGTTGGCTTTCGCACGAATTGAATGATTTGGAATATTTCTATAAAACAATAACGGTCGACCTACATCATGAAAAGGAATAAATTACTGCATTCTGACAGCGAAACAGATGCGATGGGTAGTATGGCGAATCTTTTTGACGTGGCGATGGTTTTTGCGGTAGCCTTGATGGTTGCGCTGGTCACTCGTTTCAATATGACTGAAATGTTCTCGAGTGAAGACTTTTCCATGATAAAGAATCCGGGAAAGGAGAACATGGAAATCATCACGAAAGAGGGGAAAGAAATCAAAAAATATACTCCATCCGAAGAGGGCTCCTCGAATAAGAAAGGGAAGCGGGTAGGTACTGCCTATCAGCTTGAAAACGGTAGCATCATCTATGTTCCGGAGTGAGGGCATGAGCTGCTGTTGTAGCGTTTAAATGTGAGATAGGCTGGGGAGCCCTCCTCCTATGATGCTCACATTGAGTTCCATGCCGAGCGGCAGGACATCTCTGCTGACTATAAAACAAAAACGATAAAACATGTAGTTTATCGAATACTTACGTTTCTCCTGAGCTAACTGGTCTTTTCAAGGCATCTGTAAGGCAATCTATCTTTTCTACCTTATATTTGTCAGTTTCTCCAGTCATGCTGTGTAAGAGTATGTATATGTTTACGGTTGTTCATTTCCTTTATCCTCTGTATTCCGTAGGGTTCACCCCGAGATTGTGCAATACGTAGCGGCTGAAATAGGCGGGGGACGAGAAGCCGAAGAGGTCGGATATGTCAACAAACGAGAGTGACTTGTCGCGGAGCAGGCGGGAAATGTCGAGTGTCGTGTATCGGTTTATCCAGAAGTTGGCGGCATAGCCGCTTACGATTTTCGACACTTCGGATAGATATTTTGGAGTAACGCATAACTTCTCGGCGTACCATGTCACTTTGCGATGCTTGCGGTATTCGCCATTTTCGAGCAATGTGATGAAATGGTACA
>CALBYC010000039.1 GCA_937890135.1 uncultured Parabacteroides sp.
GCCCGTTTCTATTCAGGGTACGGATTATATTTAGATTCGCCAGATCCCAAATTGGACCAGTCCCAAACTTACAAGGCAATCGAGCAATTACAGCTATACATGGATTATTATCCTCAAAGCGAAAGAGCGGAAGAAGCCCAGCGTATCTTGTTTGAATTGCAAGAGAAACTAGCCCTGAAAGAGCTGTTGGCGACCCGCCTCTACTTCAATTTGGGAACATACATGGGCAATAATTACCTTTCCGCTGTCATCACTGCAGAAAATGCATTGAAAAACTATCCATACTCCAAATACAGAGAAGAATTGATGTACCTGACCCTCCATGCCAAATACGAGTTGGCATTAGTCAGCGTGGACGAAAAATTACAGGGACGCTACAGGGATGTCGTAGACGAGTATTACAATTACGTAAATGAATACCCGGAAGGCAAATACATGAAAGAAGCGAATAAGTATTTCGAGTATGCCAACAAACGGATAAAAAACACATTTTAAAAAAAACGGAATCATTCAATATAAATTAGTATGGATTACAGAAAGACTAACGCTCCGACTAATACAATTACACGTGATATGATGAAGCTTTGTGCTGACACGGGTAATGTATATGAAACAGTGGCAATTATTGCAAAACGGTCTAATCAGATTGCAATAGAAATGAAGCAGGATTTGGAAAAGAAACTGCAAGAATTTGCCTCTTACAACGATAATCTGGAGGAAGTATTCGAGAACAGAGAACAAATCGAAATCTCCCGCTATTACGAAAAGTTGCCTAAACCAACTTTAATCGCAGCGCAAGAATACGAAGAGGGGAAAGTGTATTACAGAAACCCGAGCAAGGAGAAAAATAACTTTTAAACACTTGAACAGATAAATGTACAGGAGTTAGCCATCTAACCCCTGTTATATTATTGCAAAATATAAATTGACATGCTACAAAGAATACAAACGGTCTACTTGCTCATAATCGTGGCTCTGATGACCGCAACCTTGTTTCTTCCCCTGGCTAATGTCCAAATAGACAATGCATTTTACAGATTCGACGCAACAGGAATTTCCGCCCCTGAAGAGTTGATTTATCCGACATGGGGACTATTCGCATTAGTAGCGGCTATTACCTTCATAGCTTTGGCCACTATATTCTTTTATAAGAAACGCATCTTGCAAATCCGCCTTTGTGTATTTAATGCCATTTTGATGATATGCTTTTATGCTTTATGGGGCTATTACGTATGGAATGCACAAAGAATATCCGGAGAAGGGTTTGCATTTAATTGTAAAATAGTACTGACTTTCCCTGTTATCAGTTTAATACTTGATTATTTAGCTATACGCAACATAGGTGCCGACGAAGCATTGGTTCGCTCCTTGGAAAGACTAAGATAACGGTCAAAGCATACACCCATTCATAAAGCGGGAGCAGTCAAAAACAAATGCATGCTCCCGCATTCTTCCTATCACGCCAACAAGCATTCATATACCACACTAATCTCAAAATATTGCAATTTTAAAATTGTCATCTCACTTTTTCTATGTACCTTTGTCAAAGGTACAGCCTATGCTAAACCGTATAAAATAATTGTATTATTAAATCCAACAAAATGGCTTCAAAAATAACAAAAAGCACATTAATTTTGTTTTGGGCTTTTTTCATCGCAGGGATAATCCTTGTCTACATGCTATTTGCCGCCATAGCAAACGGCTCCATCGGATACATGCCTCCAGTAGAACAACTAGAGAATCCTATTGACAAATATGCTTCACAAGTCGTATCAGCCGATGGCAAGACATTGGGCAGCTACGCACATAGTTCCGACAACCGTATCTTTGTCACATATAACGACCTTTCCCCTTACTTGGTGAAAGCCTTAATAGCAACAGAAGACGTACGATTTGCCGAACACAGTGGAATTGATGCCATCGGTCTATTCAGAGCCATCATCAAGCGCGGCATATTAATGCAAAAGAGCGGAGGCGGAGGCAGTACCATTACCCAACAACTGGCCAAACAGCTATACTCGCCCAATGCTGACAATGTCATGGAACGTTTGTTCCAAAAACCAATCGAATGGGTAATCGCAGTCCAATTGGAGCGCTATTATACAAAAGAAGAAATTATCAACATGTATCTCAATAAATTCGACTTTTTATACAATGCGGTCGGAATACAATCCGCCGCCAACGTTTACTTCGGCAAAACACCGAAAACATTGAGCGTCGAAGAGGCAGCTACGCTGATTGGCATGTGTAAAAACCCATCGTTCTATAACCCAGTGCGCCATAACGAAAGGACTAAAGGGAGAAGGAACACAGTATTGCGTCAAATGGAAAAAGCAGGGTACCTGACAAAAACTGAATGCGATTCATTAAGGGCATTACCCTTAAAAATACATTTCACTCGTATGGATCATAAAGATGGTCTGGCCCCCTATTTCAGGGAATATCTTCGTATGGTCTTGAATGCTAAAAAACCGAAAAGGAGCAACTACGCATCTTGGCAAGGACAAAAATATTCGGAAGATTCGTTAGCGTGGGAAACAAACTCACTCTATGGGTGGTGTAACAAGAACAAACGTGCGGATGGCGAGTTCTACAACTTATACACAGACGGACTCAAAATATACACAACCATTGATTCTCGTATGCAGAAATATGCGGAAGAAGCCGTAAAAGAACATATGGGTGAATATTTACAACCTCAGTTCTTTAAAGAAAAAAAAGGGCGCACCTACGCACCCTTTTCAAAAGATTTGAGGCCAGGGGAGATTGACACGATCATGATGCGTGCGATGCACCAAACCGATCGTTACAGAGGTTTGAAAAGAAGCGGCATGAAAGAAGAAGCGATACGGGAAATATTCAATTCCCCCGTCGACATGCGCGTGTTTTCCTGGAAAGGTCCAATAGACACCCTCATGTCTCCCATGGACTCCATCCGGTACCATAAAAGTTTCCTACGCACGGCCTTTATGTCCATGGACACTCATAACGGCCATGTAAAAGCGTATGTGGGAGGCATCGATTACAACTATTTCCAATACGACATGGTAAATGGTGGGCGCAGGCAGATCGGTTCAACAATCAAGCCATATCTCTATTCTCTGGCAATGAATGCAGGAATCAGTCCCTGCGATGAAATTTTGCATGTGCAGCCCCAACTGAAAGATTATAACGGGAAACTATGGATTCCCCGAAACTCAAACAAAAAACGGATAGGCGAAATGGTAACGGTTCAATGGGGACTACAAAATTCAGACAATTGGATAACAGCCTACCTGATGGGGCAATTATCACCATATGAATTTGTGGATTTGCTTCATTCATTTGGATTACAAGGACAAATAGACCCTGTCATCTCCGTCTGTCTAGGATCTGCCGATGCATCCGTCGGAGAAATGGTCAGCGGCTATTCGACATTTGCGAACCGAGGTATTCGAGTTGAGCCAATGTTCGTGACACGTATAGAAGACTCATACGGCAATACAATCGCCAATTTCACACCACAAATGAAAGAAATCCTAAGTGAGGAAACGTCATTCAAGATGTTGCACATGCTTCGCAGTGTCATTGACGGAGGAACAGGAGGACGCATCCGAGGACGCTACAAGATACAAGCACCCATGGGAGGAAAAACAGGTACGACTCAGAATAATTCCGATGCATGGTTCATGGGATTCACACCCAGTTTAGTATCTGGATGCTGGGTCGGTGGAGAAGAACGCTCCATTCATTTTGACCGGATGGAATTTGGGCAAGGGGCAGCAGCAGCACTGCCCATATACGGTTTATATATGCAAAAGGTGTACGCAGACAAGTCCTTAGGCTATACGGAACATGAAGAGTTTGACATACCGGAGGAATACAGCGACCCCTGCGGTAACAAATCGTCAAGAACATCTTCTAAAAATGAAGAAAAATACGACACGGGTATTGACAAAATATTCGAATAAATACCTATATTTGCAATTATTCATCTAATGACGCAAAAGTTATGGTTAACCGAGAGTTAATATACCCCAAAAGCATTGTTGTGGTTGGTGGATCGAATAACATCCACAAGCCTGGAGGATGTTTGGTCAGAAATCTGATTGATGGCAAATATAAAGGAGAGTTATATGCCGTCAATGCCCATGAGGACGATGTGCAAGGCATCAAGTCATACCATACCGTATCCGACATACCTGACACGGAGATGGCGATAATAGCAATCCCCAGCCATTCTTGTTTGGAAGCTGTAACCGTTTTGGCACTAGAAAAGAAGGTCAAAGCATTCATCATCATATCTGCAGGATTTGGAGAAGAGACAAAAGAAGGAGCGGCGTTGGAAGATGAGATTGCAAAAGTCATCAACAAGGCAGGGGCGTCTCTAATCGGACCAAACTGCATCGGTCTGATGAATACTTATTTTCACGGCGTATTCACAAGGCCTATCCCAGAATTCCATCCTAAAGGTGTTGATTTCATTTCCAGTTCAGGCGGGACAGCCCTCTTCATTATTGAATCTGCCCTGAACAAAGGTTTACTTTTTTCTTCCGTGTGGTCTGTAGGCAACTCCAAACAGATAGGGGTGGAGGATATATTGGAATACATGGACAGGAATTTCAATCCGAATGTGGATTCGAAAATAAAAATGCTTTATATAGAGCAAATCAAAAACCCAGACAAACTATTGTACCATGCCTCGTCTTTAATCCGGAAAGGATGCCGCATTGCAGCCATAAAAGCAGGAAGCACCGATTCGGGAAAACGGGCAGCATCATCACACACGGGCGCCATCGCCAATTCTGATTCAGCTGTTGAAGCCTTGTTCAGAAAAGCAGGCATAGTGAGGTGTTTCAGCAGGGAAGAGTTGGCAACAGTAGCATGCATATTCACCCTTAAAGAAGTAAGAGGAAAGAATTGTGCCATCATAACGCACGCAGGGGGACCAGCTGTCATGTTAGCAGATGCCTTATCCAAAGGACGCCTAAACGTGCCAAACCTGAACGGCCCAACCGCAGAGGAATTAAAGTCAAAATTGTACCCCGGAGCAGCAGTGGGCAATCCCATAGACATCATCGGGACGGGTACACCGGAACATTTAGCAACAGCAATCGACTTCTGCGAAAATCGGTTTGACAACATCGATTTAATGATGGTCATCTTTGGAAGCCCCGGACTGGTAAAACTATACGACACATATGAAGTTCTACATAAAAAGATGGAAGAATGCAGAAAGCCTATTTTCCCTGTTCTTCCCTCTATTGTGACAGCTGGGCCAGAAGTCCAAAGCTTCATCAAAAAGGGACATGTGAACTTCTCGGACGAAGTCACATTGGGAACAGCATTAGCCCGCATATTGAATACTCCTAAACCTGCGAGTAACGGCATACAACTATACGGAGTAGACGTAGTGGAAATAAGGCGTATCATAGAAAGGTTGCCGGGGAACGGCTATCTAAACCCCGTTGAAACGCGTAAACTATTAAAAGCAGCCAACATACCAGTAGTGGATGAATTTGTATCTGACAACATTGATGAATTGCGCCGTTTCGCTAACGAAGTACATTATCCAGTCGTAGCGAAAGTTGTTGGCCCCTTGCATAAAAGCGACATGGGTGGTGTGGCTCTTAACATCAAAAGCGATAAACATTTATTGCTGGAATACGAACGAATGATGCAGCTTCCAAATGTGACAGCAATCATGATTCAGCCCATGCTAAAAGGCACGGAATTATTTTTAGGAGCTAAATACGAAGATAAATTCGGGCATATTGTATTCTGCGGATTAGGAGGTATTTTTGTGGAAATACTAAAGGATGTCAGCTACGGATTAACTCCTCTATCCTATGACGAGACATTCTCTATGATTCATTCGCTACGAGGGTACCCTATAATAAAAGGAGCGAGAGGACAAAAAGGGATAGACGAACAATCGTATGCAGACATGATTGTCCGCCTATCTACCCTATTACGGTTCGCCAACGAAATTAAAGAAATGGATATAAACCCGCTTATTGCCGATGCTAGAGGGATATTTGCCGTAGACGCACGTATTCGAATAGAAAAGCAACCCTTAAGCGACAAAGATGACAAGAATGAATAATAAAATTTCAAAATTCGCAGCCAAAGTGATGGCAATAAGTGCCATCCTATGTTACCTAAGCAGCTGCCAATTCTCTATAAAAAAAGGGAAAGACAACAACGTTAAATTTGATTCCATCATGGTAGACAGAAGTTACCATTTGCTGGACAACATGGAAAACCCGAATTGCAATTTGCAAATCAACTTCGTTTATCCTGTATCCGCAAACAAGGATATATTGCCTACCCTACAGAAAGAGTTTGTTTCCGCTTATTTCGGTGAAGCATACGACACGCTTTCACCAAGCCAAGCGGTAAAAAAATACTCTGACGATTATATAGCGGCATACAAAGATTTGGAAGAAGATTTCAAAAACGCCCAGAAAGACAATGAATCCTCCAGCATACAAAGCTGGTTTTCTTACTACGAATCATCGTCAAGCGATATCATTTTCAACAAAGATGATGTCCTCTCTTTCACGGTCAATTTCGAGAACTATACGGGGGGGGCGCATGGCTCACACAGCCATAACCATTATGTCATCGACCTGTCTAATGGACAACGGCTGAATGAAGGAGATATTTTTGTTGATGACTACCAGTCCCAACTTTCTCAAATTCTAATCCATCAATTGGCCAAGCAATATAACTTGTCTGACCCTAAAGAGCTTGAGAATGTGGGAATCTTCAGCATCGATGAGATTTATCCCAACAATAACTTTTACATCGATGAAACTGGCATCACCTATACATACAATGAATACGAAATCGCCGCCTATGTGGTAGGTCCCATTTTCATCCACCTATCTTACAAACAGATAGAGTTTTTATTAAAGCCCGATTCGCCAGTGAAACGAATCAGCCGCAAGGACAAATAAATAATATAATTCGACAGAAATGGAAATAAACATAAATAGTTTACCGGAAACAGCCCAGAAGCAGTTAGAAGCCCTTTACGGGTATTTTCCACATTTGAGCGAGCAACAGAAAGAACAATTTGCAGCACTTTATGATTTATATGCCGACTGGAACAGCAAAATCAATGTCATTTCAAGGAAAGACATTGAAAATCTGTACGAACACCATGTCCTGCATTCTTTAGGCATCACTCAAATAATAAATTTCCACAGTGGTTCCAAAGTGATGGATTTAGGGACAGGAGGGGGATTTCCCGGCATGCCGTTGGCCATATATTATCCTGATGTCACATTCCATTTGGTAGACAGCATTGGGAAAAAAATCAAAGTAGGCCAAGCAATCGCTGAAGCTATCGGATTGAAAAATGTCACTTTCAGGCACTGTAGAGGAGAAGAAGAAAAACAGCAATTCGACTTTGTCGTGAGCCGTGCCGTCATGCCTTTAGCAGATTTGGCAAAGATTGTCAGGAAAAACATCGCAAGAAAACAAATCAACGCACTTCCCAACGGTCTCATCTGCCTGAAAGGAGGTGAATTGCAACATGAGATTTTGCCATTCAAGAATATAGCTATCACTGAAGATTTATCAAAAGCGTTTAATGAAGAATATTTTCAAACAAAGAAAGTCGTTTACTTACCATTATGATACATATTAAAATATTCACGGTCAATAGTTTTGGGGAGAATTGCTATCTTCTATATGATGAAACAAAAGAAGCGGTAATCATCGACTGCGGATGTTCAAGCTCAGAAGAAGAGAATGAAATATCCACATTTATAACCCACCATCAATTGACCTTAAAACACCACCTGTGCACACACGTGCATGGCGACCATCTGTTAGGAGCACCATTCCTATATAAGAAATATGGAATATTGCCTGAAGCTGGGACAAAAGACATACTTCAAATGCCAGGGATTCGACAGCAAGCCCTGCTGTTAGGTCTGCCTCGTCTTTCGGAAGACATACCATTCAAGCGAGAGCTTCACGCCGGAGATTGTGTAAAATTCGGACACTCGGAACTTCATGTGTTAGAGGTGCCCGGACACTCCCCCGGAAGTTTAGCATTCTATGCCCCCTCGATAAAGGCCGTGTTCGTAGGAGATGCATTATTCGCAGGATGCATCGGAAGAACTGATTTCTGGGGAGGAAGCCATGAACAGCTTATCAAATCAATCCGAGAAGAATTGTTGACGCTTCCCGGCGAAACAACCGTTTATCCGGGGCACGGTCCCAAAACAACTATTGAATACGAGAAATTACATAATCCTTATTTACATTAAAAACACATATATGGACACAACTAAATTTGTTAATCGCCATGTCGGCATCGCGGCTGAAGATTTGCCTGCCATGCTAAAGGCAATAGGCGTTCATTCATTAGAAGAACTGATCGACCAGACAATCCCATCGAACATCCGCCTAAAGCACGCCATCAATCTGCCTGAACCGATGACTGAACGCGAATTTGCAGAACATATAAATGAACTGGCATCGAAAAACGAAATTTTCACTTCTTATATCGGAATGGGATGGTATGATACCATTTGCCCTGCTCCTATCCAGCGTAATGTCTTTGAAAACCCTATTTGGTACACATCCTATACTCCGTACCAAGCCGAAGTCTCACAAGGTCGCCTGGAAGCTTTAATCAACTTCCAGACCGTAATCTGCGACTTGACAGGTCTACCCTTGGCCAACTGTTCATTATTGGATGAAGCAACGGCGGCAGCTGAAGCCATGACCATGTTCCATGGAGCACGAAGCCGTGCACAAATAAAAGCTGGTGCGAATACATTGTTCGTGGACAGCCAGACATTCGCCTCCACATTAGCCGTTATCCATACACGTGCCATTCCCCAAGGCATCAAAATCGTGACCGGAGACTATAACTCATTCGAATTTACGCCTGATGTGTTCGGGGCAATTGTCCAATATCCAAATGCCAATGGTTCGATTGAAGACTATGCCGAGTTTATCTCACGAGCCAATACCAATGGAACGAAAGTGGCAGTAGCCGCAGACCTTATGAGTCTGGTATTGCTGACACCTCCGGGAGAATGGGGCGCAGATGTCGTATTCGGCAGCAGCCAGCGTTTCGGCATCCCTATGTTCTATGGAGGTCCATCAGCAGCCTTTTTTGCGACAAAAGAAGAATACAAGCGCTCAATACCTGGCCGTATCATTGGCATTTCAAAAGATGCGTATGGACATACTGCTTACCGTCTGGCTTTACAGACACGCGAACAGCATATCAAACGAGAAAAAGCAACATCAAACATCTGTACAGCCCAAGCCCTGTTAGCTTCGATGGCAGGGTTCTACGCCGTTTATCATGGAGCGGAAGGATTGAAGGACATTGCAGGTAGAATCCATGCAACGGCCGGGTTCGTAGCTCAAGAGCTGGGTAAATTAGGATACAAGCAACTAAATAATAATTATTTCGATACGCTCCGCATCGAGTTGCCAGCCAATGTGTCTGTCCAAGTACTACGTGAAATAGCATTGGAATGCAAAGTTAATTTGCGTTATTTTGATAGCGGATTAATCGGGATAAGCATCGACGAGACAACACAGCCTACAGATGTTGGCGTATTGCTTTATATCTTCTCAGGCGCAGCAGGGAAAGAATACATGCTCAATGAAGCAATCCCTGAAAAACAATATTTCGACAATAAATTCTCACGTACAAGCACTTTCCTGCAACAAGAAACATTCAAAAAATACCATACGGAAACAGAGCTGATGCGTTATATCACACGCTTGGGAAGAAAAGATATCTCTTTGGCCCAATCCATGATTTCATTGGGTTCATGCACAATGAAGTTGAATCCAGCCGCATCCATGTTGCCTCTCAGCCTCAGCCAATTCCAAAATATCCACCCGTACGCCCCAGAAGAACAAGTTGAAGGCTATAAGGAATTGATTGAAAACCTTTCTTCATATTTATGTGAAATCACGGGATTTAAAGGATGTACATTCCAGCCCAATTCAGGAGCGGCAGGAGAATATGCAGGACTACGTGTCATCCGCGCATATCTGGACAGCATCGGCCAAAGTGAAAGAAACATTGTTCTTTTGCCTGCTTCAGCCCACGGCACCAACCCTGCAAGTGCCGTGCAGTGCGGCTTTACAACCGTTACCGTAAAATGCGACGGACACGGGAACATAGACTTGGAAGACTTCAAGGCCAAAGCTGAAGCCAACAAAGATCATTTGGCTGCGACGATGATCACCTATCCGTCCACACATGGCATCTTCGAGACTGAGATCAAGGAGATGGGCGAAATCGCCCATGCTTGCGGCGGCCAGTTCTATATGGATGGAGCCAACATGAACGCCCAAGTCGGATTGACCAATCCGGGGACTATCGGAGCTGACGTTTGCCACTTGAACTTGCATAAGACATTCGCCTCTCCTCATGGCGGTGGTGGTCCAGGCGTAGGCCCGATTTGTGTGGCAGAGCATTTAGTGCCATTCCTGCCTCAACACCCTGTCCTGTGGGGAAGCGATATGAACACGGTTGCTGCTGCACCTTTCGGCAGTGCAGGAATCTTGCCTATCACTTATGCCTACATTCGCCTTTTAGGTGCTGAAGGTTTGCAGCTGGCAACCAAAACGGCCATTTTGAATGCAAACTACCTTGCCGCACGCTTTAAAGATACTTACGGCATCGTATACAACGGAACGACAGGCAGAGTCGGTCATGAACTGATATTGGAATGCCGCACCGTAAAGAATCGTTCAGGCATTGACGAAGGCGACATAGCCAAAAGGTTAATGGATTTCGGATACCACGCCCCTACTCTTTCATTTCCTGTCCATGGCACTTTAATGATTGAGCCGACCGAAAGCGAAAGCAAGGCCGAATTAGACCGTTTCGTGGAAGTCATGGAGTGCATCTGGAAAGAAATCGAAGAAGTCGAGAACGGGACTGCCGACAAGAACGACAACGTATTGAAGAACGCTCCCCATCCGGAATATGAAGTGGCAGGAGATGAATGGAATCATACGTACACCCGCAAAAAAGCGGCGTTCCCATTAGAATGGTTGCACGATTGCAAATTCTGGGTAAATGTAGCCCGCGTCGATAACGCTTACGGCGACAGGAATTTAGTCCCTACCATACAGTAAGGCGATAAACGATTAATCTTCATGGCAAGAGGCTGCTGTACCGTCAAACGCCTTGGCAGGCGGCCTCTTGTTTCTTAATTCACAATAACTATCATATTCTAATTATCATGAATGACAAATTAAGCTCATCTTCAGACCGAGTCTATGCCATTGATGCGTTGCGTGGTTTTGCCATCATGGGCATTATGCTGTTGCATAACATTGAACATTTTAATTTTTACTCATTTCCAGAAACCACTTCTACTTTCTTATCCAGTCTTGACAAACATATATGGGACATGATGTTTTTCCTGTTCTCGGGAAAAGCATACGCCATTTTCGCTCTGCTGTTCGGCTTCACCTTCTATCTCCAAAACCATCATTGTGAAAAAAGAGGAGAAGACTTTAAAAACAGGTATCTGTGGAGGTTGCTGCTGTTGCTGGGATTCGGCTTCATCAATTCCCTTTTCTTTCCGGGGGAAATCTTAGTACTATATGCTCTTGTCGGGGTTGTGCTTGTCCCCGTCCGCCATCTATCTGACAGGGCGGTAGCCTGGATTGCTTTCTTTCTGATGTTACAGCCTTTGGAATGGTGCAAAGCGCTATACGCATTGATTGACCCTGCAGCCAACCCGCAGCAAATGATATTCTCCTTAGGAGACGTTTATCCACAATTAGGAGGCCATTCTTTGTGGGAGATGATGAAAGCCAATTTTGTCACCGGACAATTGGCCAGCTTGAACTGGGCATGGTGCTATGGACGTGTTTTCCAGACGGCCTCACTATTCATGATAGGTATGCTTTTAGGGAGAAAAGGCCTTTTCCAGATGAATGCAGATTCGCACCAACGCATCTTTGCCTTTTGGCAACGTGTCATTTGCTATTCCCTGCCATCCGCAGTCCTTCTTTACTACCTGAAAGATTTCATCTATTCCCAAATAGGAAACCCGTTCTTGCTCGCTTCGATGAAGACCGTTTGGAACTCATGGTATAATTTGGCGTTCATGCTTGTCATTGTCAGCAGTTTTCTTCTTATATACTGGACAAACGACGGAAGAATCCAACGGATCTTGGTTCCATACGGGAAAATGAGTCTCTCGGATTATGTCACGCAATCCATAATCGGCAGCCTTATCTACTTCGGTTATGGATTGGAACTGCATAAATATTGTGGAACCACCTACAGCGTCCTCATAGGGGTTGTCTTTTTCTTGCTGCAATTGGCTTTTGCCCATTGGTGGTTCCACCACTTCAAACGCGGCCCGCTAGAAACCATCTGGCATAAACTGACATGGATCAACAAGAATGCTTAAACGGACAATCATTTGGTTATGAAATACTCGGACATCCTTGCCGCGGCATTTCCGGCTTTCCTCGCAGGGACTTTCGGATGCCATTCCGAAAAAGAGGCAAACGCAGGGGCGGAAAAGCCCAACATCATCTTTATCCTGTGCGACGACATGGGATACGGCGACCTGGCTTGCTACGGACAAAAATATATTGAAACGCCCCATATCGACCGATTAGCAGCGCAAGGCATGCTTTTCACCCAAGCGTATGCGGGAAGTCCCGTCAGCGCACCTTCCCGCGCATCGCTCATGACAGGGCAACATACAGGACACTGCAAAATCAGGGGAAACAAAGAATATTGGAGCGGGGAGACCATGTACGGGGAAAACAAAGAATATGCCGTAACCGGACAAATGCCCTACGACACCGCCCACGTCATCCTGCCGGAAATCATGAAAGCGCACGGCTATACGACCGGCATGTTCGGCAAATGGGCAGGTGGTTACGAGGGTTCTGAATCTACGCCAGACAAACGAGGGATTGACGAGTATTATGGCTACATCTGCCAGTTCCAAGCCCACCTCTACTACCCGAACTTCATGAACAGGTACAGCAGGTCGGCAGGCGATACGGGGGTCATTCGCATTCCATTGGTTCAAAACATAGCTTACCCCATGTATGGAGATGACTACCGCAAACGGGGGCAATACTCGGCAGACCTGATCCATGAGGAAGCGATGAAGTGGATTGACAAACAGGATAGCAATCAACCGTTCTGCGGATTCCTTACTTACACGCTGCCCCATGCCGAATTGGTCCAGCCTGACGACTCCATCGTCCATTACTATATGGGCAAATTCACCGTAGACAAAAATTATCCGGGCTCCGAAGGCTCGCGCTACAACCCGGTCATGCACACGCACGCCCAATTCGCCGCCATGATTACACGGCTGGACACTTATGTCGGTGAAATCATGGACGCTTTGGAAAGGAAGGGATTGGCGGACAACACGCTGCTGATATTCACCAGCGACAACGGTCCGCACGAAGAGGGAGGGGCAGACCCGGCTTTCTTCGGAAGGGACGGGAAGCTGCGCGGTTTGAAACGCCAGTGTTACGAGGGAGGCATACGTGTTCCTTTCATTGCCAGATGGCCGAAGCGCATCAAAGCCGGGAGCAAAAGCGACCACATCCTGGCATTCTACGATGTCATGCCTACCTTCTGCGAGATATTGGGCGACACGGGCTTCCCCGCCGCATACGAGAATCCACATTTG
>CALBYC010000040.1 GCA_937890135.1 uncultured Parabacteroides sp.
GGATATCCCTCGCACGGCCGATATGACCCGGGAAGAGGTGGAAGGCCAATATGAGTTGGAAACCGGGAATGTTATCGTCAAGCGCTTCGAAGGAATCAACCCGGACCATACGCCAGGCGTTCTGGTGAAAAACCATGGCCCTTTCACGTGGGGGAATAGTCCGGCCAATGCCGTCTACAATGCAAAAGTATTGGAACAGTGTGCGAAAATGGCCTTCATCTCGTTCGCTATCAATCCGGAGACGACGATGAATCCGTTGTTGATAGAGAAACATTACAGCCGCAAGCATGGCCCGAACGCATATTACGGGCAAAAGAAATAAATCATTGTAACATTACATATTATAACTTTAAACTCAAGTAACATGGGAAATTTTGAACAATACGAAGTATGGTTCGTGACAGGTGCTCAGCTCCTGTACGGAGGAGATGCGGTCATTGCAGTTGACGCTCATTCGAATGAGATGGTAAAAGGATTGAACGAGTCCGGACGTTTGCCTTATAAAGTAGTGTACAAAGGTACGGCTAACTCTTCTAAAGAGGTGGAGGCTGTGTTCAAGGCGGCCAACAATGATGACAGGTGCGTTGGGGTCATTACCTGGATGCATACTTTCTCTCCTGCGAAAATGTGGATTCATGGATTGCAACAATTGAGGAAACCGTTGTTGCACTTGCATACTCAATATAATAAAGAAATTCCATGGGATACCATGGACATGGACTTCATGAACTTGAACCAGAGTGCTCATGGCGACCGTGAGTTTGGACATATCTGTGCCCGGATGCGTATTCGCCGCAAGGTGGTAGTAGGCTACTGGCAGGATGAAGAAACGCAGCATAAGATTGCGGTCTGGATGCGCGTTTGTGCCGGTTGGGCGGATGCGCAGGACATGTTGATTCTTCGTTTTGGCGACCAGATGAACAACGTGGCTGTGACGGATGGCGATAAAGTGGAAGCTGAACAACGGATGGGGTATCATGTGGACTATTGTCCGGTTAGCGAACTGGTCGCATACCAACATGCCGTGAAGGACGAGGACGTGGATGCTTTGGTGGCTGAATATTTCCGCTTGTATGACCATGAAGCCGAATTGGAAGACAAGAGTACGGAGGCTTATCGCAAGGTGTGGAATTCTGCCAAGGCCGAACTGGCTTTGCGTGCTATCTTGAAAGATAAAGGAGCAAAAGGCTTTACGACCAATTTCGATGATTTGGGTGACGTGAACGTAGAAGAGACAGGAAATGGATTTGACCAGATTCCTGGTTTGGCTTCTCAGCGTTTGATGGCGGAAGGTTATGGTTTTGGAGCGGAAGGTGACTGGAAATCGGCTGCTCTTTACCGTACCGTTTGGGTGATGAACCAAGGTCTGCCGAATGGCTGCTCTTTCTTGGAAGACTACACTTTGAATTTCAATGGGGATAAGAGTTCTATTCTACAGGCTCACATGTTGGAAGTTTGTCCATTGATTGCCGCTAAACGTCCTCGTTTGGAGGTGCATTTCTTGGGCATCGGCATCCGTAAGAGCCAGACGGCACGTTTGGTGTTCACTTCTAAGGTGGGTGCTGGCTGCACGGCTACAGTCATCGATTTGGGCAATCGCTTCCGTTTGATCGTAAACGACGTAGAGTGCATCGAGCCGAAACCATTGCCAAAATTGCCTGTCGCCAGCGCATTGTGGATTCCGCAGCCTAACTTTGAGATAGGTGCGGGTGCCTGGATTCTGGCCGGTGGCACGCACCACTCTTGTTTCTCTTATGATTTGACGGCTGAATACTGGGAAGATTATGCGGAGATAGCAGGCATCGAAATGGTACATATCAATAAGGATACCACTATCAGCGAGTTTAAGAAAGAACTTCGTTGCAATGAAGTCTATTATATGCTGAATAAAGCTCTTTGCTAATGGGACAGAGTGCTAAAACAACGATTACGTCAGGAAAGGCTATCTTGGGTATCGAGTTGGGTTCTACTCGTATCAAGGCGGTTCTGATTGATCAGGAGAATAAGCCAATAGCCCAAGGAAGCCATACGTGGGAAAACCAGTTGGTGGACGGGCTCTGGTCTTATAGCATGGAGGAAATCTGGAGCGGATTGCAAGATTGCTATGCCTCTCTTCGGGCGGATGTGAGGAAGCTGTACGGAATTGAAATAGAGAATCTGGCAGCGATAGGTGTCAGTGCCATGATGCATGGTTACATGGCATTTGATAAGAATGAACAGATTTTGGTCCCGTTCCGGACTTGGCGCAACACCAATACGGGTGAGGCTGCCGCTACTTTGTCCAAACTGTTTGTATACAACATCCCGTTGCGGTGGAGCATTTCACATCTTTACCAGGCAATCTTGAACGGAGAAGAGCATGTCAAGGACATTGATTATCTGACGACGCTGGCTGGATATGTCCATTGGCAATTGACCGGACGGAAGGTGCTGGGGATTGGCGATGCTTCAGGAATGATTCCGATTGATCCGGAAACGAAGGAGTATTCTGCGGACATGGTGGGAAAATTCGATGAACTGATAGCTCCGAAAGGATATCCTTGGAAATTGAATGATATCCTCCCTAAGATTTTATTGGCGGGTGAAGATGCTGGTTGCCTGACCGTGGAAGGTGTGGCTAAATTGGATGTTTCCGGTCACTTGAAAGCCGGCGTTCCGTTTTGTCCGCCCGAAGGCGATGCGGGCACGGGCATGGTTGCGACCAATGCTGTCAAGCAACGTACAGGGAATGTGTCTGCCGGCACTTCGTCTTTCTCTATGATTGTATTGGAGAAGGATTTGTCGAAACCGTATGAAATGATTGATATGGTGACGACCCCGGATGGCAGCCTGGTGGCCATGGTTCATTGCAACAATTGTACATCGGACTTGAACGCTTGGGTCAACTTGTTCAAGGAATACCAGGAACTGATAGGTGTGCCGGTGGACATGGATGAATTGTATGATAAATTGTACAAAGCCGCATTGGCGGGTGATGCCGATTGTGGCGGATTGATTTCTTACAATTACATTTCCGGAGAACCGGTGACGGGCATGGTGGAAGGAAGGCCTTTGTTTGTCCGTTCGGCGGGTGACAAGTTCAACCTTGCGAATTTCATGCGTGCGCACTTGTACGGCTCTGTCGGTGTCTTGAAGATAGGTAACGACATTTTGTTCAGTGAGGAGAAAGTGAAGGTGGACCGTATCACGGGGCATGGCGGATTGTTCAAGACGAAAGGCGTCGGCCAGCGCATCTTGGCTGCGGCCTTGACTTCTCCCATTTCGGTGATGGAAACAGCTGGCGAAGGCGGTGCATGGGGCATTGCTTTGTTAGGTGCGTATATGGTCAATAATCCGAACGGGTTGTCTCTTGCGGACTTCCTGGAAGAACAGGTGTTCGCCGGGGATGCCGGGGAGGAGATTGCTCCGACTGCCGAGGAAGTAGCCGGATTCAATGCTTACATCGAGCGTTATAAAGCTGCTCTTCCGGTGGAGGCTGACGCTGTGCGGTATAAGAGATAAGACAAGATTCATAAGCAGAAAGAGGTTGGGTTCCTGCATCCTATACGGGGAATCTGACCTCTTTCTTTACAAACGGTTCCCATCGTCATGGGACGCAAATAAAGCAGATTATGATGAAAAAATTAATGATAGCGGGTGGCCTGCTGGTGGTTGCCACGATGGGCTTGTACGCCCAAAAGAGTGCATCGTTCACGTTGGATGCCGACAAAGGTACGGAGGTGATTCCGAAAGAGATATACGGGCAGTTTGCCGAGCATTTGGGCTCATGCATATATGGCGGTTTGTGGGTCGGTGAGGATTCGGATATCCCCAACACGAATGGATACCGCACCGATGTGTTGAATGCGCTGAAGGAATTGAAGGTGCCGGTGTTGCGTTGGCCGGGTGGTTGCTTTGCCGACGAGTACCACTGGATGGACGGAATCGGGCCGAAGGAGAATCGCCCGAAAATGGTGAACAACAACTGGGGAGGGACTATTGAGGACAATAGTTTCGGAACGCATGAGTTCTTGAACCTTTGCGAGATGATAGGATGCGAGCCTTATATCAGCGGCAACGTAGGAAGCGGGACGGTAGAGGAACTGGCGAAATGGGTGGAATACATGACTTCGGAAGGCGATTCGCCCATGGCTCGCTTGCGCCGCCAAAACGGAAGGGACAAAGCTTGGAAAGTGAAATATTTGGGTGTAGGCAATGAAAGTTGGGGATGCGGCGGTAGCATGCGTCCGGAATACTATTCGGATCTGTACCGTCGTTATTCGACTTATTGCAGGAATTATGACGACAACAGATTGTTCAAGATAGCCAGCGGGGCCAGCGATTATGATTACAATTGGACAAAGGTTTTGATGGATCGCGTCGGAGGCCGGATGGATGGCTTGTCTTTGCATTATTATACCGTTTCCGGTTGGGACGGGAGCAAAGGGTCTGCTACCCGTTTCGATACGGACGATTATTATTGGACTTTGGGAAAGTGCCGGGAAATAGAGGATGTGATAGAAAAGCACATTGCGATCATGGACGAGAAGGATCCGAAAAACCGGGTGGCTTTGATGCTGGATGAGTGGGGTACTTGGTGGGATGTGGAACCGGGCACGAACCCGGGCCACTTGTATCAGCAGAATACGTTGCGTGATGCGTTTGTGGCTTCTCTTTCCTTGGATATCTTCCATAAATACACCCGACGTCTGAAGATGGCGAATATCGCACAGATCGTCAATGTGCTGCAATCCATGATTCTTACTCAGGGTGATAAGATGGTATTGACACCGACTTATTATGTGTTCAGGATGTATAATGTCCATCAAGATGCTACTTATTTGCCCATTGAGGTGAAGTGCGAAGTGGCGAAACTGGAAGGCGAACGCAATCATGACCGTGAATTGCCGATGTTGAGTGCTTCTGCTTCCAAGAATGCACAGGGCGTGGTTCATGTTTCCCTTTCCAATGTGGATGCGGAAGAACGCCAAGTGGTAACGATTGATTTGGCGAATATGGAAGGGAAGCAGGTTACTGGCGAGATTTTGACTTCCGATAAATTGACAGACCACAACTCATTCGAGCGGCCCGATCAAGTGAAAGTGGTTCCGTTCAACGGGGCAAAGTTGAAGAAGAATGTCTTGACGGTGGATTTGCCTGCCAAGTCTATCGTCACGTTGGAAATCAAATAGTAAATCTTCCCCGTGGGTAGTGTGAATCTCCCGTTCCTTTCAGCTTGGAACGGGAGATCCTACATGAAAATATATCCTTTAATTTTCTATCACGCAATATAAGAGGCCGTCTTTTGTCTTGACATGGCGAAGCCCTGAACTCTTCAGGAACCTGCCGAAGACGGAGACTTGGTTGGGCGGCAGTTTCACTTTGCTTTTTTGTTGGAGGGAAAGGTAGATTTCTCCTGCCGTCAATTTGACACCCTCGCCCTCATGGGAAGCTGCGTGGTAATACTTATGGAATAAATCTTCTGGATAACTCCTCTTCCTGAAAAATTCATTGCTTAGCTGTTGTTGCTTCTCTTCTTCGGCCGTCATCCAGTAACATGTTCCTTTGGATAGTGCTTCGGTCGCTTGCGCATAAAGCTGTGCATATTCCAAAGGCTGGCCATTGTCGACTATTCCCTTGATTTCGACACAAATGAAACGACGGCTTCCGCTGGTGTCGTTCAGCACGTCATAGTGGTTGCTGGTCGCGATGAACGAAGCATAGCGCTTTTGTGCTTCTATTTGCGTAGCGTATGGCTTGCGGACATTCACTGTCGGCTTTTGCAGCAGGTGCTTTAGGAAGCCCTGGTGGGCAACGCTCACCTGGTCGAATTCGTCGATGTTTATCAGGCAGAAGCGTGTCAGGTACAATTCCGCATCCCGTTTTTTGGCGAAATCGATGCTGTCGGCATAATAGGCATTTAGCTCCGGAGGCAATAGATTGAGGCAGAATGTCGACTTCCCGCAACCTTGTGGCCCGACGAGCAGTGGCGACACGCTGTTGCCGTGTTGCTTGTCTCGCCCTTGCCAATGGGCGACCATGGAAAGGAACCATTTATAAAAAAGGTTTTCCCAGTTGGGATTATCGCATGGGATTCGTCTTGCCAATTCTCGTATCCGGTCGGTCCCGTCCCACTTGGGTAGATGCGCCAAATAATCTTGTACCGGATAATATAACGGGATGCGGTCGGAATCGAGGTAGCGTGCGACATCGCGGTCCCATAAAGCCAGGTTTTCCTTTTGCGCATTCAGGGCGATGCTGTTCATCACCCGTTTCGTGACCGGGCGGTACTGGAAACAGAAGGTGTTGTTTTCCCGGTATTCCGCGCCTCCTGTCATCATGTTATGGCGGAACTGGTAACGCCGGTTCATGAACTCTTCCGTCCTGAGTGCCATCTCTTGGTCCGGCTGATTCAAGGCCCGTTTCCCGAAACCCGATTCGATCTGGTATAAGTGATGCAGGGTCTCTCTGATTTCCGTCTCGGACATTTGGCGGATAAAGTAGGAGATGCTCCATCTTACGCATGATTCTTCCGCTATCCCTGCCTTGAAGCAGATTCTTCCCAAATCTATCAATACGCTCTTGAAGTCAAATCGCTCTTTTCTCTCGTTGGCCGTGACGGCTTCTTGAAAAGCCATTTCATATTGGATGGATTGGAATCGGAACTCATCCAACAAATCATTCGTGCTTTTGACTTCTAACCTCCGTTCGGGATGTTGCTCTTGGTAAAGGCTTTCTGCCGGTAGCTCCAAGGGTTGTTCGAGATGGATGGCCAGAGCGGAGGGGTTGTGGTAGGCTTCCGGGTCAAAACTTGCCCTGCACGTTTGCTCTAATATGGGCTCTTTCAAAGCAATCGGATAGGAGATGCGCGGCACATACGTTTGCACGGCATGGCGGTAGGCATGTGCGTGAAACCGTTCTGCCTCTATGCGTGTCCGGGGTAACGAGCCATCGGGACGAGTATAAGGAACAACAAATTTTACGCTCCGTCCGCTTGAACCAACCATGGCAAAGAGGGTTTGCGGGTATTTTG
>CALBYC010000041.1 GCA_937890135.1 uncultured Parabacteroides sp.
GAGATAAGAAGAAATTGCTCGAATTGTCAGAGATGAATGGGAAACAATACAAAATCGACAAGCTGAAACAGTCGGAAAAGCTGAATCCGGAACAAAGGAACGTCAAGCTGCTGAAGGAAATCCAATCGTCCTTGCATTTGCAAGAATTGCCTGCGCAAATCGAATGCTTTGACAACTCGAATATACAAGGCGCTGAACCGGTTGCCGCTTGCGTTGTCTTCAAGATGGGGAAGCCGTCCAAAGCGGATTATCGTAAATATAATATCAAAACAGTGGAAGGCCCCGACGATTATGCTTCCATGCGTGAAGTGGTGCGCAGACGCTATTCTCGCATGACAGATGAGGGAACGCCTCTGCCTAATTTGATCATCACCGATGGCGGGAAAGGACAAATGGAGGCTGTTCGTGCTGTTGTCGAGGATGAATTGCATTTGCATATACCCATTGCCGGCTTGGCCAAGGACAACCGGCATCGCACGGCGGAACTGTTGTTCGGGTTCCCGCCGAAAGTGGTAGGGATGAAAGTGGATTCTCCCTTGTTCCATTTGTTGACTCGAATGCAAGATGAAGTCCATCGCTTTGCAATCGCCTTCCACCGGGACAAACGAAGCAAGGCGCAGAACCATTCGGCTTTGGACGATATCAAAGGCGTCGGTGAGAAAACGAAGACTCTTTTGCTGAAGCATTTTAAAAGCGTCAAGCGTATCCGGGAGGCTTCCGAGGAAGAGCTTTCGTCGCTCATTGGCAAGAATAAGGCAATGGCCGTAAAGAATGGATTGGAAAAGAACACTAATAAGATAGAACAAATATGAGGACAGTGATACAGAGAGTCCAGCATGCTTCCGTGACGATTGACGGGGCGTTGAAATCAAAGATAGGGAAAGGGTTACTTATCTTAGTCGGAATCGAGGATCGTGACAAGCAAGAGGACATCGATTGGTTGTGTAAGAAAATTTGCAATTTGAGGATTTTCGACGATGAGAATGGAGTGATGAACAAGTCGGTGTTGGATATCGATGGCGAGATTCTGGTCGTGAGCCAGTTCACCTTGCATGCTTCGACCAAGAAGGGGAACAGGCCTTCTTATATCAAAGCATCCAAACCGGATTTCGCCATACCCATGTATGAAGCTTTTTGCAAAGAGTTGAGCGCGCAATCCGGCAAGGACGTGCAGACCGGCCGTTTCGGCGCTGACATGAAGGTGGATTTGTTGAATGACGGCCCGGTGACCATTTTGATCGATACTCAAAACAAAGAGTGAACAGATGGAAGAGATGACATTGAAAGAAGCGCAGCGGTTGGTCGACCATTGGATTAAGACGTACGGCGTACGTTATTTCAATGAGCTGACGAACATGGCGATTTTAACGGAAGAAGTGGGAGAGGTCGCCCGCTTGATTGCCCGCATATATGGGGAACAGTCTTTTAAAGAGAGCGACAAGGACAAAGATTTAGGCGATGAAATGGCCGATGTCTTGTGGGTCCTGATTTGCCTGGCAAACCAGACCGGGGTCGACTTGACAGACGCTTTCCGCAAGAATATGGAGAAAAAAACGCGCAGGGATAAGGAAAGACATATAAACAATCAAAAACTATAAAAGATGGAACAACAATTTAGCAAGCAAGAAGGATGGGATGCCCGCACCGAAGAATTTTCTAAAGTCAACGGGGACAAATATCACGAAGCGTTTGGCAAGTTTGCCGCGGTAGGAAGCAATGAGGAGGTTTCCGCCCAGGTTCAAGCATTGCTGGAAAAGCATGCCAAGGACAACTTCTCGCCCGAAGTGCTCAAAGCTATCCATGGTTACATTGACCTCACTTCATTGACGAGTTTGGATACGAAAGAAAGCATTTGGAAAATGACGGGCTGTGTGAATGACTTTGAGGGGACTCGCCCGGATGTCCCCAATGTCGCGGCTATCTGCGTGTATCCATATTTCGTTGGCACTGTCAAGCAAGCCTTGACCGCCCAGGACGTAAATATCGCGGCCGTGAGCGGGGGATTCCCGGCTTCTCAGACATTTACCGAAATCAAGGTGGCTGAGACGGCAATGTGCGTCATGGAAGGAGCGGACGAGATAGATGTCGTGATGAATCTGGGGTGCTTCATGGAAGAAAATTATGAAGACCTTTGTGATGAATTGGAAGAGATAAAAGACAGCTGCCACGGGGCGAAGTTGAAAGTCATTCTTGAGACGGGTGCTTTGGGCACCATGGAAAATGTCCGCAAGGCTTCTATTTTAGCGTTGTATTCCAATGCGGATTTCATCAAGACATCTACAGGGAAAGGGTATCCGGGCGCCACTCCGGAAGCTGCGTATGTCATGGCAAAAGTCATTAGGCAGTATTATGACTTGACGGGCCGCAAGGTGGGACTGAAGGTCGCCGGCGGGATCCGGACGTCGGAAGAGGCGGTGAAGTATTATACAATCGTCAAGGAAGTTTTAGGTGACGAGTGGCTTGGCAAAGACTCTTTTCGCATAGGGGCGAGCAGCCTGGTGGGCGATATTGAGAGCCATTTGAAGTAGCAGCGCCGTCCTTGGCGATTAATCGGTATGATTGGCCTTGGAAAAGAAAAAAGGCCGGGTGAGCAGCCTCGGCACTTTCGGAAGGTGGACTCTTTTGCCCCCGGGCGTTTCGCTGGAAACGTTTGGACGGTGGAAATGAAAGGCAGTGGCTGTTTAACGGAATGATTGCACCCGTTTGTTGAAAACCCCGCAATGGTTTTTGCAAACGGGTGCGGCCGTTTATCTCATTGGCGGGACAAACGGGACGGCGTGCCTTCGATTAGAACTTCGATGAAAAAACCGGATTGGTCGATGGAATCAAGTCCAATTTCTATAATAGTTGCGGCCTTGTCGGGCACTTTCTACTTTTGCTTCCGGAAAAAGAAACAAGAATATGGTACGGACAATTCTATTAGGTATATTAATTGTGGCATGTGGTTCTTCCGGAGTCTTGGAGGCGCAAGAAAAACCGCAGCGGTGGACGCTCCGTTCATGCTTGGATTATGCCATCGAGAATAATATCCAGCTGAAGAAAAGCCGAGTCAATGAACTTTCAGGGTTGGAAGATACTGAAAGGGCGAAAGCCCAATTGTTCCCCTCTTTGTCCGCGTCGGTGACGCAAGGGTATGTCAATTATCCTTCGGCAAATGTAGACAAGAACAATAGTTATAGCGGCAATTATTCTGTCAATGCGAACTGGACACTTTTCGACGGGGGGAAGCGGAACAAAGCCATCAAGCAGCAAAAATTGCAAAACGAGATTGACAAGCTCTCTACCGAACAAAGCGAAAACGATATACAAGTCGCGATCGTGCAGACATACCTGCAAGTCCTTTATGCCATGGAGTCCGTCCGCATCAATGAGAACACGGTCGAAACTTCCAAAGCCGAGCGGGACAGGGCGGAAGAGCTGTACAAGGCAGGGTCTATCTCATTGGTGGACTTTTCCCAGTTGGAAAGCCAATACAGCACGGACAAGCACCAATTGGTCGTGGCGCAGACCAGCTTGGACAATTACAAATTGCAGCTGAAACAACTCCTGGAGCTGGACATCACGCAGGACATCGAGCTGTCTCTCTCAGACATTGACGAGTCATGGGTGCTGGCTCCGTTGCCGGACAAACAAGTTGTCTACGCTACCTCTCTGGCCGTCATGCCCCAGATCAAGAGCAGCGAGTTGTCGCTGGAAAGCGCAAAAATAGAAAAACAAAAAGCCAAAGCAAGCTATTGGCCGACCATATCGATGAATGCCGGAATCGGGACGGGCCATTTGTCCGGCACGAATTATAGCTTTGGTAATAAAATTTGGAATAATTTTAATGAAAGTTTTGGTATTTCAATAAATATCCCTATCTTTACGAACCGAGAAAATAAGACAGCTTACAACAAAGCAAAGTTAGCCATTACGACAAGCCAGCTTGAGCTGATAAATTCTCAGAAAGAACTGCTGAAAACAGTAGAGGGGATTTACTTGGATGCAACATCTGCCCAGAGTCAATATCAGTCGGCGATGGAACGATTGTCATATGTCCAACAGAGTTTCAAATTGACCGAAGAACAATTCTTCTTAGGCATGAAGAACACGTTGGAGATGTTGACGGAGAAAAACAACTTGCTGAGTGCTCGGCAAGAGGTTCTTCAATCGAAATATATGGCTATCATGAGTATACAACTTTTGAACATTTATCAGAAGAAGCCTGTCGATTTACTTATTTGATGACAGGTAGATTCACTCCACTCTCTTTTTTTAATAAGTTTCCTGCGACGTGAGTCGCGGGAACTTTTTAGAATAGCCATTTATAATCAATTAAAAATCGAATCAATAAAGATATGAAAAAGAAAGCATCAATTTTCTGTGTGGCCGGTGTTGTGGTCGTTGCCGCAGGAATTTTCCTCTTTTCCGGCAAAAAAGCCGGAGGGGGCATGAAACTGGAAACTGACAAGGTATGCCGCAGCTCCATCAGCAATGTGGTGACGGCTACCGGTACCGTTGAACCTGTGACGGAGGTCGATGTCGGTACGCAGGTGTCAGGTATCGTCTCCAGGCTGTATGCCGACTATAACGATGTGGTGACCGCGGGGCAACTTATTGCCAAGATGGATACCGTGACACTCCATGCCGAGCTGGAGTCTGCAACGGCACAATTGAACAAGAGCAAGTCGGAATACGAATATCAGCAGAAGAACTATGCGCGAAACAAAGTATTGTTCGAGAAGAAGCTGATCAGCGATACCGATTACGAAACGGCTACTTATAATTACGAGCAGGCAAAAGCCAATTATGAGCAGAGCCAAGCTTCCATGGTCAAGGTTCGCCGTAACTTGGAATATGCAACGATTACAAGCCCTATCAACGGTGTCGTCATTAACCGTGCCGTTGAAGAAGGCCAGACCGTTGCGGCCGGGTTCGAAACCCCTACGCTGTTCACTATTGCTGCTGATTTGACGAAGATGCAAATAATAGCGGACGTGGATGAAGCGGACATAGGCAGCGTCTTGGAAGGGCAGCGTGTGACGTTTACAGTAGATGCATACCCGAACGATGTCTTTGAAGGGAAAGTACAGCAAATCCGCTTGGGAGATAGCAGCGAAAGTTCTTCTACGACATCTTCAACTTCCACGGTCGTCACATACGAGGTGGTCATTTCTGCCGATAATCCCGACTTGAAGTTAAAGCCGCGCTTGACAGCGAACATAACCATTTATACAATGGAGAAGAACGGTGTATTGGTCGTGCCGAACAAAGCTTTGCGTTTCATAGCCGATCCGGAGATGTTGGCTCCTTTAGGTATTGTTGTCGACAATGCCGGGGCTACCGACGTCCCCGCTGGAGAGAAGGTTGTTTGGGTTAAGGTAAACAATCGATTAGAACCGAAGGCTATCACGGTAGGTTCAAGCGATAGCAATGTTACAGAAGTAGTCAGCGGCCTTGGTGAAGGGGATGAAGTCGCGGTTGATTTGGCCGCTGCTGCTTTTGCAACTCCCGGACAGCCTCAGCAAGAGCGGAGTCCGTTTATGCCGGGCCCTCCGGGAAGCCAGAAAAAAGATAAGAAGTAAAAGTCATGAAAGAGATTATAAAACTGGAAAACATCAAGCGGAACTTTATTGTAGGCGATGAAGTAGTCCATGCGCTACGAGGTGTCAGTTTCACCATATATGAAGGTGAATTTGTAACAATCATGGGTGCGTCTGGTTCCGGGAAAAGTACATTGTTGAATACGTTGGGTTGTCTGGACACGCCGACAAGTGGGGAATATTATCTGGATGGTGTGTCCGTTCGTACGATGGGAAAGAATGCCAGAGCTACACTTCGCAACAGAAAGATTGGTTTTGTTTTCCAGAATTATAATCTGTTGCCGAAGACGACGGCGGTTGAAAATGTAGAATTGCCTTTGATGTATAACCCTGCGTATACGGCTTCCCAGCGCAGGAAAAAGGCAATCGAGGCATTAAAGTCCGTGGGATTAGGCGACCGGTTGTACCACAAGAGCAACCAAATGTCCGGCGGCCAGATGCAACGTGTGGCGATTGCCCGTGCCTTGGTCAATGATCCTGCCGTTATTCTGGCTGATGAAGCTACAGGAAACCTGGATACGCGTACCAGCTTCGAGATACTTGTGTTGTTCCAGAAACTTCATGACCAAGGGCGCACGATTATATTTGTGACGCACAATCCTGAAATCGCCCAGTATAGCAGCCGGAACATCATGCTGAAAGACGGGCACATAGTCTCGGATGTTAAGAATGAAAACATACTAAGTGCGGCAGAAGCATTGGCAAAGCTGCCTGTTAATGATGACTATTAAGTTATGAATCTGACGAATTTATTCAAAATTGCCGTTCGGGCATTGGCAAATAACAAATTGCGTGGTTTTTTGACGATGCTGGGAATCATTATAGGGGTGGCGTCCGTCATT
The DNA here is from genome assembly GCA_937890135.1 of uncultured Parabacteroides sp. Classification (GTDB taxonomy): domain Bacteria; phylum Bacteroidota; class Bacteroidia; order Bacteroidales; family Tannerellaceae; genus Parabacteroides. The sequence continues at coordinate 6,425 of CALBYC010000041.1, forward strand.
ACCATGCTGGCGATAGGCCAGGGGTCTAAAAAAAGCATTCAGGCCGAGATCAGTGAAATGGGTTCCAACATGATTATGATCCAGCCGGGCGGAGACATGCGCGGGGGAGTCCGCCAAAGTGCTGATGACATGGAGACGCTGAAGCTGAAGGATTATGAAGATATTGTCAACGAGACCCGTTATGTCTCCGCTGTCTCTCCTTCGGTAAATAGCAGCGGCCAGGTCATTTATGGTGCGAACAATACGCCGACCACTGTATATGGAATCTCTCCCGATTATATGGAGATCCGTCGCTATAAAGTGCAGGACGGTGACATGTTTACCGAACAGGACATCAATACGGCTGCTAAAGTGTGTGTCGTGGGTAAGACGGTTGTGGACAACCTGTTCCCTAATGGAGAAAACCCTGTCGGAAAGATCATACGTTTCCAGAAACTCCCGTTCCGGATTGTCGGCGTATTGGAGAGCAAGGGATATAACAGCATGGGAATGGACCAGGACGACCTGATTCTGGCTCCTTATACCACCGTGCAGAAGAAAATCTTGGCCATAACGCATTTGCAAGGCATAACCTGTTCCGCGTTGAAAGAGGAATACACGGAACAGGCCATCGATGAAATCACGGAGATATTACGGCGCAACCATAAGCTGAAGGATACCGACGAGGACGATTTTACCATCCGTAGCCAGCAAGAGCTTAGCTCCATGCTGACAAGCACGACGGACATGATGACCGTCCTTTTGGCGGCGGTGGCCGGCATTTCCCTTGTGGTCGGCGGCATCGGCATCATGAACATCATGTATGTGTCGGTCACGGAACGTACCCGGGAAATCGGCCTTCGCATGAGCATCGGGGCGAAAGGCATCGATATATTGGCCCAATTCTTGATAGAGTCCGTGCTGATTAGCGTGACAGGTGGCTTGATTGGTGTATTTTTGGGTGTCGGATCGTCTTTGCTGATCAACATAGTCGCCCATTTCCCTATTTACATCCAGCCATGGAGCGTGCTGCTGTCGTTCCTCGTTTGTACTGCCACGGGCATTTTCTTCGGCTGGTATCCTGCGAAGAAAGCGGCTCAGCTGGATCCGATAGAAGCGATACGCTACGAATGATGCCGAAACGTATGCTATCTTTAATCTCGTATTGCATGAAATAACTCCTTATATTTGTTGAAGCAATGGAATCTCAAAAACAGTTGCCGGTGGAAGGCGCGGACAAGCGTCTTTTTGGACGCGTCCTTTCGTATAAGGGAATGGGCAGGATCATCCATGTCGTCGCTTGGTGCATTGTTTTTGGGATTCCATTCTTTTTTACAGGGCGTGAATCCGAGTCCGTGACTGTACAGAGTTATGCACGCTTCGTGTTGGTGCCTCTGTCGTTCATGTTCGTTTTTTATGTCAACTACTTCTTTTTGATTCCCCAGACCCTGTTCAAGAAACATACCTTTCATTTCTTTTTTGCCAATGTGGTGCTGATTGCCTTCACGATGGCGGCAGTGCATTTCTTGATGGGAATGCTCCCTCCTGAAATCCATCTGCACTCCCGTCCCCGCCGCGAGCCTCCGTTACGCGAGATGATGGGCTTTTTCTGCGGGAACGCCATGCTGTACTTGTTGGTGGCTGCTTTGAGCGTCGCCATCCGCATGACCCATAGTTGGTTTGAGATGGAATCCATCCGCCGGGAAGTGGAGCAGAAGCGTGCGGAAGCAGAGCTGAAGAACTTGAAGAACCAGCTGAATCCCCATTTCCTTTTCAATACGCTCAACAATATTTATTGCCTGATAGCGTTTAGCCCCGAGCGGGCGCAAGAAGCCGTGCATGATCTGAGCCGTTTGTTGCGTTATGTCTTGTATGATAGCAGCCAACCGATGGTCCCGCTGGAAAAGGACTTGGATTTCATCCGCAACTATGTCGAACTGATGCGGATCCGCTTGCCGCAAAATGTGACTGCCACTGTGGACATAAAGGCAATGCCGGGGACGCAAATCGCCCCGTTGCTTTTCATCTCTCCCATAGAGAATGCGTTCAAGCATGGCATCAGCAATAATAGCCCTTCCTTCATTCATATCCGCATTTACCAAGACAACAACCGGCTTTGCTGCCATATCGAGAACAGCTATTTCCCGAAAGATTCCATGAAAGACAAGAGCGGGTCGGGAATCGGCATCCGGAATTTGGAGCGCAGGCTGCAATTGCTCTATCCCGGGCATTATCAGTTTACTCATGAGCAGCAAGGGGAAAAGTACGTGAGCGAGCTGTGCCTGGATCTGTCATGACATGACTTCCTTGCGGCTTCCCGCATTCATTCCGATGAAAAAAAAGATCGGATGCGGTCGGGGCGTGATCCGGCCGCAGTGAAATTTTCTTTTGGCCGGCATGAAAATTTCTGACAATGGGGACTATTTGCTATCTTTGTGGCTCAATGAGAAAATATGGAAGACGATTTTGATATAAGGGATGCGAGGATGCCGGAGAGCGAACGAGAATATGAAAATGCGTTGCGCCCGCTTTCTTTCCATGACTTTAGCGGCCAGGCGAAAGTGGTGGAAAACTTGAAGGTGTTCGTCATGGCTGCCCGGATGAGGAAAGAGGCGTTGGACCATGTGCTTCTTCATGGCCCTCCGGGATTGGGTAAAACGACGTTGTCGAATATCATTGCGAACGAATTGGGCGTAGGCTTCAAGGTCACGTCCGGGCCCGTGCTGGACAAGCCAGGGGACTTGGCCGGCGTGCTGACGTCGCTGGAGAAGAACGACGTGCTTTTCATCGACG
>CALBYC010000042.1 GCA_937890135.1 uncultured Parabacteroides sp.
TTGATAGAATTTGGTCTCGATGACGAAGATGCCATAGATGGATATTACGATGTGACTTTCTGACTTGTACTGAAATTACTCCTGAATAAAAGATGAAATACTTGGAAAAGTTGCAAAAATAGCATAGATTTGCCTTGGAAAAGTTGCAAAAACTGCGGTAAAACACATTGCGTAAATTGTGCAATATATGCTTAACAGAAAGATTGATAATGATATAGATGCGCATTTCTCCAACTCGAAGAAAGCGTTGTTTCTTACCGGTGCCAGACAGGTAGGTAAGACCTATTCTATCCGAAAATATGCTAAACTGCACGGCTTGAATCTCATAGAGTTCAATTTCTTGCTTCAGCCGGAGACGATGGACATAATCAATGGGGCAGGAGATGTCAAAGAACTGCTGCTCAGAATTTCGGCATATTCGCGAGTCCCTTTGGCGCGAAGCAAAACATTGATTTTTTTTGATGAAGTGCAAGAATGCCCGGATGTGATGACCTGGGTCAAAGCATTGGTGGACGAAGGAAGCTATATTTATGCGTTGAGTGGTTCCCTGCTGGGTGTTGAATTGAAAGACATCCGTTCAGTGCCTGTTGGTTATATGTCAGAGATGCAGGTCTATCCCATGGATTTTGAGGAATTTGTCCGTGCCGTGGGGGTGCCGGAGAATGTGTTGGAAGCTGTCAAGAAGTCTTGGTCGGAGAAAACGCCGGTGGATGCTTATATACATGAAAAGATGATACAACTATTTCAGTTGTACATCATAGTTGGAGGTATGCCTGCTGCGGTCCAAACTTATATGGATTCCAACAATATTCAGAACGTGGTGAAAGAACAGAGGGATATTATCAATCTTTATAAGAAAGACATAGCCCGTTACGACAAGGATGTCAGAAAGAAACTGTATATCGATGAGGTGTTTGATCTCATCCCTTCCGAGTTGAATGCCAAGAACAAACGGTTCATCCTCAAACGTCTCAATGAGAACATGACTTTCGGCAGACATGAAAATGATTTCATCTGGCTCAAAGACGCGGACATGGCACTTCCGACATACAATGTCGAAGAACCAGTCTCTCCGTTGAAACTGAGTGAGCAGCGGAACCTTTTCAAGCTTTTCCAGAACGATGTAGGGCTGCTTTCTTGCCAATATTCATCGGGAGGGATCCAGCTGAAGATTCTGCAGGGGAAGGTGAACGTGAACTATGGTAGCGTATTTGAAAATGCTGTCGCGCAAGAACTTCACGCTCATGGATGGGATTTGTACTACTTCAACAGCAAGAAGCAGGGAGAAATTGATTTTATATTGGAGACGGAAGATGAAATCATTCCCTTGGAAGTCAAGTCGGGCAAGGATTACGAACGTCATAATGCGTTGTCCAAAGTCCTGAGCACCCCGAATTATGGAATACGGAGGGCGATAGTTCTGTGCAATGACAACCTGCACGTGAAGGGCAATGTCGAATACCTGCCTATCTATATGACCATGTTCCTAGTCAAACAAGATGAACTGGAAAATCCTATATATAAAGTGAACCTGGACTTCTAGAATCCTTTTTAGCGGAGTCTGGGCGTACTTTTGTTGCATGATAAACCTGCATTGACATGAACATTCTTCATCTCTCGGATACCCATGGGTCGCATCGTAGTCTTGGCCGGCTTCTTGAGGCGGACGTGATTGTCCACTCGGGAGACATTACCATGAACGGCTCATCCTCGGAGGCACTGGACTTTATGAGGTGGTTCAGCGCCCTTCCCTATGCCAAAAAGATTTTCGTGGCGGGGAACCACGACGCATGCCTGTATGGTGCCGTCATTGACGGACTTGACTCCAATTGCCATTATCTGTGCAACAGTTCGGTGGAGATTGACGGTGTGACATTCTATGGGGTCCCCATGTTTATGGAGGACTGTAGTTCCGGACGCCAGAAGGAGTTCTATGAAATGATTCCTGACGGCGTGGATGTGCTGATTACCCATGCCCCGCCATACGGAATCCTCGACCGGGACGGAAGCATCCATTACGGCTCCAATGAACTGCTCTCGCGTGTGACGGCAGTCCGTCCCCGGATACATCTTTTCGGCCATATCCATAAGGCCAATGGCCTGGAGAAAAGCGGCGGAACCGTCTTTTCCAATGCTGCCATGATGGACGAGCATTACGGCATGCTGCTTGAGCCGCATTTGATTAATTTGTAAATTATGGAAGAAAAATTGGAAAAATATCAGAAGACGATTGATCTGTGCAAAGAAAGTTTGTTGTGCAGCCAAAACTTGGCAGAATTTTATTGGCGGTTCCCAAATTTGACTAAATGTGAACTAATCATCCCAATCGAGCAACTTTGTGCGGAACATCTCCCACAGGATGTTTCATGCCTTGATGAATCGAAGATGCTGGGCATCGCACCAGAAATTGTGACCGCCGCAATCCGGACCAGTGAAGCGTTCTCTGTTCCGAAAATTGACGTGGCGGGAGAAATGCTCCG
>CALBYC010000043.1 GCA_937890135.1 uncultured Parabacteroides sp.
TTTTCAGACGGGAATATGTGAAGAAGTCTGTTTCCATTTGTTTCTCTTATGGACTATTCGAACAGATAGCCGTAGTTGTTCCGCAATACCTCCAATTCTGTTTCGCACCGTTGATGAAGCTCCTTGTCGCTGCCATACCTAAGCTTGTCAACCGCCCTCTCCATCTCTGCCATGACAATTCTTCCAGCTTCAAAGATTGGATTCAAATCCTCCTTGAAATAGTCGATGAACGGGGCATAATAATAACCGATTTCCTCTATCATAAAATAAAAGGTGTCGTAGGCATCTTTCAGATCCAGTTTCTTCTTTGAAACGTCATCAAGCGTCTGCGTGAGGAGTATATGAATGTTTTCCACTTGCGCAGTCACTTCCTGCACGGTCTTTACCCGGTGGAAATAGCGGTCGATAAAGGCATTGCGCTCCTGAAGGTTGCGTTTGTAGAATGTCTCTCGCTCCGTTCTGTCGGCGTCATTCTTGTGCACCTCTTCAAAGCGTTCGGCATGAATGCCCGAAATGGCCACCGCCATGCCGCCGACATCCATGACGAGTTTTCGGTCACGGGCTATACGGATGACATAACCTTCGAGACCGGCGTAGTCGCCCGTCACGATTCGGAGCAGCGAACGGTTCCTGGAATAATAAACAAAAGGACGGAGCAGGAAACGAAGCCGTTCGGGGTCCGTTTCTGCCACACGCATGAAAGGCTCCATTTGGCTGCAAGGGATAGATGCCACTTTGCCTGTGCTACAGTTCTTGCACAACTTGTGCAGTGGCATCTTCTCGTTCAAATAGCCCTGCATTTCCTTGGGATTGCCCTGCAAGAATATCAAACCGCTTACCGTCGGTTTTTCTATCTCCCGTACCCCGCCTTTATGCCTGCGGCGGGGTATATACTTTATGGTTTTATGAATGAAGTAGGTGAGACCGTCTTTCTTAAGCTGTCCTTCAAACGACATTACCTTGGCATGATGCACGAAAAGGTAGCACCAGGAAGTTGCGTTAGCCTTCGCCTTGGTACACTTCTCTACCACTGAACCAGCCTTTGGGTCTGGTCCAGAAACGAGAGTGCCCTTTGGAAACCCATTGTTCTCAGGAGTCTGAAAACATTTTGTTTCGTCGGCTGTAGGCTGAGAAACCGTGCAATCCTGCTTCATGACTTCTCTCCCCTACTTTATGTCACTGTTGGCCGCCATTACTTGAATTGGCAATGCCCGTTCCACAATAACATAGTTCATAAAGTCCTATTATCAAAGTACATTGTACACCTACCCCGCAGCACGCTGTCCAACCCGTCAAAGGCATCCCGATTGTACCGCATTTTCTCCGCTTTGGGGATTGGTGTTCTCTTTCCATTCGCCGTGTTTGTATGTCAAAACCCTATCGAACAGAATATTCATGGATAATCAGTGCCTTTCGTGGCTAAGTAAGGCGGATTCGTTAAACATTTCAACCGATTTTTTAGGTTGCGTTAAACTTTTTTTGTCAAGACTTATTGTAAATGCAGAAAAAACAATACCTTTGCATATCAAATCCGTATTTGACATACAAAACCCTCGCAAAACAGGTTCATTCGTTAAACATTCCTTGTGCGTTTCCCTTACTTGCCAAAGGCACGATAGTCCTTTATATTCCTCCGGTTATTCTCCGAATTATCTTCCTGTTCGCCTCGTTGATTTTAGAAGTGTCGATAGAGTTCAGATATACTTGCGTCGTCTTCAAGGAGCGATGCCCCATGCCCTCGCTGATGACGGCAATGTTGACATCCATATCTCTTGCTATGCTTGCCCACGTGTGCCGTGCGACATAGGTAGTGAGCGGCACATGCAGTCCCACCATCTCCCCGATTTTCTTCAATGCCCGGTTGACGTTCTCCAGCATGCACTGGTACTGGTTATATTCCGTCCCATCGGCCGTCCGGATGACGGGCAACAGATAAGGACTCCCCTCTACCAGGTGCGCATACCGGTCAACTATTTCCTGTTGTTCCTTTTCCCATGCCACCGTCAGACACTGGTTCGTTTTCTTCCGGCAATAGGTCAACATGCCGTTTTTCAGGTCGACCTTCCGCAAAAAGGCAATATCCACGAAAGGCATCCCCCGCATATAGAAACTGAACATGAATAGGTCACGGGCAAAGGCAATGGTACTGTCCCGGGACAATTGCAAGTCCGCAATGGCCTTCAGTTCGTTCACGGAAATTGCCCGTTTGGTTGTCTTGACGTAGGACAGGCGCACATGGTCGAACAGATTCCTGTCCGGCAACCACCCTTCATCTGCCGCTTTATGGATCAAAGTGGAGAGCGTGCGCAGATAACAGCTGATGCTGTTCTGCTTCAACCGCCTGTCCAGAAGCCATGCCTCGTAACGCTCCATCATGTCGGACGAGAGATCTTCGAAAATCAAGTCCGTCCCTTCCCGAAACTTCTTGAAACTACGGAAGGCGTTGCCGTATGTCCGCGCCGTGCCCTGCCGTCTCATCTGCGCCTGCCTCGTCACTTGTTCTTGAAGGAAAGCGAACACGGTCTTGCACGGAGCGAGCCGCTTGATCACATCGCAAAGTTCATCCAGCGTAATCTCCTTGCGGGATGCTTCCAAGTCATGGATGACTTTCCTCCGCCGCCTCAGTTCCCAATCCAATACCGACCGCATCAGCAGCAATTGCGCCCTTCGCCCTCCCTCGGGCGGCGCAAGCAACACGGCAGCCTTCTCGTCCCATTCCTCGGGGAATAGACGATAACCCGAACAAATCCACTTCACGCTTCGCTTGTGTATCACCTGATAGTATAATGCCCCTTCCGCATCGCAGACGGAAGAAGGACGGAATTTTAGTTTCACTGTTGCCATAATTCGTTGTTTATCCTGATTACTCTTATTCTAAATTGATTCCCGCCGCACCTGCGTCCATTGTGACGTTTTGCCCAAAAGGGTACGACCTTTTTGGGAAGTGACCGCACCCTTTCTGGGAAAAGGCAATGACCGATGGGAGGAAATGACGACAAGAAAAGGAAGGAAACGAAAGGAAGGTGAGACCAAAACAGGCTATGGCATAAAGAGTTAAGTGGGCATCTCTCACCTTTCCCCGTATCTCTCACCCATCTCTCACCTCAGGCAAACATCAGTATCACAGCATGTTGCATCGCAAAAAATGGCAGGTGAGAGATGGTGAGACCAGTTTTTCAACATTCATGGAGGCGGACAGATGGAACGACCGTCACCGCACGGCTTACAAACGGCCGTGAAGCATACAAAAAAGGAGCTGAGTCAAAGTGAATATCTTGACGCAGCCCCTATGAAATCAGCGGACAGAAGCGGTTATTCCCTACGAAGTCGCTTCATTTCCTTATATTGTTCTATCAACCGTTTACGGCAACTGATGATCTGGTAACGGTAAATGATGCATGCCGTTATGAAATAAAAACCGGCTTGTATCCATAAAGTACGGTATTCATGGGCGACTTCATTCAGCGTGGCCCCGCACGTATTGATTCTTATATATCCCTGCACGCCTTCGGTGGAAGGGAAC
>CALBYC010000044.1 GCA_937890135.1 uncultured Parabacteroides sp.
GCCATCCGCACAAATACGATGGCGGAGCAGATGAAACGGATACAGGCGAACATCGATGATTTCAAAATTACCCTTCTGAACATATCCGGAGGCTTGTCTGGTTACATGTCTGCCCTTGGAGAGACGGTTGTCATGATTTCTCAAAGCATTCCCCTCTTTAGCCTGTTAAGCGGGACATTTGCGTCGATGTCAAAAATAATAGCAGGGACCCTGGTTGCAGGGTGGGGCAAGTTGGCCGCAGCGGCAAAGCTGTCCGTCGTATCCATACAAGCCGCCATGGTCACTTTGAAGTCTTACTCGTTGACCGCACAATTCATGGCCGGTATATTCATGACCCTGCCGGGGCGTGTCATGGCCTTCTGCAAGGCCCTCACATTGCAAAAGGCGGCAACGTTAGCGGCGGCAGCGGCTCAGAAGGTATTGAATATCGTTCTGACCGCCAATCCTGTCGGGATAGTCATAGCGGCATTGGCGGCATTGGTTGCCGGGCTGGTAATGGCTTACAAGCATTGCGATCGATTCCGCAACATGATAGACCGCTGGGTAAAAGGATTCAAAGGACTGACGACATGGATAGGCAAAGCCTGGGACAAGGTCAAACAGTTTTTCGGATTTGGGGACAGCATCGAGGATGTAGCAGCGGCCACGGGAGAGACGGCAGCATCGTTTGGCGATTTGGCAGGGGCTGCAAAGAAATATCAAGAAGCGTTATCAGGCAGCTCCGGGGGCTTTAACCTGAACACGATAGGGGGATTGAATCAAAAGATAAAGGAATTAGGGGAAGCGCAGGAGAAAGCGTCCCTCTCACAAGCCATAAGCCTTGAAAAGGAGATAACGCTATATAAGGAAAAACTGAACCTGATCCAACGGTCTATCGCCGTCGGGGCATCCGGGCATTTGGGGGATACCAACTACAAAGAGGAGATAAAAACGCCGCAAACGAGGGGAGTATCCGCTCCATCAGCGTTAAGCATCCCTATAAAATTTGAAATCAGCGAGACGCAAATGAAAGAAAACTTGGCTAAAATGCGGCAGACGTTTTCGGACTCGATCGAGGAGATGACGGTGTTCACAGGAGAACAGATAACCGGGCTGGTCACGTCCGCTTTTGCCGGAATGGGCGAAGCGATCGCAACCGGCAGCCCGCTGGAGGCGTTAAAGTCCGTACTGCTGACAATCATGGACATGCTGCAGCAGTTCGGTGCGGCGTTGATCGCAGCGGGTGCGGCATCCGAAGCCCTGAAGACAGTGGCATGGTCGGGGATCGGTGCCATCATAGCCGGTGGCGCATTGGTGGCAGCCACGGCAGCGGCAAAGGCGGCATTGCAAAACGCAACGGCTTTTGCGGACGGAGGCATCGTTAGCGGGCCGACCTTGGCACTCGTGGGCGAGTACGGAGGAGCCAGAAACAACCCGGAAGTAATCGCACCGCTGAACAAATTAAGGGACATGATAACGCCGGGATACAACACTGACGGGCTTTATCTGGAAACCAAGATAAAAGGCAAAGACCTGTATGTAGCGTTGCGGAACGTGGAGCACGAAAGGAGGCGCACGAGATGAGCATGGGACTAATATATAAAGGAGGATTTTACAGCTATGCGGACAAGCTATATGACGTGTATATCTACCAAGAAGGTTACTCGGGCAGTGCGACCAATGTAGGATTTACCGACACCCCGCTCACGATAGAATGGGCGGAAACGGACAAGTTGGAACCTGTGCAGTCATCATCGGCCAAACTGCAATTGATGTCCGATACCGACAGACAATTTGTCGGGCTATACACCATCAAGGCGGGCAGTATCCGCCTTGACGTGTACAGAGAGGGGACGTTATATTGGAGCGGCACGCTCGATCCCGAGCTGTACACAGAACCGTTCGCTTACAATGACGGATACGGCGTAGAACTCACGTTCTCGGACTTTGCGATATTAGACCGCATCAATTTTGGCGGGACGGGATTCAAGACGATCCGGGGAATCATAGAGGAGTCCGTATCGGCAACGCAGATAAGCGAAATGACAGTGGAAGAGCACATCAGCACGAAATTATTTGACGGGTCGTCTTCCAACCTCTTGGACGCAACGTCCGTGCAAAGCCAAAATTTTTATGACGAGGACGACGAGCCGATGACGGTGCGGGAGGTTTTGGAAGAGACCTTGCGCCCTTTTGCGCTACGAATCATACAAAAGGCGGGGGCGATCCACGTGTACGATTTAAACGCACTATACAATGACATGCCGGCCGAAGCGGTAACCTGGGACAGTGACGACTCTACCTTGAGCGTGGATACTATATACAATAACGTATCACTCAAATATTCGCCCTATGAAAGGACGACGATGTTAGAGGGGACGGTCGACCCCGATACGGTCGCAGGCCGCCAGATCACGACCTACTTCAGCACCAATGCGGGCAGCAATGACGAGATAGGATTCTACACCGTCTTGTCCGATTCGGCGAAAGGACTGGAGAAACACGCCAATGCCAAGTACTATCGTATCGAGCCGGTCTATTCGGGCGAGTCAGAAGCGGGTGTGGCGTGGACGGTCGAGACGTTTGCGTCGCGGAACGCCGGCAAATACAACAGCTATGTGCAAGACCCATCCGCCACGACGGGCGAAATGCTAATCAAAGTGCCCGACACGCCTTTCTTAACTTATATAGGAGCGACAGGCAGCGATAACTACAGGTTGAAAATATCGTTAAAAGTGTTGTTCGACCCCCGCTACAATCCTTTCGAGGAGGCGGACACCGACAATGAAGAGGGGAACTGGAAAGAGCAGCAGGATCGCGCCAACTTCGCCTATGTCCCCATCAAACTCACCTTGCGTGATGGCAATGGCAATGCCTTGTACCATTACGCGAACAATGCCGTGAAGAACAGCGAATCGTTCGCCAACCCGGGAGAAAAGGCGTACTGGAAGGCCGGAGAAGCGGCGTGGGGCGATGCTTGGCTTTGCTGGTACCAGGGCAACCGGAAAAACGAGAGCGGACTGGGCGGCTGGCAGACGAACAAACAGATCATCGGATATTACCGCAATGCCCTGCCAGCCTTATTCGACAAGCGAGGAAGCGGGGAGCTGATAAAGCTGCCACCCGTTTCGGGGTATGTGGAAATGCAAATAGGCACGGGCATACCCGTTTACGATTATGGGAAAGAGACAAAACAGTCGAACTACGATCAATGCCGATGGCTGCTATACAAAGAGCCTAAAATAGAGTTTGTCGAAATGCCTCTCAGTCTATTTTCCTTTTCTAAATCATATATCGCATTCTCCGCCTTGTTTATCAGGTTGCGGAGAACCACATTTCTTGCCTTGTGGTTCGGCTCTGTCCTTGAAAACTGATTCCTATCCCAATTTTTAAGAGTAGAGGAAAACTCTGTTTTTATGTAAAACCGTCAGTTATGGTTTACATACAATTTTACCGGGAAAGTCCCGTCTTTCCTTGCTCTTCTCGTGTCTAAAAAGATTGATACCGTTGCCATGTCTGTTTTTGTATTATGTTGCAAATTCGCCATAAAATTTGCAACGCAAATATACAAGATAGCCATATTTAGCCACATTTACAAGCATTCAATTGACCGTAAATAAGTAAAAAAATCAGCTTGTAAAATTTGTAACATTATGATTATTATCTATTTGCGTTATTTCTTTATGTCGTTTTTGATTAAAAGATATAAGGTATTAAACATTTTCGCTTGCCGACGGCTTCAGCCCCGAATTCTTCACAATATTTCTGTCGGATTTTATAAGCACGTGGGGCGAGGTTGGCGAATGTCCACCACAGGAATACCCATGCCGCAGGTGAAGCAGTCATGATTGCAAATCCAAACCATTCTACCAATTCTCCAAAATAATTTCCGCAAGTAACCCATTTGTATAATCCTTTCTGGGGCAGGTAATGTCTCGTGTCTCCAGGCTTGCGGAGATGCCTGATAACGTGGTCGGAATGCCAATTGCAAGCCATTCCGCATAAGAATATGAATAGCCCGACCCAGCAAGAAGGAGTAAAAAGATATGAACGAGTATATAAGCTGGAAGGTGCTAAGTGGAACAACCATGCACCTTGGATATAACCATTCAATAGATTAAACACAATGCCCATCAATAATATGGAGACGGGCATACGACTTTTGCCTTTCATCAATAAAGGAAAAATAAAGGAACGTTGAAAATAATGTATTTCAAACAACATAAAAAAAAGGAATGGAACAGAATCATAGCTCAGGTGGCTGTTTAGCCATAGCCATATCATTATAAAAAAAACAGGTGATTCCATGAGTATCCAACCTATTTTATTAGAGACAGAGATTCCCCACCGGGAAGTCCTAAACATCCCGTAACCAGCTTTGATAAAGAAAAGCGTTATAAATACGACCAATCCTATAATGGAAAACAGGGTTAATAATTGATAGAATTGTGTTATAGTAAGCATTTTCGTCCATTTTTGTGTATGAGACAAAGGTAGGAATTATTTTTGCAAATTCGATAAATAACATAGAAAAGCACCTGCATTTCCTTTTTCTACATTAAATTTGTACGATTTAATAGCACCAAAGGATACTTTCCAAGCGATTTATTAAGTCGTGAACAATAAACATTAATCATAATATCAGAACAGAATGGCAAAGAGGAAATTATCAAACAGTCAAATAGTATGCTTCACATTGTTATGGGGATTTTTGTGCTACTTATTGTTGTCATCAAGCCAAAAAATAACTGGCCAGACCGTGTTTGCCATAGTGGCTTCAGCAATCATTGTATTTGTCCCTATTTATAAAAATTACAGAGGAAGAAGTGGCAAAAAGAAAGCATAGGCATATTAAAAAAGAAAATTGTAAGTAGTTTTTAATATTTCCTATTTTATTTATTGCAAATAAGTAAAATATATATATCTTTGTTTTGTTTTCAAGAATTCTCAGTGCCACGAATGGCGATTGATATTTCGCAAACATACAGTTTAGGTTTAATTATAAATAATCAACGACAAATGAAAGCAAGTGAAGTTTTATGCACATTGAAACAAAGATTTCCGAACGAGCCGGAATATCATCAAGCTGTTTCAGAAGTATTAGGAACCATTGAAGAAGTTTACAACGAACATCCAGAATTCGAGAAAGCTAACCTGATAGAACGATTGTGCATCCCGGATCGTATTTTCTCTTTCCGTGTGACATGGGTGGATGATAAAGGTCAAGTGCGTACAAACATGGGATACCGTATCCAGCACAATAATGCGATAGGTCCCTACAAGGGAGGCATACGTTTCCACTCGTCTGTAAACTTGTCGATCTTGAAATTTTTGGCCTTCGAACAGACTTTCAAAAACTCTCTGACCACGCTTCCGATGGGTGGAGGCAAAGGCGGCTCTGATTTTAGTCCCCGTGGTAAAAGCAATGCTGAAATAATGCGTTTCTGTCAAGCCTTTATTATGGAGTTATGGAGGCATATTGGCCCTGACACAGATGTTCCAGCGGGTGATATAGGTGTAGGAGGTCGTGAAGTGGGTTATATGTATGGAATGTACAAGAAATTGGCACGAGAGAATACAGGAACATTTACCGGGAAAGGATTGGAGTTCGGTGGTTCACTGATTCGCCCGGAGGCAACAGGATATGGCAATGTGTACTTTTTATTGCAGATGTTAAAAACACGAAACATCGATTTAAAGGGAAAAATAGTTGCTGTTTCAGGTTCCGGGAATGTTGCTCAATATACTGTTGAGAAATTAATTACTATGGGTGCAAAAGTTGTTACAATGTCTGATTCGGATGGATACATTTATGATCCGGACGGCATTGACAGCGAGAAGCTGGACTACATCATGGAATTGAAGAATTTGCACCGTGGCCGAATCCGTGAATATGCGGAAAAATATGGCGTAAAGTATGTCGCAGGGGCTCGCCCTTGGGGAGAGAAGTGCGACATTGCAATGCCAAGTGCAACACAGAACGAAATCAATGGAGACGATGCTCGGGTTTTGCTGGCGAACGGCTGTCTGGCTGTATCAGAAGGTGCAAATATGCCTTCTACGCCGGAAGCGATTGAAGAATTCCAAAAAGCTAAGATTTTGTATGCTCCAGGAAAAGCAGCTAATGCGGGTGGTGTGTCTGTCTCCGGATTGGAAATGACTCAGAATGCACAGAAACTTAGTTGGACAAGTGAGGAAGTCGATCAAAAATTGCAAAACATTATGGAAAACATCCATGAGCAATGTGTTAAATATGGCACACAACCGGATGGATATATAAACTATGTGAAAGGCGCAAATGTGGCTGGCTTTATGAAAGTAGCAAAAGCTATGATGGCACAGGGCATTTTATGATATCGGTGAATTGCTGATTAAAAGAAAATTGCTTTTAGGCCATTTATAGAATTATAAGAACGAGAAAGAATCCGGTATGATTCTGAAAGGAATTATACCGGATTCTTTTATTTTTTCATTATTTATTCATATTTTAGCCACTCAAAATAAGCATAAAAGGATTATTCTCTTAATATGATTAATGTATGGTAGTTGCAACATTAAAAAATTTATACCTTTCCTATACCGGACAATCTGCGGAGGAGATTGTAGAATTGCCCTCTTCCGGATCAAATCGCAGGTATTTCAGGTTGAATGGAGTGAAAACGCTCATAGGTGTAAGTGGAACTTCCCCTGAAGAGGATAGGGCTTTTATATATATGTCCCATCATTTTCTGGGGAAAAGTCTCCCTGTACCTGAAGTTTTTTGCAGCTCCGATGATTTTCGTTATTACCTGCAAGAAGATTTAGGAGATACGCTTTTGTTCAATACGATAGAAAAAGGGAGAAAAAGTTGTGTGTTTGATGAAGAAGAGAAACGGCTATTGCATAAAACAATTCGCTTGCTCCCAAAAATCCAATGTGTCGGAGCCGAAGGGTTTGACTTTAACCGCTGTTATCCCCAGTCAGAATTCAACCAACGTTCCATTTTATGGGATTTGAATTATTTCAAATATTGTTTCCTGAAAGCGACAGGAGTGGATTTTCAGGAAAATCTGCTAGAAGATGATTTCCAAAAAATGTCAAACGTATTGCTCAAAGACACTTCAAATACATTTATGTACCGAGATTTCCAATCCCGCAATGTGATGATAAAGAATGGAGAGCCATGGTTCATAGACTTTCAAGGAGGGAGAAAGGGCCCGGTATATTATGATGTGGCATCTTTTTTATGGCAGGCAAAGGCAAAATATCCATCCGGGTTGCGAAATGAACTTCTTGAAGACTATATGGATGCGCTTGGGAATTATATGCGAATCGAGAAAGATTATTTTATGAAACAATTGAAGCATTTCGTCTTGTTCCGTACTCTACAAGTTTTGGGCGCATATGGATTTAGAGGATACTTTGAGAAAAAACCTCATTTTATACAAAGTGTTCCATTTGCCATTGAGAATTTAAGGCAATTGTTGAAAGATGACTATCCGGAATATCCATATCTTTGCCATGTGTTAGGAAGATTGACGAGGCTGAAACAATTTTCCGATGATATGAGAAAGTATCATTTGGAAGTTAGAATTATAAGTTTTGCTTATAAAAAAGGTATTCCAAATGATACAAGCGGAAATGGAGGAGGTTTTGTCTTCGATTGTCGCGCAATCAATAATCCTGGAAAATATGAAAGATATAATCATTTTACGGGTTTGGATGAACCTGTGATTCGTTTTTTAGAAGATGATGGAGAAATTACATCTTTCTTGAAAAACGTGTATGACATCGTTGATGCTTCTGTCAAAAGGTACATGGATAGGGGCTTTTCCAATCTTATGGTTTGTTTTGGATGCACGGGGGGTCAACATCGGTCTGTCTATTCTGCTCAGCACTTAGCTGAACATTTAAATAAAAAGTTTGGAGTAAAAATACATTTAATACACAGAGAACAAAATTTTGAACAAATTTTAGAGTCTAATCTATGAAAGCACTGATTTTTGCGGCAGGTATAGGCAATCGTCTTAAACCGCTAACGGATACAACACCTAAAGCTTTGCTTCCGGTTAATGGGAAACCCATGATAGAGCATGTGATACTGAAACTAAAGGAGGCGGGCTTTGACCAGATTACGGTGAATATTCACCATCTGGGCCAACAAATCATAAACTTCTTGAATGAAAAGAATAATTTTGGAATTGACATCCATATTTCTGACGAAAGAGATTATTTATTGGATACCGGCGGAGGCATCAAACATGCTGCACCGTTCTTGGATGGCGACGAGCCTTTCATGGCACATAACGTAGATATTTTTTCAAATGTTGATTTGCGGGAGTTGTATGACAAACATTTAGAAAGCAATGCACTCGCTACTTTGTTAGTAAGCGATCGCAAGACGTCAAGATATTTGTTATTCAATCAAGAAGATAAACTTTGCGGATGGAGAAACAGGGAAACGGGAGAAGTGAAATCATATTACCCATACTTTAATCCGGAACAATACAAAGAATATGCTTTTAGTGGGATTCATGTCATTTCTCCCGGCATATTCCGATGGATGGAGGAATGGACAGGCAAATTTCCTATCATTCAATTTTATTTGTCCATATGCGCTCATGCGCCCATTCAAGCTTATAATGCTCCTGGACTTAAATTGCTCGATGTAGGCAAACCTGAGACTTTTGAAAATGCAGATATTTGGATAAAAGATAATTTATAACAGCATGAGCGGCATTCCTGATTTAAAAGAACTTGCGTTCAGAGACACGCCTTTTGCCAATCTCATGAACAAACGTATATATAATGTATTGTTGATTGCTACCAAGTATGATGCTTTCATGTTGGAAGATGATGGCAGGGTTGACGAGCAGATTTTTAATGAATACACCGCATTAAGTTTGAGATACCCTCCTCGTTTTACCCAAGTCACCACGGAAGAGGAAGCCCTTGCTGAACTGGCAAATAGGAATTTCGAATTGGTGATTTGTATGCCCAACATGGACAACCGGGATATTTTTTCAGTAGCCAAGGAAATCAAAGTGCATTATCCGAACATTCCCATAGTCGTTTTGACTCCATTTTCAAAAGAAGTCTCCAAGAGATTGGCTAATGAGGATTTAAGCGTGATAGATTATGTATTCAGTTGGCTGGGAAATTCGGAGCTGTTGCTCGCCATCATCAAACTCTTGGAAGACAAAATGAATGCGCCCCAAGACGTGGAAAGCGTAGGAGTCCAGATAATCCTCTTGGTTGAAGATTCTATCCGTTTTTATTCTGCAGCACTTCCTCATCTGTATAAGTTCGTTCTTGAGCAGAGCCAAGAATTTGCAAAGGAAGCATTGAACGACCATCAGAAAACGTTACGCATGCGAGGACGGCCCAAGATCAAATTGGCAAGGAACTATGAGGAAGCCATTCGTATTTTTGAGCAATATTCCAATAATATCCTGGGCATTATTTCTGACATGAGTTTCATGCATGATGGCGTGAAAGACCCTTATGCCGGATATAAGTTCGGGTTGCATGTGCGTAAGACGGGCAAAATCATTCCTTTTATCCTTGAATCATCCGAATCCTCCAATTATATCTATGCAGAAGAATTAGGAGCGTCTTTCATCGATAAGAATTCCAAAAGCTATCCGCAGGACTTGAAAAAGAAAATCATGGAACGGTTTGGCTTCGGAGATTTTGTCATCCTCAATCCTCAAACGAAAGAAGAAATCATGCGCATAAAGGATTTAAAGGATCTTCAGAAGAAAGTATTTCAAATTCCTGACGATTCCTTGGTGTATCATTTAAGCCGGAATCATTTCTCTCGTTTTTTCTATTCACGTGCCATGTTCCCGCCTGCTGAAGTGCTGAAAAATGTGGATGTGAGTGATTATAAAAGCATGGATGAAGCACGGCAATTGATATTCGACTTGATTGTCCAATATCGTAGGATGAAAAACTCTGGAGTCGTGGCCATTTACCAAAAGGATCGTTTTGATGAATATAGCAATTTCGCCCGCATAGGCGATGGTTCACTGGGCGGCAAAGGGCGTGGCTTGG
>CALBYC010000045.1 GCA_937890135.1 uncultured Parabacteroides sp.
CAACGTCGTACCGACATTGCAATTCAGAAGTGCCAACGGACTTCCTCGTGAGTTGACCATGTACAAAGAAGGAAAAGATGTTTACCTTGCAGCCAACCCGGTAAAAGAAGTAGAGAAACTGCGGGTTGATTCGGCAAAAATAGACAATTTTGAATATGAACAAGGGCACTCGATGGATGCTAATGTGCATAATGATTCGGGTGCATACGAAATTGATTTGATATTGGAACAAGGAAATGCTTCGGTTGCCGGCTTTAAACTGAAGAACGTCAAAGGTGAATATGTTGACATTTATATAAATACAAAAGATGGAAAGGTATATATGGACCGCACGAATAGCGGCATGACAAACTTTAGCCAGAAGGAATTTGCCATTGCCACATGGGCCAAGCTGCATGAACGAAATGCACATTCCTTCCAAATATTTGTGGACAAGAGTTCTATTGAAATGTTCGTTGATGGAGGGAAAATCGCCATGACGAATCTTGTCTTCCCGTCCATCCCTTATAATAACATCGAATTCCATGCGGAAGGAGGGAAGGCCGCAGTGAAAAATATGACTGTATACAAATTAAATGCTATAAAATAAACAATTTATGAAAGGAAACAAACCCATTATCGTGGGAATAGGAGAATTGCTGTGGGACATATTGCCAACAGGGAAAAAAGCAGGAGGAGCGCCTATCAATTTCGTATATCATGCTACGCAATTGGGTGCGGAAGGATATGCTATCAGTGCCGTTGGGAAAGATGAGTTAGGAAAGGAAATAGTCCATGAACTCGATAACAACCACATAGCCCACTGTATAGAAGCGGTGGATTATCCAACCGGAACAGTATTGGTCTCTCTGAAAGATGGCATACCTGCTTATGATATTACTGAAAATGTAGCTTGGGATCATATTCCGGTTTCTCCTAAAGCCATTGAAATAGTTAAAGAAGCAAAAGCTGTCTGTTTTGGGACTTTGGCCCAGCGTAGCACGGGTTCGCGGAAGACATTGAACGAATTGTTGTCATATGCTCCTGAAGATGCCTTGAGATTCTTTGATATCAACATCCGTCAGCACTATTATTCCAAAGAGCTGATATTAGATTTGTTGGGGAAAACCGATGTTTTAAAGATAAACGACGAAGAACTGGAATTGCTGCGCTCGATGATGCGTTTGGAAAGGGACGATGAAGATTGTTGCAAAGCATTATTGCACCAATATGGATTAAAGTATGTGATTTTGACAGCGGGCAGCAGATTCAGTTCAATCTATTCGCCCGATGAAAGTTCAACGATTGAAACACCGAAAGTCGCCGTTGTGGATACGGTTGGCGCAGGAGATTCGTTCTCTGGAGCCTTTGTTTATTCTATTCTGGCAGGCAAATCATTGAAAGAAGCTCACCGCCGGGCAGTCGATGTTGCTGCGTTTGTATGTACAAAAGAAGGGGCTTGGCCCGAATATCCTAAAAATGATTCAATATTATGAGTACACAACAAAAGAAATTTGTTTGGATGCTGGTGCCTGTCATGCTCTCATTTTTTGCTATGGGATTCGTTGATTTGGTAGGCATAGCTACGAATTATGTGAAAGCGGATTTTAAATTGACGGATAAAATCGCCAATTTGTTGCCTTCCATGGTCTTTTTCTGGTTTTTGGTATGTGCTGTTCCGACAGGCATGTTGATGAATAAAATCGGGCAACGCAAAACAGTTTTGATTAGCCTGGTTATAACGATGATAGCGCTGGCATTGCCTTTTGTCGGTTATTCTTTCCCTATGATGCTGCTTTCTTTTGCCTTCTTGGGAATAGGCAACGCTTTGATGCAAGTGTCGTTAAACCCGTTATTGTCAAATATCGTGAGTGGCGAGCGTCTGGCAAGCTCCTTGACCCTTGGGCAGTTTGTGAAAGCAATCGCTTCGTTCATCGCTCCGATTTTGGCAGGATGGGCAGCTGTCTCTTTTGGTAATTGGCGAATATTTATGGCCATATTCTTGCTGGTAACTATTGTGGCATTTCTTGCTTTGAGTGTCACTTCCATCCAAGAAAATGTATCGAAAGAAGTAGGAGAGTCCACGTTCAAGGGATGCTTCGCTTTGCTGAAAGATAGAGTGATTCTACTCTCTTTTTTAGGAATCATTTGCCATGTTGGCCTCGATGTCGGCATCAATGTGACCGCTCCTAAATTATTGATGGAACGTCTTGGCATGACATTGGAAGGAGCCGGTTTGGCAACAAGCGTTTATTTCTTATTCAGGACGATTGGTTGTTTCAGTGGAGCATTCCTATTGGCTTGCCTTCCTCCCAAGCGGGTTTTTGCAGCCAGCGTGCTGATGATGTTTGTTGCAACAATTGGATTGTTTACGCAACAATCACAAATGGCATTATATGTTTGCATCGCTTTAATAGGATTAGGCAATTCAAACATATTCCCGATGCTATTATCGCGCGCCATGCTGCATTTGCCGGAACGGAAGAATGAGGTGTCCGGTTTGATGATTATGGGGTTGTTTGGAGGTACGGTTTTCCCGATGGTGATGGGGATTGCTTCAGACGCCTCGGGATCTCAAATGGGTGCCATAGCGGTTTTTGCTGTAGGTGTCATTTATCTCTTATGCATGATTCCTGTGCTTAACAAGGAAGCATGAAAAATAGAAAAGGTTTCTCCCTTTGGGAAAAAGATAGCAACTGATTTGAAGAATCCAATTGGGAAAGTAAGACATAAGACGAAAGGTGAGACCATAACGTGCTGCAACATAATTTGTTAAGCATGTATCTCTCACCTTTTCCCGTATCTCTCACCTATCTCTCACTCGATATAACAGTCTGTTGTTCAGCTGATTGTATTGTAAAAATAAGTGAGTGAGAGATGGTGAGACCATTTTTTCAACTTTATGGAGGCGGATTATGCCGGATTCCAAACGCTAAGGGCAAGTCGCCTTATTTCATCAAGCACCTTGCAGATTGGCAGATTTCGCATTATCTTTGTGAGGCGACATCATAATTATGTCTAACATTAAATCGAATAAAATGGAAAATAGAATTTGCAAATTATTGAATATCAAATATCCTATTGTTCAGGGAGGGATGGTTTGGTGCAGTGGTTGGGAATTGGCGTCAGCTGTCAGCAATGCCGGAGGCTTGGGACTAATCGGAGCCGGTTCCATGCACCCGGAAGTATTGGTGGAGCATATACGTAAATGTAAAGCCGCCACAGACAAACCTTTTGGCGTAAATGTCCCTTTAATGTATCCTGAAATAGAAAAAATCATGTCCATTCTGATAACCGAAAAAGTTCCAGTTGTTTTCACATCGGCTGGTAATCCCAAGATATGGACTAAACACCTGAAAGATAATGGCATGACGGTCGTTCACGTAGTCAGCAGTTCCAAATTCGCTGTTAAATGTGAAGAAGCAGGAGTGGATGCCGTTGTGGCAGAAGGTTTTGAAGCTGGCGGGCACGATGGGAGAGAGGAAACAACCACAATGTGTTTGATTCCGCATGTGCGCCGTGCAACAGCTCTGCCATTGATTGCAGCAGGAGGAATTGGTACTGGGGAAGGGATGTTGGCAGCATTTGCGTTGGGAGCAGAAGGCGTGCAGATCGGAACTCGTTTTGCGTTGACTGTAGAAAGCTCTGCCCATGAGTCATTCAAACAGCTTTGCCTGTCGTTGAATGAAGGAGACACCAAGTTGCTTCTGAAGAAAATTTCGCCTACGCGTCTCGTGAAAAGTACCTTTGCGACAGAGGTGGAAGAGGCGGAGAGCAGGGGAGCTTCAGCAGAAGAATTGCGAGACCTGTTGGGAAAAGGCAGAGCCAAGAAAGGAATATTTGAAGGGAATTTGGAGGAAGGAGAGATGGAAATCGGTCAAATAGCATCGCTTTTCCGTAAAGAACAGACAGCAAAGGAGGTTGTCGATGAAATCGTCTGCGACTACGGGAATGCATTGCGGAAATTGGGAACTTGTAAATTATAATCTTATGGCAATAAAATCCTATATAAAGAAAAATGAAAAGAGATTCTTGGATGAATTGTTTTCTTTGATACGCATCCCATCTATCAGTGCCCAGCAGGAGCATAAACCTGACATGCAAACATGTGCCAGACGTTGGGCGGACATATTGCTTTCATCAGGAGCTGACAAGGCGGAAGTGATGGAGACGGAAGGCAATCCCATTGTCTATGCCGAGAAAAACGTGAATCCGGAGAATAAAACTGTGTTGGTTTATGCGCATTATGATGTGATGCCCGTTGAACCTTTGGACCTGTGGAACAGTAAGCCGTTCGAACCCGTGATACGCAACGGGAGAATTTGGGCAAGAGGAGCCGATGATGATAAAGGGCAAAGTATGATCCAAGTCAAAGGCTTTGAAACGGCATTGAAGGAAGGGCTGCTACAATGCAATGTGAAGTTCATATTCGAGGGAGAAGAAGAGATAGGCTCCCCCAGTATTGAAGCATTTTGCAAGGCTCATAAAGAACTATTGAAAGCGGATGTCATCTTGGTTTCCGATACGAGCATGGTAAGTGCAGATACATTGTCGCTAACAACCGGATTGCGCGGATTAGCTTATTGGGAAATAGAAGTAGACGGCCCAAGTCGTGATTTGCACTCCGGACATTTTGGAGGAGCAGTAGCCAACCCCATCAATGTGCTATGCAAAATGTTGGCAGACATAACGGACAAAGATGGGAGAATAACGATTCCGGGGTTTTATGATGATGTGGAAGAGCTATCCGCAGAAGAACGGGAAATGATTGCGCAGATTCCGTTTGACGAAGCACAATATAAGGAAGCCATAGGGGTAAAGGCGCTGTTTGGAGAAAAAGGATATTCAACATTGGAGCGTAACAGCTGCCGCCCGTCTTTCGATGTTTGTGGCATTTGGGGGGGCTATATCGGAGAAGGAAGCAAAACCGTTTTGCCATCGAAGGCATTTGCTAAAGTTTCATGCCGATTAGTACCCCATCAGAACCATGAAACAATTTCCAAATTGTTTGAGACATATATTCACCAAGTCGCTCCCGAATATGTCACAGTGAAAGTCACGCCAAAACATGGAGGCGAGGGGTATGTCTGCCCCATCGATCTTCCGGCATATAAAGCTGCCGAAGAAGCCATTCGCATAGCTTTTGGGAAAAAACCGCTGGCGGTTCGACGAGGCGGCAGCATCCCCATCATTTCTTCGTTTGAACGGATATTGGGAATCAAGACCGTACTGATGGGATTCGGACTCGAGCAAAATGCCATCCATTCTCCGAATGAAAGCTGTCGTTTGGACTTTTTCTTCAAAGGGATAGAAGCTGTAGCTGAGTTCTACCGGATATTCAGATGAACAATTTCAAATAAAATGTCAGTTTTTTTGTCCATTCAATATTTTATTGTACTTTTGCTGTGGTGAAAGAAAGACAAATGAAACAGATAAATTTACATCATCATCATCGTGACAACGGGCAGAAGTTCGGTGGGTGATGGTATGTGTAAATACTGAAATAAGAAAGAGGCTTGCCGAAATAGGGTAAGCCTCTTTTTTTATAACTTGGAATAACAATTTATAAAAACAAAAGAATATGTTACGAATCGCAGTTCAGTCTAAAGGACGTTTGTATGATGAAACAATGATGCTGTTGGAAGAAGCTGGCATCAAATTGAACGGAGGAAAAAGAACTTTATTGGTAGCGGCAAAAGATTTCCCTGTGGAAGTGTTGTTTTTGAGAGACGATGACATTCCGGAGTCGGTGGCGAACGGTGTCGCTGACGTAGGAATAGTGGGAGAAAACGAATATGTCGAGAAAGGTGCGAAAGCACAATTGGTCAAACGCTTAGGGTTCAGCAAATGCCGCTTGTCCTTGGCTATCCCGAAAGACGAAAAGTATGAAGGTGTTGATTGGTTTAATGGTAAAACCATCGCAACATCTTATCCCGGAATTTTGGATACCTATTTGAAAAGCAAAAATGTAAAGTCCAACATACATGTCATAACGGGTTCCGTGGAAATCGCTCCCGGGATAGGATTGGCCGATGCGATATTTGACATTGTAAGTTCAGGAAGCACCTTGGTTAGCAATCAACTGAAAGAAGTAGAGGTGGTCATGAAGAGTGAAGCCTTGCTGATCAGCACACCTGGATTATCAGCGGAAAAACAAGATATATTGGATGAGTTGATATTTCGGTTCGAGGCCATCCAATTAGCTGACGGGAAAAAATACGTATTATTAAACGCCCCGAAAGAGAAATTGGACGACATAATCGAAGTATTGCCTGGCATGAAAAGCCCGACCGTAACTCCCCTGGCCAATGGAGAATGGGTATCTGTCCAATCCGTCATTTCCGAAAAGCATTTTTGGGAAATCATTGGTAAATTGAAATCGCTGGGCGCAGAAGGGATATTAGTCCTTCCAATTGAGAAGATGGTTTTATAACGTCCGGTCATATAGGCAAGAAAGGGTTTACATTATGGAAATACTTAAATATCCGGATAGGACACAATGGAAAGAGTTGTGCAAACGTGCGACAATGGATGTGACTACCTTATTCGATACTGTTCGTAGTGTGCTGGACGATGTAAAAGCGAATGGAGATGCTGCTATCCGAAAATATGAAAAGTTGTTTGACAAAGTAGATTTGGACGAAATAAGGGTCTCGGAAACAGAGATGAAAGAAGCGGAATCGTTGATCCCGGATGATTTGAAAGATGCGATACGGGTCGCCAAGGGGAATATTGAGAGATTTCATGCCTCACAAAGATTTGAAGGGAAAAAAGTCGAAACTTCTCCAGGCGTAATTTGCTGGCAAAAAGCTGTACCCATCGATAAAGTAGGATTGTATATACCGGGTGGTACCGCTCCTCTTTTCTCTACTGTTTTAATGTTGGCTGTTCCTGCTCGAATAGCCGGATGCCAAGAGATAGTGCTATGCACACCCCCGACTGACAATGGGAAAATCCATCCGGCTATTTTATATGCGGCATCGGTGGCGGGCGTAGATTGCATTTGTAAGGTAGGGGGCAGCCAAGCTATTGCAGCCATGGCATACGGGACTGAAACAGTTCCCAAAGTATATAAGATATTTGGACCGGGCAACCAATATGTGACAGCAGCCAAGCAATGGGTAAGTTTGAAAGATGTAGCCATCGACATGCCAGCAGGGCCGTCGGAAGTGGAAGTAATAGCGGATGCTTCCGCCCATCCTGATTTTATCGCGGCTGATTTCTTGTCGCAAGCAGAACATGGGAAAGATAGCCAGGCCATGATGATAACTACCGACCTGTCTATTGTGGAACCATTGGTGGATGCCATACAAAAACAGCTGGAAAAGCTCCCTCGAAAAAGCATAACTGAACAAGCGCTTTCACATAGCCGCATCATCGTGTTGAAAGACAAACAAGAAATAATTGATTTTACGAATCTCTATGCACCTGAACATCTAATTATCCAAACAGCCGACTATGCGGCGATTGCCGGACAAATCCGTAATGCAGGTAGCGTATTCATGGGTGAGTATACCCCCGAAAGCGCCGGAGACTATGCCTCAGGCACAAACCACACCTTGCCGACAAATGGATATGCGCACGCTTATAGTGGCGTGAATTTAGATAGCTTTATCAAGAAAATGACATTCCAGGAAATCAACGCGAATGGAATACGTTCGTTAGGCAAAACCATTTGTGTGATGGCGGAAAACGAATGTTTGGAAGCTCATCGGAATGCCGTGATTGTCAGACTTAAAACAATAGAACAAGATGAAACGATTTGATATAAATGGCTGGGTTCGTCCAAACATTCTGGCCATGGAACCCTATTCGTCAGCCAGAGATGAATTTAAGGGAGAGGCTTCCGTTTACTTGGATGCCAATGAGAATCCGTATAACACACCATACAACCGCTATCCTGATCCCATGCAATGGAAATTGAAAGAACGCGTTGCGGAGGTAAAATCTGTACCGAAAGATTCTATCCTGCTTGGTAATGGCAGTGACGAACCGATTGATTTGATTATTCGTGCTTTTTGTGTGCCAGGGAAAGATTCTATCCTCACGTTAGAGCCAACATACGGGATGTATCAGGTTGCAGCCGAAGTTAATGACATCTATTGTAAGAAAGTCAAACTAACAGCTGATTTCCAAATAAATCTTCCTGAATTATTAGCGGCTATAGATGCTACCGTAAAAGTTATTTTTATATGTTCTCCCAATAATCCAACGGGGAACAGTCTAAAAAGAAGTGACATTTATAAAATACTGGATAGTTTTGAAGGCATAGTAGTGGTGGATGAAGCATATATTGATTTCTCGGCAGATTCTTCTTTAAGTAAAAATTTAAATGATTATGGTAATCTCATTGTCTTACAGACACTTTCAAAGGCTTGGGGTGCGGCTGGGATTCGATTAGGGATGGCTTTCGCTTCGCCTGAAATCATTGCCGTGCTGAATAAAATCAAATATCCTTATAATGTAAATCAGTTAACGCAGGAAAAGGCTTTAGAAATCTTGAACAATCAATCCAAAATGGAAGAGCAGCTAAAGGCTATCTTGGAAGAACGTACCCGATTGCAGCAAGAATTAAATAATCTGCCTTTGATAATGAAAATCTATCCGACTGATGCCAACTTCATTTTGGTGAGAGTTGATGATGCAAACGCCGTGTATGCCAAGTTAGCTTCCGATGGCATCATTGTCAGGAACAGAAATAAAGTAACATTATGTGCTAATTGCCTGCGCATTACGGTTGGTACTCCCGAAGAAGATGATGCGTTGTTGAAGGCTTTAAGGAAAATGTGATTATGAAAAAGAAAGCTTTGTTTATAGATCGAGACGGGACAATCGTCATCGAACCTCCAGTAGATTATCAATTGGATAGCTTTGAGAAGCTTGAGTTCTACCCTAAAGTGATACGGAACCTCTATTTTATCCGTCAAAAGCTTGACTTTGAATTGGTAATGGTTACTAACCAGGACGGATTAGGAACCTCTTCTTTTCCCGAGGAAACTTTCTGGCCTGTACATAACCTGATTTTAAAAACTCTGGAAGGAGAAGGGGTTATTTTTGATGAGATTCTAATCGATCGTTCTTTCCCCGATGAGAAATCTCCCAACCGCAAGCCTGGCACAGGTATGCTGGGCAAGTATTTATCTGGCGAATATGACTTGTCGCAGAGTTTTGTAATCGGAGACCGCATGACGGACATGCTATTAGCCCAAAATTTGGGGGCGAAAGGTATTTGGTTACATAAAAATGATGATTCGGCGAAAGAAATATTGAGCACAATTAATGATGCACCTGTTTGTATATCAGAAGATTGGGATCATATAACCGAATTCCTTTTTGCTGGAGAAAGAAAAGCTACGGTGAAAAGGACAACCAAAGAAACTGATATTTTCATATCTTTGAACCTGGATGGGACAGGGCAGACTTCTATTTCTACGGGTTTGGGGTTCTTCGACCACATGCTGGAACAAATCGGGAAACATGCCAACATGGATTTGACAATTCTGGTGAAAGGCGATTTGCAAGTCGACGAGCATCATACGATAGAAGATACGGCAATTGCGCTGGGTGAGGCTCTTTTGAAAGCTTTAGGCGATAAGCGAGGCATTGAACGCTATGGCTTCTTGTTACCTATGGATGACAGCCTTTGCCAAATCGCTCTGGATTTTGGCGGACGGCCATGGCTGGTTTGGGATGCAGAGTTCAAGCGAGAAAGAATCGGAGATGTGCCAACGGAAATGTTTTTTCATTTCTTCAAAAGTTTAAGTGATGCGGCACGTATAAATCTTAATATCAAAGCAGAAGGTACAAATGAACACCATAAGATCGAAGGCATATTCAAAGCCTTGGCACATTCCATCAAGATGGCTGTCAGGCGAGACATATATCATTTTGACTTGCCTACGACCAAAGGTGTTATTTGATATATAAAATAATAAGACGAAATATGGTTAGAAAAGTTTTGGCATGCCTCCTTGTTGGCTTCTTACTGACTTCTTGTGATTCCTATACGACAGATATGGAGGGTAAA
>CALBYC010000046.1 GCA_937890135.1 uncultured Parabacteroides sp.
CCAAAAAGGGAAAGAAGTCGTAACGATTGATTGGCGCTACCGCATGCTTGTGGCGGCATGGCGATTGATTCCAAGGTGGCTCTGGATAAGGATGAAGATCAAATGAAACAAAAAAGGAATCAGCGAAATCTCCCCCCAAAGCATACTTTTTCATCCGATTTCCCGTTTTCTTATAATATCTCCGCTGTTTTTAGCATCGAGGATAGCCCGACATGTGAAAAATCGGCGTA
Organism: uncultured Parabacteroides sp.; assembly: GCA_937890135.1. Taxonomy (GTDB): domain Bacteria; phylum Bacteroidota; class Bacteroidia; order Bacteroidales; family Tannerellaceae; genus Parabacteroides. The sequence goes on from CALBYC010000046.1 coordinate 231, forward strand.
ACTTTGAACCCGTTTAAGGAATTATATGAGAAAGATTTTATCCATTATATGCTTCAGCCTGTTTGCCCATCTTGTCCACGCGCAAACGGGGGATGAAGCGTACGGCTTTTTGCGCCTCCCCGCGTCTTCACATGCCAACGCATTAGGAGGATACAATATTTCAATCATCGAACCGGACCCCTCCTTAGGTTTCCATAACCCGGCACTCTTAGGAGGAGAAATGGACAATATGGTTAATCTGAATTATCTGAACTATATATCCGACATAAACGCAGGCAGTGCCATTTATACGAAAGCCTTTAAAGAGAGGGGGACATGGGGGGCAGGAGCTACGTTTTTCAGTTATGGCAAAATCAAAGAATATTCCAAGGAAAACGAGTACATAGGGGATGTATCCGCCAAAGATATTGCCGTGCAAGGTTTCTTTTCATACGATTTGAGCGAAAAATGGCGAGGCGGCGTCTCTCTCAAGTTCTTATATTCATCGATGGCCGAATACCATTCCATTGGACTGGGCGTAGACGCGGGCTTAAGCTACTACGACGCTGAAAAGAAATTATCATTCGGGCTTACTTTCAAAAACATTGGAGCCCAATTAAAATCGTTCTATGATGAAAGGCAGAAGATGCCATGGGACATCCAAGCCGGTTTGTCCAAGCAATTGGCCCATTCCCCCATTCGTTTTTCATTGACAGCCATATACCTTAACAAATGGAAATTTGATTATGTTGACGAATCCAATAAAGAATATAAAGGCGATGGCTTTGGGAAAACATTCCTAAAGCACATGGTCATCGGCGTGGACTGGCTTCCATCCGACAACCTATGGATAGGCATCGGATACAACCCTAAAAGGGCCATGGACATGAAGCTGGATGGGGCAAACGCTTTGGCCGGATTTTCCGCCGGAGCCGGACTGCACATAAAAATGTTCGACCTGAGCGCTTCCGTCGCCAAATACCACCCGTCGTCCTTGTCGTTCATGCTTAGCATTTCGACAGCCCTCTCTGATTTCAAATTATAACAACATCAAAGTATGAAGAAGATAATAATAGCAATAGATGGCTACTCGTCAAGCGGGAAAAGCACCATGGCGAAAGAACTTGCCAAAGAAACAGGATACATATATATTGATACCGGAGCAATGTACCGGGCGGTAACATTGTATGCCTTAAGACAAGGTTATTTCGAAGGCAATCATGTCAATGAAGGGAAATTAAAAGCCGACATGCCCAACATATCCATCTCCTTCCAGTTCAATCCAAGCACAGGCAAGTCCGACACATTCCTCAACGGAGAAAACGTGGAAAAAGAGATACGAAGCATGGAAGTGGCAAAGAAGGTAAGCCTCGTCGCATCCCTAAGCTTTGTGCGCAAGGCCATGGTGGCCCAGCAACAGGCAATGGGCAAAGAAAAGGGCATTGTCATGGACGGGAGGGACATCGGCACTGTCGTTTTCCCCGATGCAGAATTGAAATTATTTGTCACCGCATCGCCCGAAGTGCGCGCACGGCGGCGGGTGGAGGAGCTGCTGGCAAAAGGTGAAAAGGTTTCCTACGAAGAGGTGCTTGAGAACGTAAAGGAACGTGACTATCTCGATTCCACCCGTAAGGAAAGTCCGCTAAGGCAGGCAAAAGACGCACTCGTGCTGGACAATTCCAACATGAGCAGGGCGGAACAGGAGGCATGGTTGAAGGAGAAATTCGAAGCTTGCGTAAAGGAATGAGTCGAGATATGGTCGTAGAAATAGACAAAGACTCCGGTTTCTGTTTTGGAGTGGTCAATGCTATCAAACATGCGGAAAAGGAATTGAACGGCACAGGCGTTTTGTACTGCTTGGGTGATATTGTCCACAACAGCCTGGAGGTCGAACGTTTGGAAGCAAACGGGCTGCGCACCATCGGCCATGACGAGTTCGCACGCTTGAAAAATGCGAAAGTCCTGCTCAGGGCACATGGCGAACCCCCCAGCACATACAAAATCGCCGAGGCGAACCATATCCAAATCGTGGATGCGACCTGCCCGGTTGTCTTGCAACTGCAAAAGAGGATACACCAATGCTTCCAAGAGACAAAGGCGAACCACATACAGCTTGCCATCTATGGGAAGAAAGGCCATGCCGAAGTCAACGGGTTGGTAGGGCAGACCGAGGGCACCGCCATCGTCATCGAGTCCGCTGAAGATTTAGACAAACTCGATTTCTCAAAGGATACCGTCCTTTTCTCCCAAACGACAAAGTCCCTCGACGGATTCAGGAAGGTGATTACAGCCATCGAAGGCCGTATGTTGCCGGGGGTCAAGTTCAAATACTATGACACGATATGCAGGCAAGTGGCCAACCGGCTGCCAAACATCAAGAAGTTCGCGGCAGAACATGACTGGGTATATTTCGTGGCAGGAAGGAAAAGTTCAAACGGCAGGATGCTGTTCGAAGAATGCAAAAAAGCGAACCCCCACAGTTGTTTCATCTCCTCCTCCGAAGAGATAACCGAACGCCTGCCCAATAATGTCATGCGGGTCGGCGTTTGCGGAGCGACTTCCACCCCCAAATGGCTGATGGAAAAAATAGCAGAAAAGATTCGCACGCTCAACAAATAGGGGCAAACGAAACGAAGAGGCATCCAAGCGGCAAGCAGCATCGCCGGAAACGGTCGCAGCCGCTTAGGGGAACGGTCGCATCCGCTTAGGGAAACGGTCGCAACCGTCCTTGACAGTCCCCAAAAAGCGATAGCACTTGCTGGGTGGCTACGCCATGGCAAAAAATAAAGTGATTTACTTGTTATCCGTAAGAAATGATTACCTTTGTGCTATTAGAAGAAATACAGGGAATATATGAGCGAGATCAACACAAACGAAGTAGAAAACAAGAAGAGCTTGAACTTCATAGAAGCAGCCGTAGAAAAGGATTTGGCTGAAGGGAAAAACGGCGGACGCGTGCAGACACGTTTCCCTCCGGAGCCGAACGGCTATTTGCACATCGGACATGCTAAAGCTATCTGCTTGGATTTTGGCATAGCGGAACGCCATAATGGCATTTGCAACTTGCGTTTTGACGATACGAATCCTGTGAAGGAAAACATGGAATATGTGGATGCGATCGAAGAAGACATCAAATGGCTGGGTTTCCATTGGAACAATGTCTATTATGCTTCCGATTATTTCCAACAATTATATGATTTTGCCATCCGTCTTATCAAAGAAGGCAAAGCGTATGTGGACGAGCAAAGCTCCGAGCTGATTGCTCAACAAAAGGGTACGCCCACGCAGCCCGGCATCGAAAGCCCTTACCGCAACCGCCCCGTGGAAGAAAGCCTGGACTTGTTCCAGCGAATGAATGCCGGCGAATTTGAGGAGGGAAGCATGACATTGCGTGCGAAGATTGACATGGCGAATAGCAACATGCACTTCCGCGACCCTATTATTTACCGAATATTGAAGACTCCTCACCATCGTACCGGAACCAAGTGGAAGGTATATCCGATGTACGACTTCGCCCATGGCCAAAGCGACTATTTTGAGGGTGTCACGCATTCTTTGTGTACATTGGAATTTGTGCCTCACCGCCCTTTGTATGACCTGTTTGTGGATTGGTTAAAAGAAGGGAAAGATTTGGATGATAACCGCCCCCGCCAGATAGAGTTCAACAAACTGAACTTGAACTATACGCTGATGAGCAAACGCAATTTGTTGATTTTGGTGAAAGAGGGCTTAGTCGACGGCTGGGACGACCCGCGAATGCCCACATTGTGCGGATTCCGCCGTAGAGGATATTCCCCTGAATCCATCCGTAAATTTGTTGACAAAATCGGTTATACCACCTACGACGCCTTGAATGAATTTTCTCTTTTGGAAAGCGCCGTCCGTGAAGATTTGAATGTGCGCGCCATCCGGGTATCGGCTGTCCTGAATCCTGTGAAATTGATCGTGACCAACTACCCCGAAAATAAAGTAGAAATGATGGAGGCTGTCAATAATCCGGAAAATTCAGAAGACGGCACTCATCAGATCGCTTTCAGCCGTGAACTTTGGATGGAACGGGACGATTTCATGGAAGATGCTCCGAAAAAGTTCTTCCGCATGACACCGGGACAAGAAGTGCGCCTGAAAAACGCCTATATTGTCAAGTGTACGGGATGTAAGAAAGACGACGATGGCAACATCGTTGAAATCTACTGCGAGTATGACCCTAATACAAAGAGCGGCATGCCGGACAGCAACCGCAAAGTAAAAGGCACATTGCATTGGGTAAGCTGCGCACATTGCGTGCCTGCACAGGTCCGTTTATATGACCGGCTTTGGGATGTGGAGAACCCGCGTGACGAGTTGGCCAAGTTGCAAAGTGAAGGATTGACCGCCTTGGAAGCGATGAAGAAGATGATCAATCCCGAATCATTGACAGTATTGAACCATTGTTATGTGGAAGAGTACCTGGCCCATCAGCAACCTCTGACTTATTTTCAGTTCCAACGTATCGGATATTTCACAAAAGACATGGACAGCAAAGAGGGGCAATTGATATTCAACCGTACCGTCTCGTTGAAGGATACATGGAGCAAAATCAAAAATAAATAAATCATTCTTTAATCAGGCACGGCAACAACTCCGTGGCTGATTATTTTTTTCATAAGTACATATTAAGCATGGATAGAAGCGGAAAAGATTATGCACTCTTGACTTTAAAAGGCATTGCCATGGGGGCTGCTGATGTAGTACCAGGAGTTTCGGGAGGGACAATCGCATTCATCGTTGGAATTTACGAAGAGTTGCTGGACTCGATCAAGAGCATCAACTTGTCCACCTTGAAACTTTTGTTGCAAGGGAGGATTGGAACTTTTTGGAAATTGGTAAACGGGAATTTTTTGCTGTTTCTGGTTGCAGGGATAGGCATCAGCATTCTGTCTTTAGCCCGGGTCATCACCTATTTGCTGGTTCACCAACCCGTTTTGATTTGGTCGTTTTTCTTCGGTTTGGTTTTAGCTTCCACCTGGTTCGTCGCCAAGGACATCCGCCGATGGGACTGGAAGCGTATTCTGGGATTTTTATTGGGAGGAGCCATGGCTTACTATGTAACTGTCGCGACACCGGCAGAGACCCCGGATCATCCCTTGTTCATCTTCCTTTGCGGCATGATTGCTATTTGCGCCATGATATTGCCCGGCATATCGGGAAGTTTCATCCTGTTGCTATTGGGCAAATACCAATATATAATGGAGGCTGTGAAATCGATGGACAAGCATTCACTTCTGATTTTATGCACCTTCGGGTGCGGCGCTGCCATAGGGATTACTTCTTTCTCTCGTGTATTGTCATACGCCCTCAAGCATTACCACGATACAACCATAGCCATATTGGGAGGTTTCATGTTAGGTTCGCTGAACAAAGTATGGCCATGGAAAGAAACAATTGCAGGGGCAGAAACGAACATTGCCCCCGACGGCCATGTGGGGGAAGCCGTCTTCTTGATGCTTGTTGGTTTCTTCGCTGTCTATTTTTTGGAAAAATTATCCATCAGTAAAGAGGAAAACAAATAATCAAAATAGAAATGATTGCAGAAAATTTATTACCAGACTTCCAGCTCAAATGGAAAAGGATTCAAGATTCGATGCGCCAATGCGGGGCGGATGGCTGCCTTTTGTCTGTAGGGGTAAACCTGTTTTACATGACCGGGGTCATGTATAATGGCTACTTTTATATTGGAGCGGAAGGAGAGCCTTGCTTTTTCGTGAAACGCCCCAATGGGTTGCAGGAAGGACGACTTAGTTATATTCACAAGCCGGAACAGATTCCGGACTACTTCGCACAGCATAACATCCCGATGCCTAAGAAACTGATGTTGGAGGCCGACGAACTGACTTATTCGGACTACATGCGTCTTTTAAAAGTATTCCAGCCCGAAGAAACTGCAAATGCGACGATGGCACTACGTTTGATTAGAATGGTGAAAACTCCCTGGGAAATCAAACAGACAATGCTGTGCGCCGCACGCCACGAGGAGGTATATAGCAAAATACCGCAGCTTTATCGGCCGGGAATGACCGACCTGGACCTCCAAATCGAGATAGAAAGAGTCATGCGCCAACACGGTTCGCTCGGATTGTTTCGTGCCTTTGGACCCAACATGGATATCTTCATGGGGAGTCTTTTGGCCGGGGATAATGCGGGATGCCCATCTCCTTTTGATTTTGCCTTGGGAGGTGCGGGGCTAAATGCCATTTGCCCGCTGGGTGCAAATGGGACATTGCTGGAAGAAGGGATGGCGGTCATGGTGGATATGGCAGGAAATTATACGCCATACATGACGGACATGACCCGTGTGTTTTCCATCGGCAGGCTTACGGATGCCGCCTACAGGGCGCATGACGTTTCAATGCACATCCACCGCGAAATATCGAAAACCGCACGCCCCGGCGTGGCCTGTTCTGAATTGTATGACATTTCATACCGGATTGCGGAGGAGGCAGGCTTGAAAGACAATTTCATGGGGACAACGCAACAGGCAAAGTTCGTTGGCCACGGGGTGGGCTTGCAGATAAACGAGCTTCCCGTGCTTACCCCTCGCTCGAAACAAGTGTTGGAAGAGAATATGGTCTTTGCCCTTGAACCCAAATTTGTTATCCCCGGAGTCGGAGCCGTGGGCATTGAAAACAGCTACCTTGTCACGGCCGACGGGGTAAAGAAAATAACGTGTTCGCCAGAAGAAATTATAGATTTAAACAATAACCATTAAAATGTAATTACATGAAAAGATTATTATCATTATTGATTCTGCTCGCTTTTGTCTTAACGCCGGTTAAAGCAGCAGACGTACAGAACGTGAAACAAACCAAGAATGTCATCCTTTTCATAACGGATGGCACGTCATTGGCTACTATTTCTACTGCCCGTTGGATGCAGTGGTATTCAAATCCTGACAAACCGAACCTGTTCATCGACCCGTATATTTGCGGGACTGTCCGTACGCACTCTTCCAATGCTCCTATCGGGGATTCCGCCCCGACTACATCCTGCTACATGTCCGGGCAGCCCTCAATCACGGGATTTGTTTCTACATATCCGTATGATTGTGGCAAAGACGACATTTATCCGGTAGATCCAGACCGCGCTTACCAACCGACAATGACCGTGCTTGAAGCAGCCAAGATGTTTAAAGGGGCATCGGCCGGGCTGGTCTTCACTTGCGAGTTCCCCCATGCCACTCCCGCCGACTGTTCTGCCCATAGCTATAAACGTAGCAAGTATGAATGGATAGCTCCTCAGATGGTACACAATGATTTGTCCGTCGTAATAGGCGGAGGGGTCTCTATCTTGGACGCAGACATGGAAAAATATCTGAGGGACAACGGGTATGCCGTGTATAAAAACGATTTGAAAGGCATGCGCTCCGATTCCCATGACAAGATGTGGGCTTTGTACGGCGACCGTGAGATGGCTTATGACATCGACCGCAATCCTGAAGAACAGCCGTCCATTGAGGAGATGACCCGCACGGCCATCAAGAAATTGTCAAAGAATGAAAAAGGCTTTTTCCTGATGGTGGAAGGAAGCAAAGTGGACTGGGCGGCCCATGCCAATGACCCGGTCGCGATGGCCACCGACTATTTGGCCTTCGACCGTGCTGTCGGGGCGGCTCTTGAGTTTGCCCGCCAAAATGGCGAGACTACGGTCATCATCACGTCCGACCACGGCAATAGCGGCATCAGCATCGGACGTGAATCATGCAAAGGCTACGACAAGCTGACGAAAGACCAATTGTTCAAGCAGCTGACCACCTACAAGATGTCTGCCGAAGGCTTTGCCAAAAAAGTGAATTCGATACCTAATTCGGAAGTGCAAGCCCTGTTCCGTGAAAATGCGGGTTTTGAATTGAGCAAAGAGGAGATGGATGCATTGAACAACTGCAAGGATTATAAATACAGCCCGATTCCGGAAGCAGAACGTCATGAAAAGAGCAAATCCTCAATGTACAGCAATTCCTTGACCGGCCTGATGAGCCAGATCATCACCAACCATACTTGCATCGGCTTCACCACTCATGGCCATACAGGCGAGGAAGTGTTCTTGGCAAGTTATCACCCGGAAGGTACTCGGCCGATGGGTATGCTGACCAACATCGAGTTGAACCATTACATGTGCGGCTTGTTCGGCTTTGGCCCTACCTTCTTAAGCGACATGAGCAACAAATATTTCGCACGCCATGCCGATGTCTTCGCCGGCTACAATTGCGAAATCATCCCCGCAAAAGAAGGGGAAGTAAGCCCGACGCTGGTCGTTACAAACAAAAAGGACAAAAAGAAGAAGCTGACGATAAAAGGATTCACGAATATTGTCAAGCAGGGTAAAAAGGCGGAAAATGAAATTCGTCTGAATTCGGTTGTCGTTTATGTGGACAAAAACAACACTTTCTATTTGCCGGATTCATTGGCCGACTTGTTGAAGTAACAAAAAGCAGTATCTTATAAACGTGAAAGCCGGGATGCGATCGGACATGCATCCCGGCTTTCGTTTTCCATATCACTGTTGTCCAAAGAATCACCGGCTACCTGTCACGGGAAAGATAGCAGCCGGAGGGAAGAAAGGTCGCATCCGTCCGACCTAACGGCCGCAACCGTTTTTCCCCACTCTCACGTCCGCACCCCACATCAGTTTTTGCCTGAGCGTGTCGTAAAAAGTATGATTGAAACGTTTGATTACTTTTGTCGTGTAATCCGCTTTGCAGATGCGAAGCTCTATTCCCGCAGGGAATATTTCAGAACGCCCGTCCAATGAAATCAAGAAAGTGCGGTTGCGGCTCTCGACTCCCAATGTGATTGTGTAATCGTCCGGTATGACCAACGGACGCACATTCAGGGAATGCGGGGCGACGGGGCTTAGCACCAGGCTGTTGTCCTGCGGGAGGATGATTGGCCCGTTGACACTCATCGAATAGGCCGTGGAGCCGGTGGGGGTAGCGATAATCAATCCGTCCGCCTGGTAGGATGTGAGATATTCGCCGTCCAAAGCCGTATGTATGGTAATCATGGATGAAGTGTCCCGTTTCAGCACGGCTATTTCGTTCAATGCGTAATTATATCCTTGGTAAGTATCGCCTTTAGTCTCCAACCGTAATAAAGTCCTCTCCTCAATGCGGTAGTTCTTTTGCGAAAGTTCCGTCAGTGTGTCTTCGATGTCAGGGCTTCCCACGTCCGCCAAAAACCCCAGACGGCCGGTGTTTATGCCCAATATGGGGATGTTTTGCCGGTTTATCCTGGCCGCCGTTTGAAGGAAAGTGCCGTCCCCTCCCATGCTTATGGCTATGTCTATGTCAAATTCGTCGCCATAAAGCAGGCCTGCGCTTTGGGGTTCGAGCTGCATGGAACTGCTTAAAAAGGAAGCGAAGCCTGAATCGACGTACACTTCCATCTCCAAAGATGCCAATCGGGCAAACACACGCCTGATGATGCTTTGTTTTTCCAGCTGGTGGTCGCTCCCGAAAATACCTATTCTCATATATTAATATAATGTATAAATTCGTTGATTCGCTGTTGGAACACTTCGTCCGTCAGATTCTCCTTGGCGGAAAAGTTGGTAACCGTATAGTTGAACCGCTCAAAACTGCGAATGACGGCCGATGCGTCTTCTAAATTGATTTTCAACACCAATTCCAAATAACCGCCGGGGTCGATCGTAGTCGACAGGAGGCTTAGCAGCATGGCATGGTTCGATTCCAGAATCCGGGCGATTTCCGACATGGAATAATCGATGGGGGATATTCTAAGCGTAATGACGCAGCCGGCCGACTCGTACTGCGAATAGAGAGCCAAGATTTGGAACGCCTTTTCTTGCGTCAGCACCCCCCGATACGCCGCATTGTCCCCAACGACAGGCAGAAGGCTAAGGTTATGCCTTGACATGATGTCTACCGCGTCAGAGAAAAGGGCATTGGGATGGACAGACCAGTTGTCCGTAGGATTAAGTTCGGCCAGCGGCAAGGACAAGTCGGCGGCGGACAATATATCTTTCTCGGATACCAAAGCCCGATAAGCTCCCATATCTTCTGTCAACCAAGGCAATTGCCTGACTTTATAATCATCCATCAGTCCCAATATATATTTGCCCGTATCTGAACTTTTTAACACTGGAATCTCCTTTGTTATGAAATCTTTTACCAACATATATCCGCTAATTCCCTAAATTCTGTTATTTTTGCATATCACTTTCATGCAAAAGTAATCAAAGAAATATGATTTAACGATATACAATGACAAATTTAAGTGTAAACATCAACAAAGTCGCGACAATCCGGAATGCGAGAGGTGGAAACATGCCGGATGTGTTGAAATTTGCCTGTGACGCGGAAGCTTTCGGAGCGCAAGGTATCACGGTTCATCCCCGTCCGGATGAACGTCATATCCGCTATAGCGACGTGTATGGTTTAAAGCCTTTAATTACAACCGAATTTAATATAGAGGGGTATCCCTGTGAAAAGTTTATCGATTTGGTGCTACAGGTGAAACCGACGCAGGTGACCTTGGTGCCCGACGCTCCCGATGCCATCACCTCAAACGCCGGTTGGGACGTGAAAAACAATCATTCATTTTTGGCAGAACTGGTCGAACAGTTTACCTCACGGGGCATCCGTACTTCGATATTTGTCGGAACAGACCTCGAGAATTTGGAATGGGCGGCGAAAACCGGTACTGACCGCGTGGAACTGTATACCGAACCGTATGCTTCCCTGTACCCGAAAGACAGAGAAAAAGCAATTGCCCCGTTTGTGACCGCTGCTCAATGTGCCAAGAACTTGGGCATGGGGGTTAACGCAGGGCATGACTTGAATTTGGACAACCTCGCTTATTTCCACCAAAATATCCCTTTCTTAGAAGAAGTGTCGATAGGTCATGCCTTGATTTGCGATGCTCTTTATTTGGGATTGAAGGAAACAATACGGCAGTACAGGGCTTGCTTGGATGAATAGGAGCATGAAATAAATAGGTTATAATTAAAAAAACGTGATTGAAATGAATCTTTTACTTTTATTACAATCGGTTGCGGCGCAAGCATCCGAACAAATGCCTGACTTGACACAGGTAGCAGCGACAACAGTCCCGGCGGAAGCGGAAATCAACATCATTGATCTGGCTTGCAAAGGAGGGTGGATCATGGTTGTCTTGTTATTGCTCTCTTTGATGGCTATCTATATATTCATCCAGCGTTTGCTGGTAATCAAGCGTGCGGGGAAAGAAGACCAAACATTCATGAATCGCATCAAGGATTACATCCATGAAGGGAAGGTCGATTCTGCGTTGAATCTGTGCCGGACGACTAACACGCCGGCTGCACGGATGATTGAAAAAGGAATTTCTCGTTTGGGCCGCCCGATGAATGACGTGCTGGTAGCGATAGAAAATGTGGGCAACTTGGAAGTCGCCAAGTTGGAAAAAGGTTTCCCATTGATTGCGACGACAGCCGCTGGAGCACCCATGCTGGGCTTTTTGGGAACGGTGACAGGCATGGTTCGCGCGTTTTTTGACATGGCCAATGCCGGCACGAATGTGGATGTGTCGCTTTTGTCAAGTGGCATTTATGAAGCATTGGTATCAACCGTAGGCGGATTGGTCGTGGGCATCATCGCCTTGTTCGCATATAACTATCTGGTTTCACAGGTAGACAATGTGGTGAACAAGATGGAAGCGCACACCATGGAATTTATGGATTTGTTGAATGAACCGGCTAATTAATCACGAAACATTATGGCATTAAAAAGAAGAACCAAAGTATCGGAGAACTTCAGTATGGCATCTATGACGGATGTCATATTCCTGTTGTTGATTTTCTTTATGGTTACCTCGACTGTGGTCATTCCGAATGCCATCAAAGTAACCTTGCCGCAAGCGAAGAAACAAACTGCTGTCAAACCGCTTACACGCGTTACCATTGATGCCGGACTGAACTATTATGTCGCTTTTGGAAAGCAAAAGGAGGTCCAGGTATCCTATGACGAGATTACTCCATTCCTGCAAGACTGTTACGCAAAGGAACCGGAGATGTATGTGGCTTTGTATGCGGATGAAACAGTCCCGTACAAGGAAATCGTTAAGATATTGAATATCGCTAACGAAAACAAATTCAGAATGGTTTTGGCAACAAGACCGAATAAGTAAAAGAATCTTCATGCCTAAAAGAGCATTATGAAAATAGATAAAGATGACATATTCGGTTTGATTGGAACGGTTCTTTTCCATGTTGTCATTTTCGTGATTCTTTGGTTTTCTGTTTTGAAAGCTATAATCCCTGATGAGGATGGCGGCGTGTTGGTCAATTTTGGCAATGTGGACATGGCTTCCGGTGTATTTGAACCTAAATATACCGGGCAAGAACTACCTCATGAGACTACCACACTCCCTCCTCCTCCCCCGACACCGAAGGTGGAAACGCCTAAGGAGGATTTATTGACCCAGGATATGGAGGAAAGTGTCTCCATCGATGAGCAAAAAAAGAAAAAGGAGGAGAAACGGAAAAAGGAGCAGGAAAAGAAAAGACGGAACGAGGAACAAGAAAGAGAACGGTTGCGCAAACAAAAAGAAGCGGAAGACAAGCGCATTGCCGAGGAAAGACGCAAGAAGGCGGAGGATATCAGCAATAAAGTGGCTGGTGCGTTTGGCATAGGTGGCGCTGACGGCAACAACCAAGGTGACGCTGCATCGGGGACAGGAAACCAAGGCAGCCCGTTCGGCAATTCGGACCATGGGGCTAATGAAGGTATCGGCGGTTATGGAAATTCTTGGACCTTGGTTGGGCGTCGTTTGATTGGCAAACTGCCGGTCCCGGCATATACCATTCAGGAAGAAGGGAAAATTGTCGTTGACATAATCGTCAATTCAAAAGGGAAAGTGATTTCCGCAACGGTTGGCCGTGGAACGAACATTGACAACGCGTCTATGAGGAAAAGCGCGGAAGAGGCTGCCAAAAAGGCTTTGTTTGATGACATTTCAGGCACGAACAACCAAAGTGGAACCATTACATATTTGTATAAACTTAAATAACGAAAAGATGGGAAAAGCATTTGTATTTTTAGCTGCCGGTTTTGAGGAGATGGAAGCTCTTGGGACGGTTGACGTATTGCGCCGAGCTGGCATACAGACGATTATGGCATCCATATCTGACGATAAAAAGGTAATAGGAGCGCATCACATCCTTGTGGAAGCGGATGTATTGTTGAGCGAGGCCGTTTTGGACGGGGCGTCGGCTTTGATATTGCCCGGCGGTATGCCCGGAGCTACGAACCTGAATGCCTCTGCTGCATTAAAAGAGGCGCTGTTGCAACAATACCGCGAAGGAAGGATCGTGGCGGCTATTTGTGCGGCTCCGATTGTCTTGGGTGGACTTGGACTGCTAAAGGGGCGCAAGGCTACTTGCTATCCCGGCTTTGAGGAACATTTGATCGGTGCTGCCACAACGAGTGAACCGACCGTAGTCGATGGCAATGTCATTACGGGGAAAGGACCGGGCCTCGTTTATGATTTTGCCTTGGCTATAGTGGCTGCTATACGAAGCCAAGCCGTGGCTGAAGAAGTGGCTGCTGGATTATTGCTGTAATATTACAGGAAAGGATAGGAACTTTTTTTGCTGTTTGGCGGATGAAATGGGATAATCTTATTCATAAATTGCGTTTCTTGTCGCTGCCTATGTCATGTTTATATGGGATGGGCGTGCGTTTTAGAAACAAATTTTTTGATGAGGGGATATTGAAAGGGGAATCTTTTGACATTCCGGTTATCTGTGTCGGAAACCTTGCAGTAGGAGGAACCGGAAAGACTCCGTTTATCGAGTATTTAATCCGTTTATTGAAAGACAAATACAGGGTAGCCGTGGTTAGCCGCGGCTACAAACGCCTCAGTAAAGGATTTGTTTTGGCCGGAAAGAACCATTCTTATATGGACATAGGGGATGAGCCTTTCCAGATAAAACATAAATTTCCAGAAGTGGCTGTCGCAGTCGATGCGAACCGTTGCGAAGCTATCCGCCAATTGATGCTGCTTCCTGATGAAAAACGTCCTGAAGTAATTTTGCTTGACGATGCGTTCCAGCATAGATATGTGAAACCGTCTTATTCACTGTTGTTGACGAACTATCATCGGATATACAGTCATGATTGCTTGATTCCCGCAGGACGTTTGCGTGAACCCCGAAGTAGTGCGCAGCGAGCCGACATGGTGGTTGTGACAAAAACGCCGTTGGCATTGAAACCGATAGATTACCGCATAGTGGAAGCCGACTTGCATTTGCGAGCGCATCAACCCCTTTTCTTCACTTCCATCGAATATGGGAAATTGCAGTCCGTTTTCCCCGACAAAGCCATCGCTTTGACTGAGAAAGTTCCATATACCATACTCGCCGTTTCGGGGATTGCTTTCCCCGCCCCTTTTCAAGAAAAGTTGAGGGAAATGTCCAAAACAGTCCATGTTTTGGAGTTTCCCGACCATCATGATTTCACCGAGAGGGATTTATGCCATATAAGCAAAGAGTTCCAATCAATCCAAGCTAAAGATAAATTAATCGTCATGACGGAAAAAGATGCTGCCCGCTTGATGGCAAAACAAAACTTGAAAGAGGATATGATGCCTTATTGCTTTTACCTTCCCATTCAAATAGCATTCTTGCAAAAGAAACAGAGGGAGTTTGACAGGATTATCTGTAAACACATTGACGATTTCCATCGTAATACAATTAACAAATAAATATGACTACAAGAACAGAGATATCGAAGTTGGGCGAGTTCGGCCTTATCGAGCACCTCACACAAAATATGCCACTAAAGAATCCCCAAACATTGAAAGGTGTCGGCGATGATGCGGCTGTACTGGATTATAAGGATAAACAAGTATTGGTGACGACCGACCTTTTGTTGGAAGGCGTGCATTTCGACTTGACTTACGTTCCGCTTAAGCATTTAGGTTACAAATCCGCTGTCGTTAATTTCTCCGACATCTATGCCATGAATGGGCAACCGAAACAGATTACGGTATCGATAGGCCTTTCCAAACGTTTTTCGGTAGAAGATATGGACGAGTTGTATAGTGGCATTCGCTTGGCATGCGATGTGTATGGCGTGGACTTGGTGGGTGGAGACACTTCCGCTTCAATGACAGGATTGACTATCAGCATTACTTGCATAGGCGAGGGCGAAAAAGGGAAGGTGGTTTACCGTAGCGGAGCGAAAGAGACCGATTTGGTATGTGTGTCTGGCGACCTGGGAGCCGCATACATGGGACTGCAATTGTTGGAACGAGAAAAGAATGTATTTAATGGTGAAAAAGATTTCACTCCGGATTTTTCGGGAAAAGAATATCTTCTGGAAAGGCAGTTGAAGCCGGAAGCTCGCAAAGATATCATCGCTTCCCTTGCCGAAGCGGGCATTTTGCCGACAGCCATGATGGATGTGTCTGATGGATTGTCTTCTGAATTGTTGCACATCGCTAAGGACAGCCATGTCGGTTGCCGTATCTATGAAGAGCGAATCCCGATTGATTACCAGACAGCTGTCATGGCGGAACAATTCAATATGAATTTGGTCACTGCCGCTTTGAACGGAGGTGAGGATTATGAATTACTGTTTACGGTCGCTTTGGCGGATTATGACAAGGCTGCTGAATTAAAGGGAGTCAAGATAATAGGGCATATTACAAAACCGGAGTTGGGGAATTATTTGGTGGGGAGAGATGGAGGCGAGGTAGAACTGAAAGCCCAGGGCTGGAACTCTCTTTCGTAAAGACAAGTATGTCTTCACCCTTTTTAATTCACCATACCCGATGGCAGGATGAATTTGATTCATGCATTATGCTTTGGAGATTGACGAGTTATCGGAGATATTAAGGGCGTGGAGTGAAAAGGAGGATGCGGAATACAGGGACAGAT
>CALBYC010000047.1 GCA_937890135.1 uncultured Parabacteroides sp.
TCGCTTCTTCACTGAACTCAGTATGGATGACTGTTGGCCGGGAGGCATGGAAACGAAGAGGCTGTCCAGATTATACGAGATGGTGTCGGTGTACTGTTCCAACGAATCGATCATGTTTACTTTACTGCTTTTCCCGTCTACGATTTCATTTTTGGTGAACATTTCCTGATAGGAACGCCGTAAAACGATTTTAGCATTTACGTCTTTGATGCTGTCCAACTTGACCGTCATGGAGTCGATAGAAGCCTGGAGACTTTTCAGGTTTTTCCCCATATACTGGTTTTGCATGAATGACTCGTCGGTTCGGTTGAAGTTTGCATCGAAAGCGATTAGTATGTCGCGCGTGGCGAACGTTTCACGCCTGTACGGCACGGCCGACTTGACTTTGCTGTTCTGCCCTTGGGTCTTCAGGTTCTCAAAAGATTCCCCGTTGAACAAGGAAAGCACCAGATATAGTTTGTCTGCCGACATCTTTAATCGTCCGGAGTCGGCGATGATGACACGGGCATTGTTGAAACCTTCCGAATAGTCGTAAATCATCAAGTCCCTTAACAGCCCCGTTTTCTGGTTTTTGTGTTTTACATACACGTTGAATCCGGTTATCTCTTTGTAAAAAGTGCCTTCCGGTATTTCCAGTTCGGGAGATTTTTGCTTGATAGAATAGAGCAAAGAGTATAGCTTTACTTGGGCGACAGGCATTACGTTGTTTTGAAAGAAGAAGGCTCCGATGCTAATCATGCCGATGAAGACAATCAAGGGGCGCATGGCATGGATCAATGAAACGCCAGCCGATTTCATCGCCAGCAGTTCCAGGCGTTCTCCAAGATTCCCGAAGGTCATGAGGGAAGCCAACAAGATGGCCAACGGAAGAGCCATTGGCACTAAAAAAAGGGCTGCATAAAAAAACATCTCTGCTAAGACAGGAATGCCAAGTCCTTTGCCTACCATGTCATCAATGTACTTCCATAAGAATTGCATCAGCACAATGAACAAGCAGATTCCGAAGGTCATGAAAAAAAGTGGCAGGAAAGTCTGCAGCATGAATGTATATAAACGTTTTATTCTAAGCATTGCCTAATGATTGGAAGGGCAAAAGTAGTGCAAAAAACATAAAAACCACAACGAATGATGTGAAACATCGCTAAGATTTCGTTTAATTTTTCTATAAGGAATGTTGGGACTTTGCACTGAAGTCCTGTCTTCTGCGTGACCAATGAAATGGCATCTTTCTTGGAAATGGCAGGCAATACTCTTTGCTCCGGTCGCATCCGTTCCGGGAAATGGTCGGCAACAAGCGGGGAAATGCCCGCAGGCGAATCCGAGGCATTCCGTGGGCGTTTGCCACGGAATGCAGGTTATGCATGAACGTTTCTTCTTGGACTATACGCCAAGCGTCCGTTTAAGCGTATCCACCTGAGAGTTCCAAAGCTCTATCGTAGAAGCTTTGTCATCAGGTTCGACAAAATCGGTAATATGCAGAGCCGTTGTCCTTGTTAATTCCATGGTTTGTATCGCAAACTCGAAATAAGCTGAAGAATCCATTTCTTCCTCCCATTTATATCGAATCCTCACTTCCGGGATAACAAGCACGGCTCTTGCTTTTTGGATGTACTCTTTGTGCCATCTAAACGTATATTCGTTGTTTTTCACAGTAACTTTGTCCGCAAACCAGGCTGAAAGTCCCAAAGGTGTCGTCAAGTGATTCCACAAACTCATTTGTGAAACATTGTCGAGGATATATTCAATGTTAATCATCTCTTTTTTCATAAGAGTATATTTTACTAATAGATGCCGCAATGTACATATAACATTTGAAACAACAAAATTTTTATCAAATAAAATGATTCATAATTAAAGAATTAATAAAACGAGGAAAAGAAAAGCATGAAAAAAACGCCAAAAAGCTTGCAAGGTTAAAAAATAACCTCTACCTTTGCACCGTCAAACAGAAAGAATGACGTTAAACAACAACGATGGCGAGATAGCTCAGCTGGTTAGAGCGCATGATTCATAATCATGAGGTCCCCGGTTCAATCCCGGGTCTCGCTACAGGAGAAAAGCCGTTGCGATGTTTTCGCAGCGGCTTTTCTTATTGTTCACCCGTGAACCGTCTTTCGATGGCATAAAATATGTTTTTCTATTTGAAAAAGAGCACGATATTTCATATATTTGCAACGTTTGACAAGGAAAGGGAAAACAAAGATTTTCGTCCGCTGCGGTTGCAAACTAAAGAATGAATGAACAGAATAAGAAACGAAGTATGATAGACAAACAATTGATAATTCAGTTGGCGGAAGAAAAGCTGGCTTCCTCTGACAATTATTTGGTGGATGTGGAAATTCAGCCAGGTAATGTCATTATTGTGGAAATAGACAACGACGAGGCGGTTTGCATAGATGATTGTGCCGAATTGAGCCGTTTTATTGAAGAACATTTGGACAGAGACTCGGAAGATTTCGACTTGGAGGTTGGCTCTGCCGGAATCACCTCCCCCTTTAAAATACTTCGTCAGTATCAGAAAAATGTCGGGAATGAGGTTGAAGTGCTTTTGGCAAACGGCGCAAAGATGACGGGTGTGTTGAAGTCAGCCGATGAAAACGGTATAGTCCTGACTGTTGAAAAACAGGTCAAGCCGGAAGGAGCGAAACGGAAAATTACCGTCGAGGAAAATCTGGCTTATCCTTATAATGAGATAAAAAGTACAAAATATTTAATTAGATTCAAGTAATTATGGCCAAAAAAGAGGAAACAATCAGTATGATTGATAGCCTTGCGGAGTTCAAGGAATTGAAGAATATCGACAAGGAAACAATGATAAGTGTTCTGGAAGATTCATTTCGCAATGTGATTGCAAAAATGTTCGGTACCGATGAAAACTATGACGTTATCATTAATCCGGAAAAGGGAGATTTTGAAATTTGGAGAAATCGCAAGGTGGTCGCTGACGACGAATTGGAAAATCCCAACTTGCAAATCAAGCTTTCCGATGCTCGTGACATTTCTTCGGACGCTGAAGTAGGAGAAGATTTCACGGACGAGGTTCACTTTGCAGACTTCGGACGCCGTGCGATTTTGACATTGCGCCAAACATTGGCCTCTAAAATCCTTGAATTGCAAAAAGATAATTTGTTCGCAAAATATAAGGATAAAATCGGAACTATCATTACGGCTGATGTTTATCAAGTTTGGAAACGGGAGATGCTTTTGCTTGATGACGACGGGAATGAGCTTCTTTTGCCGAAGCAGGAGCAGATACCGGGTGATTTTTATCACAAAGGAGATGCTGCCCGCGCAATCGTACAGCGTGTGGATAACATAAATAACAACTTGAAGATCATACTGTCTCGCACGGATAATATCTTCTTGCAACGTCTGTTTGAATTGGAAGTCCCGGAAATCAATGATGGTTTGATTACAGTAAAGGCGATTGCTCGCATTCCGGGCGAGCGTGCCAAAGTCGCAGTTGAATCATACGATGACCGTATCGACCCGGTAGGTGCTTGTGTCGGAATGAAAGGCTCCCGCATACATGGCATCGTCCGCGAGTTGAGGAATGAAAATATAGATGTAATCAATTATACATCGAATGCATCTTTGTTCATACAGCGTGCGTTAAGCCCCGCAAAGATATCTTCTATCCACGTAAACGAGGAAGAAAAACATGCGGAAGTATATTTGCGCCCGGAAGAGGTTTCATTGGCAATTGGCAAAGGAGGCATGAATATCAAGTTGGCTTGTATGCTGACAGGGTATAACATTGATGTCTTCCGTGATGTGGATGGAACAGACGAGGAGGATATCTATTTGGACGAATTTTCAGATGAGATTGACGGATGGGTTATTGATGCCCTGAAAAATATCGGATGCTATACGGCTAAGAATGTTTTGGCAATTCCGAGAGAAGAATTGATTGAGCGTGCAGATTTGGAAGAATCGACAGTAGATGATGTCTTAAGAATCCTGTCTGCTGAATTTGAGGACGATAGTAATGAGTAAGTTTTACGACAAAGTTGGATATGCCTATAAAGTTAATAGATGTAGTAAAAAAAATGAATGTGGGGCTTAACACCGTGGTTGAGTTCCTGCATGGGAAAGGTTATGAAGGAATCAAGCCGAACCCTAATGTCGCAGTAAGTGATGAACAGTATGCTTTGCTCGTGAAAGAGTTTGGTCAGAACATGTCTCCTGCCGAATACAAGGCTGCTGTTCAGACGGTCAAGAATCAGAAGAAAAAGGAGCAGGCACAGAAAAAAGCAGACACAGCTGTCATTAAGACTGAAGTACCTGAAGAATATCGTCCCAAAATAGTAACAAAAGGACATATTGATTTGTCTGATAAATCGGCAGGTGCAGGACCGCTTTCGATGGAACGGAAGGCTGAACCTCCCGTGAACACGCCTGACGAAGAAAAACAGATTCCGGAAGTTAAAGAGGCTTCGGTGAAGGCTGTTGAACAAGAAGTTGAGAAAGAGGTAGAAAAGGATAATATTGTGGACAAAACAAAAACTGAAGAGAAGCAGCCGGAAATGGTAGCTCCAAAAGAAAAAGTAGAGAGTCAGGCAGTTGGAACTTCTGCATCATCGCAAAATGATGGTGAACTTTTCCGACTTACTACTCCGAAGTTTGAATCGAACATCAAAGTTACCGGAAAGATAGATTTGGAAGCTATCAACCAATCTACTCGCCCTAAGAAGAAATCGAAGGAAGAGAAACGGAAAGAACGTGATGATAAGCAGAATGGAAGTCGCTCCGGGCAACCCAATTTCAAAACGGGAAAGGATGGACAGAAGTCTGTTAATATTAATAATGCGCAAAAAACAAGCGGTGATGGCGATGATGCGGAAAACAAGAAAAAACGCAAACGCATCAGAAAAGACCGTGTGAATGTAGATAGCGTAGCTAACCAAGACAACAATGGAAACAATGCCCGCCAGAATAACGTGCGTGGCGAGCGAGACAGAAATCGGGACAATAGAAATCGCGACGAAAAAGGCGGTGACCGCAAGCTGCGTCTGAAAAAGCCTGTCAAGGCGGAGGTAAGCGAAGAAGATGTCCAAAAGCAGATTAAAGAGACGTTGGCACGCTTGACAAACAAAAACAATAAAAATAACAAGGGTGCTAAATATCGTCGTGACAAGCGGGATGCTATTCAGAAGCGTGAGCATGAATTGCAAGAACAAGAAGAAAAGGAAAGTAAAATTCTTAAGCTGACCGAGTTTGTGACTGCAAATGACTTGGCCAACATGATGGATGTACCAGTGACTAAAATTATCAGCACTTGCATGAGCATCGGAATCATGGTGTCCATCAACCAACGCTTGGATGCGGAAACGATTAACATCGTAGCGGAAGAGTTTGGCTTCAAGACGGAATATGTCAGTGCGGATGTTGTTGAAGCTATCAAGGCGGAAGAAGAGGAAGACAATGAAGAAGATTGGGTTCCACGTCCTCCCATCGTGACCGTGATGGGACACGTCGACCATGGTAAAACTTCTTTGTTGGATAATATCCGGAATGCCAATGTGATTGCTGGTGAAGCGGGCGGTATTACTCAGCATATTGGAGCTTACAATGTGAAACTTCCTAATGGTCGTCGCATCACTTTCTTGGATACCCCAGGACATGAGGCATTTACTGCCATGCGTGCACGTGGAGCCAAGGTTACAGATATTGCAATTATCATTGTTGCTGCTGATGATAGCGTGATGCCTCAAACGGTAGAAGCGATTAACCATGCCGCTGCCGCCGGAGTCCCTATCGTGTTTGCAATTAATAAGATAGATAAACCTCATGCTAACCCAGATAAAATCAAGGAAGAATTGGCAAACATGAATTATTTGGTTGAGGAT
>CALBYC010000048.1 GCA_937890135.1 uncultured Parabacteroides sp.
CTATGACGGCATCTTGGATAGAGGCAATATTATGGATGGTCAGCTTTTGTAACTTCATAAAAAAGTTTTTCTTCGGTTCTACTTCCTGTCATCTTCCTCGATGGAATCAAGTGTTTCTTGGAAAAGTTCTTTCATGTCATCATCAAAGACAACGCCCAAATCTTCTGCATAACGCCGGGCGATTTCCATCGGCTTCTCTTCCTTGAACTCTTGTATGGACATAGTCTTTGCATCTTCACTTCGGCTTTTCAAACGTTGTGCATTGATTAAGCAGAAACGGCATTTTTTCTCTCTTGTGATATTCTTCGCCTCGACATTCGCTTCGGGGGGTAGGAAATCTTCCACTAAGACATTCAGCCGGATGTAAGCTTCTATATTATTGGGAAAGTTTGCTAATAAATCTTTTGCTTTCTCCCACGTGGTTGCTCCCTCGGTGGGTAGAGTGACCAACGGATGGCAATTGGATATTTCTATGTCGTTGACTTTGGGCGTTTCCCCATGCTTGTCGATTTCAACTATGCTGACCGAATGAGGATAATTCTCATCGAAGCTTATAGGAATCGGTGCCCCTGAATACCTTACGCGATGATTGCCGCCCCTGACGAATTGCGCATGATGTATATGCCCGAGGGCAAGATAGTCGTATCCCGTGCCCATATCTTCCAAATCGTAAGAGTCGATGCTTCCCACTGTATATTCGGAGGCATTGTCGTGGCCGGAATAATCGCACCCTTTGACGGTCGTATGCGCCATCATGATGATGGGCAGTTGCACATCGTTGTTTTCAATGGCTTTGTCGAGCAATTTTTGGTAGAATCCTTTTGGCAAGTTCCTTTGATGGATGTATGGTACGGCTATTACAGAAGCTTTGCCGGGGATTTCCACGATTAAATCTTCTAATTTGCTTACGTCAATGTTCCCAAAGGTATGTACATTCAACGCTTTCCAAGGAATTTTGAAAATATCATGCTTAGCCCCGCTGTCATGATTTCCCGCTGTCATGACGATTACCATAGAAGGATTGGCATCATGTATTTCCATTAAAGCATTCGTGAACAACGTTTGTACCGCAGCGGAAGGCTGTGCTGTGTGGTACACATCACCGCTTAACAGAAACAAATCAGGTTTATGCTCTTGCACGATATCGGCTATCTGCTGGAGCATTGAAACCTGTTCTTCTGTCCTGTCATAGTTGTAGAGAGTATGGCCCATGTGCCAGTCGCTCGTATGGAGGATTTTTACCATAGGATAAAAATATGGATATTTATGTCAACCCTTCGGTATATGAAAAACAAAAGCAGACATTCTTAGGAATATCACTCCTATATTCGCCTCTGCCATGTTATTCTCATACTTCCTTTATGATTTCCATGCCTTTGAGAATGGCTGCTTCATTCATAGGAATCAAATTATGATGCCTTTCCGGAAGGGACTTTTTCAACCCTTTGATCACATTTCCCATTTGCACCATAGGTCTGATTTTAAGCAACCCGCCTAAAATCAACATGTTGAAAACTTTCGGGTTTTCCATTTCTGTTGCTGTATCCATTGCATCGATACGGTACACCTTGATGTCTTTCCTTGTGATGGGAGTATGGATGCCATACCCATCATAGATAAGGATGCCTCCAGGCTTTACTTTACTTTCAAATTTATCCAACGAGGGCTGGTTTAGGATGATGGCAATATCGTATTCGTTCAAAATAGGTGAACTGATAGGCTTGTCGCTTAATATCACAGTGACATTGGCTGTTCCTCCTCGTTGTTCAGGTCCGTACGATGGCATCCAAGTGACCTCTTTACCTTCCATTAGTCCGGAGTATGCCAAAATTTTACCCATGGACAAAACACCTTGCCCGCCGAACCCGGCTATAATAATCTCCTGTTTCATTTCTCTTCCTTTATACGTTACACATTCTTTAAGTCCCCCAGTGGATAGAACGGAAACATGTTTTCTTCCATCCATTTGTTGGCTTTTTCAGGGGTCATCTTCCAGCCGGATGAACATGTTGAGACAAATTCTACTATGGAAGTTCCTTTGCCAGCCATGGAATTTTCAAATGCTTTCCGCAACATTTTCTTTGCTTTCCGTACGGCTGCGGCATTATGCACGCTTTGCCGAGTGACCAAACAAGTGCCATCTAATTGTGCCAAAAGGTCAGTGATTTTAAGAGGGTAACCGTTGAGGTTCACGTCACGTCCATAAGGGCAGGTGGCTGTTTTCATGCCGATTAATGTTGTAGGGGCCATTTGACCGCCGGTCATCCCGTAAATGGCGTTATTTACAAATATGATGACGATGTTTTCCCCTCTGTTCGCTGCATGGATTGTTTCAGCAGTGCCGATAGCCGCCAAATCGCCATCCCCCTGGTATGTGAAGACCATTTTGGAAGGATTGAGGCGTTTGATGGCCGTCGCAAGGGCTGGAGCCCGGCCGTGGGCGGATTCTTCCCAATCAATGTCAATGTAATTATAAGCGAATACGGCGCATCCAACAGGGGATATGCCGATAGTCTCTTCTTCCATTCCCATCTCCGCCACAACTTCTGCAATCAGCTTATGAATGACTCCATGGCTGCATCCTGGACAATAGTGCATTGGGTTTTCATTCATTAACTTGGGCTTTTCATAGACCAAGTTCTCCGGTTTTATTATTTCGTTCTGTTCCATGATTCCAGTCAATTAAAAAACCTTAGTATATATTGTATGATACGTACAATTATCGCTATTCCCCCAACTGCCATGGCTAAACTATGGCTTGCTGCTGGAATAAAAAGGCAGACAACTGTTATTACAGCCAATATCATGAACACTAAAGTAATGATATCATCGATTTTACTTCCTTTTTTCATGCTGTCATCTTATTATTTTAACTTTCAAAGCTTCCAAAATCTCGTCAGGAGTAAAGACGATGCCTCCCAATCTCCCAAAGTGTTCTACCTTGACTTTCCCATTTACAGCCAAGCGTATATCTTCAACCATCTGCCCGGCATTCAACTCGACAGAAAGCATTCCCTTTACTTGATTGGCATATTGGGCGATGATGTCACTCGGGAACGGCCAAAGAGTGATGGGACGCAACAGTCCTAACCTTATGCCTTCCGTACGGGCGTTTTCTACTACTTTTTGACAAATTCGGGCAGATGAACCAAATGCGACTAATAAGTATTCTGCATCTTTACATTGGAATTCTTCATATCGGACTTCCTGTTCTTCTATCTGCCTATATTTAGCCTGGAATCGTAAATTGTTTTCTTCCATCTTGGCGGGGTCAAGCTCTAATGACGTGATGACATTGGGACGCCTGCCATGTTTTTTTCCTCTTGCGGCCCAGGGGCATTCTTTCTCGATTTGCTCGTCAGTCCGTCGTGGGTGGAACGGCGGAAGCACCACCTTCTCCATCATTTGCCCTATTATGCCATCTGCCAAAATAATAGAAGGATTGCGGTACTTGAATGCCAAGTCGAAACCCAGTCCGACAAAATCAGCCATTTCCTGCACCGACGCAGGAGCTAACGTAATTAATCGGTAATCTCCGTGCCCTCCTCCTTTTACGGTTTGGAAGTAATCTGCTTGGCTGGGTTGGATGGTTCCTAATCCGGGACCTCCACGCATTACATTAACAATCAGGCATGGAAGTTCTGCCCCTGCCATATATGAGATTCCCTCTTGCTTCAAGCTTACGCCGGGACTGGATGATGAAGTCATGACTTTTTTCCCTGTGCCGGCACCTCCATACACCATATTGATGGCTGCAATTTCGCTTTCGGCTTGCAATATGACCATTCCTGTTTGTTCCCAAGGTTTTTCTGCCATTAGGGTTTCCAGTACTTCTGATTGGGGAGTAATTGGTATCCAAAGTAACCATCAACGCCATAACGAATCGCAGCATGGGCTATCGCTTCGTTACCTTTCATAAGTTTAATATCTTCTGCCATATCAATCGATTCTTGTTTTATAAATAGTTAAGCATCCATCTGGACATACTAAACCGCAACTTGCGCATCCAATACAATTGTCGGGAGACTTCATATATACATAATGGTAACCTTTGTTGTTTACTTCCCTCGGATGTAACTCCAATACATTGGCAGGACATGCCACAACACAAAGGTTGCACCCTTTGCATCGTTCTGTATTCACCACAACAGTACCTCTGAATTTTGCCATATATTATCAATTTAATATGTAACACCTTAGCAGGGGATTGCTTTGCACATCTTCTCCCCAACGTTGTTCTTAATGCCCAAAGGTAGTAAGTTTTTCGAATTAATTGGTTCGTTTCCACCTTTTATTTTCTGTTTTATGATTCTTTGGGATGGTTCTCAATGCGCTGAAAAAGTATTTGCAAGCAGATAAAATTCCTTTTTGCTTTTGTATGCCTTGCTGTTGCATTATAAAAGCAGTTAATATTCAGTACAATATTGTTTTTGTAAAAAAACAAAATTTAAAATTATGTTCTAAAACATATTTGCGGATGATACGACTTATCGGTAGGAATTTTAACTTTACGCACGATTTAAAAAACTAAATACGCATGGAAGACAAAGTAACAAAGTCTGGTTTGCATATATCCAATTTTTGCAAGCAAGTAGACGGCAAAGATACAACTTTATGTGTACTGACAAATAAAGCTGGTGCAGAAGTGACAATTACAAACTATGGGGCTAAAATTGTATCGTTGATGGTTCCTGATAAAAATGGAAAATTGGTGGATGTCGTTCTTGGCCATGCTTCCATTGATGACTATTTGACATCTGGGGAACCTACTTTTGGCGCAACCTGTGGAAGATACGCTAACCGTATTGCTAAGGGCCGTTTCGTATTGGATGGTGTCGTTTATGACAAATTGGCCATTAATAATGGCCCTAATAGTTTGCATGGAGGTCTGCGGGGTTTCCATTTCAAAGTGTGGGATATGGAGCAATTGAACGGGCAGTCTGTCAAGCTGGTATATGTGTCCGCCGATGGAGAAGAAGGCTACCCTGGAGAGCTGAGAGCTACATTGGTTTATACATTGACGGATGACAATAGCGTGGTGCTGGATTATAAAGCTACTACGACCAAGCCGACCGTGTTGAATTTGACCAACCACTCATATTTCAATTTGTCTGGTGAAGGAGATAGATATATTGGTGATCATCGGTTGCTTATCAATGCGGATTATTATTTGCCAACAGATGAAACCGCTATACCTTATGGCCCGAAAGAACTGGTGAAAGGGACACCTATGGATTTCACGGAGGCTCATCTCATCGGGGAGAGAATCAATGACTCTTTCCAGCAATTAATATTTGGTAAAGGATATGACCATTGTTATGTCTTGAATAAAGACGATTTGGCTTTGAGTTTTGCGGCATCGGCCGTTTCTCCCAAAACAGGCATCAGGATGGATACGTACACGACTGAACCTGGAGTGCAATTATATACGGCAAATTGGTTGAACGAGTCCATCATCGGGAAAAATCGGCATCCATATCCGGAACGTTGTTCCTTCTGTTTGGAAACGCAACATTTCCCCGATAGCCCGAACAAACCGGAATATCCCAGTGTGGTATTGCGTCCTGGCGAGGAGTTCAAGAGCCAAACCGTTTATAAATTCAGCTTGGATAAATAATAGAGTAATTTTTCAAAATATCATTTTAACAAACAATATTAATTAATGGCACAACAAGCAAAACAATGGGCGGCGATTATCATGATGATCGCCCTCTTCGCAATGATCGCCTTTGTCACGAACCTTTGTTCACCGATGGCGGTTATCGTAGAAAATCAGTTTGGAGCATCTGAACTCCAGTCACAAATTGGTAACTATGCAAACTTTATCGCTTATTTGGTTATGGGTATCCCCAGCGGTATGTTAATCGTTAAGTTTGGTTACAAGAAAACTGCCTTGATGGCATTGGTAGTAGGTATCATTGGCATGGTATTGGAGCTACTTTCCGGTACGATGGAAAGCATGTGGGTATATTTGATTGGAGCTTTCATCAGTGGTTTCTGCATGTGTATGTTGAATACAGTCGTTAACCCCTTGTTGAATGTGCTTGGCGGTGGAGGCAACACTGGTAACCAGTTGATTCAGATTGGTGGCGCATTCAATAGTGCTGCAGCAGTTGCTGTTTATATTGTCTTAGGGGCTTTAATAGGTGAAGTTACGAAAGAAACAGCTATAGTTGATGCAGCCCCGGCCATGTATATCGCATTAGCTATCTTTGTGGTTGCATTCTTTGTATTGATGTGCACGAAGATTCAAGAGCCGGCGCAGGAGCCTGTTAAGATGGATTTGATCAAAGGTGCATTGAGCTATCGTCATTTCTCTTTGGGTGCATTGGCTATTTTCTTGTACATGAGCGTTGAAGTTGGAACACCTACCTACATGATTAAATATCTGATTAGCGATGTCCATATTTCCGCAGGCGTTGCTTCTTTGATTGCTGCCGTTTATTGGTTTGCAATGTTTATTGGTCGTTCTGTAGGTGGCTCAATCGGTGGCAAGGTTTCCAGCCGTGCCATGGTAAGTACCGTGGCAACAGCTGCAATCATACTTTTGGCTTTCGGTATGTTTGCTCCGAGTTCTTGGAAAGTTGCGGTTCCAGGAGTTGACTGGGCCAATCTTTCATTGATTTGGGTCAAGGTGCCCGTTGGAGTTGCAGCATTCATCTGCGTAGGTTTGTGCACCTCTGTCATGTGGGGTGGAATCTTCAATATGGCAGTCGAGGGCTTAGGCAAATATACGGCGGCGGCATCAGGTATCTTTATGACCATGGTATTCGGTTGTGCTGTGATGGTTGCCTTGCAGGCATTTGTCGCAGATGCGACAGGTAGCTATTTGGTAAGTTACATCATTCCTTTGGCATGTGCAGTATATATCTTGTTCTATGCTTTAGTAGGAAGCCGGGTATCTCAAAAGGCAGAGGAATAATTGTTTAAAATATTAAGTAGCTTTGTATGGTGGTATTTCTGCTATATAAAGCTACTTTTTCTTATATATGATATTGTATAATCAAAATAATCCTATTGACATGAAAGAAAAAATTAGTAAGAAGTTTCAAGAGCTGTTTAATACGGCAGGTTCTTTCTATACATCTCCTGGACGCATTAATTTGATTGGGGAACATACCGATTATAACGGTGGTTTTGTATTCCCGGGTGCGATTGACAAGGGGATGTTGGCGGAGATCAAACCGAATGGAACGGGCAAAGTACGGGCATTCTCTATTGACATGGATGACTATGCGGAATTTGGATTGACAGAAGATGATGCACCAATGGCCAGCTGGGCGCGCTATATTTTTGGTGTTTGCCGCGAGATTATCAAACGTGGTGGCGATATTCAGGGATTTGATACTACATTTGCTGGAGATGTTCCTCTGGGTGCCGGCATGTCTTCCTCTGCAGCATTGGAAAGCACATACGCTTTTGCTTTGAATGATTTGTTCGGGCTCAACATTGATAAGTTTGAGTTGGCAAAGATTGGTCAGTCTACGGAGCATAATTATTGTGGCGTCAATTGTGGCATCATGGACCAGTTTGCTTCTGTATTTGGTAAAAAGGGACATTTGATACGCTTGGATTGCCGTTCATTGGAGTATAAGTATTTCCAGTTTGATCCGGAGCCAGCTGGTTATAAGCTGGTCTTGTTGGACTCTGTTGTTAAACATGAACTGGCTTCATCTGCTTATAACAAACGCCGTCAGTCTTGTGAGCATGTCGTTGCTGCTATCAAGCGTAATCATCCTGAAGTTGAGTTCCTGCGCGATGCCAATATGGACATGTTGAACGAAGTGAGGGCGGACATAAATGCCGAGGATTATATGCGGGCTGAATATGTAATCGAAGAAATCCAGCGTGTCCTCGATGTATGTGCCGCTTTGGAAAAAGGCGATTACGAAACAGTAGGAGAGAAGATGTATGGGACACATTACGGCATGAGCAAGCTGTATGAAGTGAGCTGTGAAGAGTTGGATTTCTTGAACGACATTGCTAAAGAATGCGGTGTGACCGGTTCTCGTGTGATGGGCGGTGGCTTTGGTGGTTGTACGATAAACTTGGTAAAAGCTGCTCTATACGATGCATTTGTGGAAAAGGCTTTTGCCGAATATACCAAAAAATTCGGACATAGCCCTAAATTGTATGATGTAGTAATCAGCGACGGTGCAAGAAAAGTAGAATAAGATAGTTTTATTTTCTCCTTTATACGGTTATTTCGATTGTCTATTTTGTTGCATCGTATGTAGACAAGTAAGCGAGGATGGGGTGATTTGAACTCACCTCATCCTTTTTGTCTTACCTATTTCCCAAGAGACTTGAACATCCTGGTAATGCACTTTTTTTTCTGCTCCATGTTGGGGTGAACATAGAGGTTGAGGGTTGTGGTTATATTGGCATGACCGAGCAACACACTTACGGTCTTGTAGTCGCAGTTGCTTTCAATGCAGCGTGTGGCAAAGCTGTGGCGTA
>CALBYC010000049.1 GCA_937890135.1 uncultured Parabacteroides sp.
CACTCGCTATAAAATAACAACTTTTTTAGGTGAGCAACGGAATCTTAAATGAAAGCCGTACAAAAAGGTTGTAATATATGCTTCTTTCCCTTCCGCATCCAAAATAAACCATTACTTTTACCGTGATTAAAAAATATAGCGATATGGAAAATGAATTTTTGAAGGTAATCAACACGCGCCGCAGTTGCCGTAATTACCGCAAGGAACAAATCAAGGACGAAGAACTGAATGCCATCCTGAAAGCCGGGACATACGCCCCCACGGGCATGGGGCTTCAGTCTCCTTACATCGTGGCCGTCCAGAACCCCGAAATGAAAGCGCAATTGGAGAAAATGAACGCCGCCGTCCGTGGGATGAGCGGCAACCCTTATTATGATGCGCCTACCTATATCTTGGTGTTTGCGCCCCTTGATTGCCCGTTTGCCGTACAGGACGGGGCTTGCGTATTGGAAAACATGATGCTCGCGGCACATGCTTTAGGAGTAAGCAGCTGCTGGATCAACCGCGAAATCGAGATGTTTGCCACAGAGGAAGGGAAGCAGTTGATGAAAAAAATGGGGCTGCCGGAAGGATTAGGCGGGATAGGGGCGATTTCCGTCGGTTACGCGGCGGCGCAACCCGCCGGACCGAAGCCGAGGAAGGACGGTTATGCCAGAATTATTCGTTGAGACCGACAGCTTGGCTGAAAGTAGAAGGCCCGGACTGACAAAATGCCGAAATAATGGCAGGAAACGGGGGCGGAAAGGAGTTTGGCACACTATTCGTAGGAAGGTAGGTGTGATTCGCAAAATGAATCATGGAGTTTAAATAATAATATTATAAACTTTAAATAACATAAATCATGAATATTAAACCGTTAGCAGACCGAGTTTTAATTAAGCCGGCTGCAGCAGAAGAAAAAGTCGGTGGAATCATCATTCCGGATTCAGCTAAAGAAAAACCTTTAAAAGGCGAAGTCGTTGCTGTAGGAAACGGAACGAAGGACGAAGAAATGGTTGTGAAAAAAGGTGACACCGTGTTGTATGGCAAATATGCAGGTACTGAAATCGAATTGGAAGGTGAAAAGTACTTGATCATGCGCCAGTCAGACATATTGGCAATCCTTTAATATAGTTTGTATATATAACTTTAAAATCGTAAAGAATCATGGCAAAAGAAATTAAATATGATATGGATGCCCGCGACCTTTTGAAGAAAGGTGTGGACGAATTGGCAAACGCCGTAAAAGTCACATTAGGCCCTAAAGGTCGTAACGTCATCATTGAGAAAAAGTTCGGTGCTCCTCACATCACGAAAGATGGTGTGACCGTTGCAAAAGAAATCGAACTATCCAATCAGTTCGAAAACATGGGTGCTCAGCTGGTTCGTGAAGTTGCTTCCAAGACAAACGACAACGCCGGCGACGGAACTACGACGGCAACCGTTTTGGCTCAGGCTATTATCGGTGTCGGTTTGAAGAATGTTACGGCTGGTGCAAACCCGATGGATTTGAAACGTGGCATCGACAAGGCTGTGGCAAAAGTCGTTGAGAACATTGCCGAACAGGCCGAGGAAGTAGGTGACAAGTTTGAAAAGGTAGAGCATGTTGCCAAGATTTCTGCCAATGGCGATGAAGCTATTGGTAAATTGATTGCCGAGGCCATGCAGAAAGTCAAGAAAGAAGGTGTCATCACGGTGGAAGAAGCAAAAGGTACTGAAACTACGGTTGACGTGGTAGAAGGTATGCAGTTCGACCGTGGTTACATTTCTCCTTATTTCGTGACAGATACGGAAAAGATGGAATGCCAGATGGAAAATCCTTATGTGTTGATTTATGATAAGAAGATTTCCGTCTTGAAAGACTTGCTTCCTATCCTTGAACCGACAGTACAAAGCGGTCGTCCGTTGTTGATCATTGCGGAGGATATTGACAGCGAAGCATTGGCTACATTGGTTGTGAACCGTTTGCGTGGCTCTTTGAAGATTTGCGCAGTGAAGGCTCCGGGCTTCGGCGATCGTCGTAAGGCTATGCTGGAAGATATCGCAGTATTGACTGGCGGTATCGTGATATCCGAAGAAAAAGGCATGAAGTTGGAAAGCACGACAATGGACATGCTGGGAACTGCTGAGAAGATTGTCGTAAACAAGGACAACACGACCATCGTAAACGGCGCAGGCGACAAGAAAGCCATCCAAGACCGTATCAGCCAGATCAAGACTCAGATAGAGAATACTACTTCTGACTACGATAAAGAGAAATTGCAGGAACGTTTGGCTAAGATGGCCGGCGGTGTCGCAGTCTTGTATGTCGGTGCACCTTCAGAAGTGGAAATGAAAGAAAAGAAAGACCGTGTAGACGATGCTTTGCATGCAACTCGTGCGGCTATTGAAGAAGGTACAGTACCGGGTGGTGGTGTAGCATATATCCGTGCCATCGCTGCCTTGGAAAACCTGAAGGGCGAAAACGAAGATGAAACAACAGGTATCGAAATCGTGAAACGTGCGATAGAAGAACCGTTGCGTCAGATTGTTGCCAACGCAGGTAAGGAAGGTGCTGTTATCGTGCAGCGCGTGAAAGAGGGCAAAGGCGACTACGGTTATAACGCACGTAAAGACTGCTTCGAGAACTTGTGCGCTGCCGGTGTAATCGACCCGGCCAAGGTAACTCGTGTGGCATTGGAAAATGCAGCTTCTATTGCTGGCATGTTCCTGACTACCGAATGCGTTATCGCAGACAAGAAAGAAGAAACTCCCGCTGCGCCCGCAATGAATCCGGGCATGGGCGGAATGGGTGGAATGATGTAATCTCTTCCCTATATATATGAGGCTGTCTCCTGAAAGGGAGACGGCCTTTTTTGTAAAATATCGGCGGGAATGCTTGCATATTAAAAAATAATGCGTACCTTTGCACTCGCATTCGAGAGGATGCGGCTATATCGCGGAGTGGAGCAGTGGTAGCTCGTTGGGCTCATAACCCAAAGGTCGTCTGTTCGAATCAGGCCTCCGCAACACTGCAAGAAGAGGATTCAGATTATGTCTGAATCCTTTTTTTATAGCCAAGCATGACCAGATAACCGATTTTTATAAAAAATGCCATATCTGTTGGCGGCTGTGAATAAAATTGTTACCTTTCGCAAAAATTAATGGGAACATGGGACAATTCATAGATGAATTTAAGAAATTTGCCATGCGTGGCAATGTGGTAGACATGGCTGTCGGTGTCATTATCGGAGGTGCTTTTGGGAAAATCGTAACGTCCGTGGTTAATGATTTGGTAATGCCAGTGCTGGGTATTTTGGTTGGAGGCGTCAACTTCACTGAGTTGAAATTGACTTTGAAGAATGCGGTGATGGATGGCGATACGGTCGTTTCCCCCGCTGTAACTCTCAACTATGGCAACTTCATGCAGTCGACGTTCGACTTCTTGATCATTGCTTTTTCTATTTTCTTGTTCATCAAACTGATTAACAAGCTTAGCCGTAAAAAAGAAGAGGAGAAGCCTGCCACTCCGCCCGCTCCTCCTGCCGACGTTCAATTGCTTACTGAGATCAGAGATTTATTAAAGGATAAAAAATAATTATAAGTAGGAAAAATGAAGAAATGGGTGGTTTATGCCGGAGCATTGCTGGTGTTGTCGGGTTGTAGCAGTGTGCCGTTGACGGGTAGAAAGCAGCTGCTGCTGGTGAGCGACCAGGAGGTTCTCTCTTCCAGCTTGACCCAATATACTGAATATATGAAGACTGCCAAGAAAGAAACTTCCGGAAAGGATGCTTCCATGGTGGTGCGCGTGGGAAAGAAAATAGCGGCTGCGACGGAGCGGTATTTGAAGCAAAACGGATTGCAGGATGAAATAAAGAACTTCTCGTGGGAGTTCAATTTGGTGAAAGACAACCAAATTAATGCGTTCTGCATGCCTGGCGGGAAAATCGTTGTGTATGATGGACTGATGAACATTGTCTCATCGGATGATGAACTGGCGGTTGTCCTCGGCCATGAGGTGGCGCACGCCATAGCCAAACACAGCAATGAGCGTTTAAGCCAGCAGGTGATGGCACAATATGGGGCACAGATATTAGGGGCTGCCGTTTCTAATAAGAGTGCGGCTGTCCAGCAGGTGGCCAATTCGGTTTACGGGGTCGGAGCCCAGTATGGCGTGATGCTTCCATTTTCCCGTAAGCACGAAAGCGAGGCGGACTACATGGGGCTGATTTTGATGACTATGGCCGGTTACAATCCCGACGTGGCAGTCAAGTTCTGGCAGAAGATGTCTGCCAGCTCATCAGGGCAAGTACCTGAGTTCATGAGCACGCACCCCAGCGACGCGCGCCGTATCTCTGACATCCAAAAGGAACTCCCTGCCATCAAACAGAAGTATGGGAAATAAGGATATGTTTTACATTTCCCGATAAACTCTGTTATTGTATGCATAGTATGTAAATAATTCCTTTATGAATATGAAGTGGGCCGCTATCTTTTTGTTCACATTTCTATGTGTGGCTGGCATCCATGGGCAATCCGTGTCTGCCGTTGATGCTTATGCGTATACGAGGATTGATTACGCAGATCTCCAAGATGTGACATCCTCTTTTGACTATAAGCAGACTCTGGAGTGGAAAAGACATAAGATATTCAAAACGTGTGCCTTTTGCTCTCTTGGATTGGGCATTGGTGGAATGTTAGTAGGCGTGTATGGAGGACTCCTCAATGCATACACTACGAGTGACTGGGAAAAAAAGGCGAAACCTTGGAATATCGTTTGTGGAGTAGGTGCGGGCTTAACCGTTTCCAGCATTCCTCTATTTGTTCTTTCGTATATGAACAAAAGGAAAGCCAAGGAAAGCATGCGGTTTTCATTCGTGAGTTCAAATATTCATTTGGATTTACCAAATGGCATGAAGCAAACGCAGCACGCTGTTGGAGTTGTTATAAGCTTTTAAGGCATTGATGATGAAGTGGATTTAATTGTCGCAAAGAGCGATGGTGGTTTTATTCCCCTTTCCTCCAATTTTTGTTTTTCACTTGTTACGACAATTAGATTTTTAACTTGTAGGTGTAATGTATGCTGAATATGGAATCAAAGATAAGAGAAGCAGTTGATAAAAAGATTTCCGGAAAGTATAATTGTGCGCAAGCGGTGGCCTGTAGCTATGCGGATGTCGTGCAATCCGATGAGGATGCCTTGTACAATGCAGCCGCCGCTTTCGGTGCCGGGATGGGCTGCATGGAAGGCACATGCGGGGCGATTGTCGGTGCGGGCATCGTCTTAGGTCTGAAATACAAGGACAAGGCACGAGCGATGAAAGCGCTGAAGCAAGTGCTCCTTGCCTTTAAGCAGCGTAACGGTTGCACGATATGCAAGCAGCTGAAAGGGTTGGAAACCAAAAAAGTTGTTCGTGAATGCAATGATTGCGTAGCTGATGCGGCCGAATTTTTGGAAAACGTCTTGACGGCCGAATGAAAGGGAGAAAGAATAAAAGGAAAGGGCGCATGGGGAATGATCATCCTTATGCGCCCTTTCCTTTTGTGGAGCTGGAGAGATTCGAACTCTCGTCCAAACGAGGAACTAATCTGCTTTCTACATGTTTATCTTCGCTTAGATTGTCGGGAACAAGCAAGACCGAAGCTACCCACTTGAACCTTATCCTTTAAATCTTCACCTGCCGCCCAAGGCTTGCGTCAGGCTATCTCCGATATTGCTGCACCACCTGTTCGGAACGCTTCGGAGCAACAGCATCCGGGTGATGTCACGTCCCCGCAACTTTTGCAGGGATTAAGCTTCAATCTACTATTCTTCGATTAAGCAGCGAGAGCGTAATTTTCTTCGCCAGTTAATTGTCTGCCGTCTGAGATTATAGTGCAAGCCGACCACGCACTACATGCTTACAAACCACTTCTACCCGCTGTCAAAACCGGTCAGCCCCATGGATTGCATGCCATTTGTCCAATAGCAGTCGCAAAGGTAGGCAAAATTCTTGCATTAAGCAAGAATTTGCCACAAACATATAGGTTTATCTATCGTACCTTTGGGAATGTTGTACCAGTTACTTGTAAAGGCCGATTTCTTGGAACCAGTCTTCTGCCCTGTCTGGCCATTCATTGACCATGGCCCCCGTGTCTCTCAAACCGTATCCATGCCCTCCTTTGCTATAAAGGTGCATCCATGCCGGTACTCCGGCTTGTTTCAAAGCATAATAATAGAACAAGCTGCTGTTGACGTACGAGGCATCGTCTTCGGCTTGGACAAGCATGGTGGGAGGCACTTCTTTGGTGACGTTGACTTCCGGTGCCACTCTGAAGTTTTCACCATCCAAATAGGCGGGATAAACCAATAGGCAGAAGTCAGGACGGCAGCTCACTTTGTCTATGTCGTCCTTGGCGGGGTAAGTTCTCTTGTTGAATGACGTGGAGGCCATCGCGGACAAGTGGGCTCCTGCTGAAAAGCCCATTATGCCAATTCTGTCCGGGTCGATGCCGTATTTCTTCGCATTGGAACGGACATAACTGATGGCACGTTGTGCATCTTGGAGCGGAGCCTCGTGCTTTGGGCGGTTTTCCCGGCGCGGAACTCTATATTTCAGCAAAACGGCCGTGATGCCGGCTGCGTTTAACCAGTCGCAGATTTCCGTGCCTTCCAAGTCGTATGCCAGTATTTCGTAAGCTCCTCCGGGGCATACTACCATTGCTGCCCCCGAGGCTATGTCCGAGGGAGCAGGATAGATGGTGATTTCGGGTTCCCCCACGTCTGTCATGCGAGTTACTTTTATCCCGCCTACTTGTCCTCCGGTATCGTCACTTTTCTCCGTCAGTTTCTTGGTTTCCCCCGGGGCACCGCCTGGGAACAATTTTATTGCCGTTTGCGCGTTCATCATATTTATTGCCAATAAACCTGCCAATAATAAAGAAATTTTTTTCATGATTCTCGTTTTTTTTATAGATACATTTTTATTAGAGTTTTACTTCTTGGTTGTCCAAGCGGCCGATGGTAGCCAAACTATAGACGACATGGATGCCTTTCGCACGTGGAGAATTTCGCCGCCTTTCTTTCACGGGCAATGATTCCTTCGTCTGCGTTACTCCCACTTTATTGCCACGGTAACGGGCCTATGGTCCGATTCTACGGGCGCATCGATTACATTTGCCTCTTCCATCATGATGCTGACCGGAACGTTTTTG
The DNA here is from genome assembly GCA_937890135.1 of uncultured Parabacteroides sp. Taxonomy (GTDB): domain Bacteria; phylum Bacteroidota; class Bacteroidia; order Bacteroidales; family Tannerellaceae; genus Parabacteroides. Next base: position 7,153 of record CALBYC010000049.1, read on the forward strand.
CTTAAGGCTATGTAATCCAATGTGCATTGCGGGGTGTCGGCGGGGAATGTGAAACGGGAGGTATCCGTCAAAATGATGAAATCATCGTTCACCTGCTTGATGAAGCCGGACCCGGGAGTAGCATTCCAGTCCCCGGCAATGAATACCGGTTTTTTGAAATGGGAAACCGCTTGCTTGATGATGGGGTAGGAGAGCATCCTGTCCGCTTCGGTCAATGATAGGTGCGTGCAGCAGCACACGTAATCTTTGAAATCCGCGACTAACAATGCCCGCGCTTCTTCCCTGCCGGGCAATGCATACCGGTAGACATGCTCTGGCTTCTCTTTTGACAACAGTCCGATCCCATATTTTCCGCCCGAGTAATCGATGGCCGCCGCA
>CALBYC010000050.1 GCA_937890135.1 uncultured Parabacteroides sp.
GAACATTTTTGCCAATTCCAACTGATAGGAACAGGAGGAAATCGTACCAGAAGTCCCGACGATTCCCACATGTTTGCTCTTGCTCATGCTGTCCATCAACTCAACCGTAGGGCGTATGACCCCCAACACACGGCGTTTGGGGTCCCATTGCGGCAAATCCAATTGCTGAATGGAACGGAGGGCCTTGGCGGAAGCCGTATTGCAAGCCAATATCACCAATTGGCATCCCTCTTCAAAGAGTTTGACGACCGCCTGACGAGTAAAGCGGTAGACGACTTCGAATGAACGGGGTCCGTAAGGCGCACGCGCATTGTCGCCCAGATAAATGTAATCATACCGGGGCATCAGTTCCCGTATCTTGTCAAACACCGTCAACCCGCCATAACCGGAATCAAATATGCCGATAGGTCCGGCCAAAGAAGAAAATCCTGTTTGCATGTTTAAAAAAAAGAGGCATGTCCGAAAGGACACACCCCATTACAATTTATTAATCACCAAATAAGTTATTTCAATCCTAACTTTGTTTTGACTAACTGTGTAGCGTCAATGGCATTAGAACCCTGGAAAAGCAGAACTTGAGGATCGATTATATAAGTATATCCTTGTTCCGCACCTACTGCTTTGATTGCATCCTGGATCTTTTGCTGAATCGGGGTCATCAAATCCTGCTGTTGCTTGGCTACGTCCTGCTGAGCAACCTGCACGAAGTTGTCCATGCGCTGTTGCATGTCTTGTACCTCCTGCATTCTTCTCACCTTAATATTCTCAGTCAAAGAATCCTGCTGCGCAATGAAATCAGAATATTTTTTCTGATATTCGCCCTGCATTGTTTCCAATTCTTTCTTATACTTTGCATTTAAATCTTCCAGTTTCTTTTGCATGTCTGCAACTTCCGGCAAAGCCATGAATACTTCTTGGGTGTTTACAAATGCAATCTTGACATCCTGCGCATTCACTGCACCTGCAAAAGGCAGGAGCATTAACAATAAAGCAATAAGTTTCTTCATTTTTCTGATTTATAAATTTATTTAATTAATTTCTTAAGCATTTACCGCCACAAATTTAGTCATTTATTTTGAATATCCTAACTTTGCAAGCACTTCATTGCTTATATCAATCCTCGGTGAAGCAAAGATGACGCTCATGGCCGATGCCCTGTCCACAACCAACTGGTATCCTTTTGATTCTGATATTTCTTTCACCGCATTGTATATCTCGTCCTGGATAGGTTTCATCAAGCTTTCACGTTTCTTGTATAACTCACCATCCGCCCCGAAATATTTACGTTTCAAGTCTTGCGCTTCTTGCTCTTTCTTCACTATCTCTTCTTCACGCTTGGTTTTCATCTCTGCGGAAAGGAAAACCAAATCGCTCTGGTAGGTTTTGTACATGTTCTGCGCTTCTTGTTGCAAAGCCTCGACCTCGTTCTGCCATTTCTTGGAAACCTGGCTCAGCTGCTCATTTGTCATTTCATATGCCGGGATGTTCTTCAATATGTATTCCATGTCTATCAAGGCAAACTTCTGAGCCGTAGCCGCCCATCCGCCGGCAATTAGCAAACAACTTATTAAAAAGAATCTTTTCATACACGCTAACTTTTTATGGTTTATATTTCTCTGACTACAAATATAGCCGAGGTTTTAAAACCTCGGCTATATTTTACATTATTTTATAGTCTATTTTCATTCCGCAAAATGACGCTTGTCAGAATTCCTGTCCAATAATGAAGTGGAAGTTGCTACCGCTCCGTTTGCCGTCGCTTCCTATGTTAGGGGCATCGAAACCGTATGCCCAGTCGATACCCATCAAACCGATCATCGGCAAGAAGATGCGGACACCCACACCGGCTGATCGTTTTAAATTGAACGGATTATAATCCTTCATGTCCGTCCATGCATTACCGGCTTCAACAAAAGCCAAGCCATAAATGGTGGAAGAAGGTTCGAGGATGAACGGGTAACGTAGTTCCATGGATAAGCGGGAATAGGCATTGGCGCTATATGCCAGACTACCATTTTCATAACCACGAAGTCCGATCGTCTCCGTCGCATATGTGCTTGAATAACCGCTCATGCCGTCACCTCCGACATAAAATGTCTCGAACGGAGATTGCTTATTCTTGTTATAAGCGCCCAAGAATCCAAACTCAGCTCGTGCCATCAACACCGGAGTCCGCTTGACGGTCAATGGAGCCAACGGGGTGAACACTTTCGCCTTGAACTTCCATTTGTAGTATTCGATGAGCTTGAACTTTGACGGGTCATTATTGGCCATGGACGCATAATCCTTGTTGTCAAACAAAGAATAGGGAGGGGTGGCTGCCACAGACAACGAGAATTGAGAACCCCTACGCGTATACAGCGGATTATCGATAGAGTTACGCTGCAACAGCAATTCCAAGTTGACGTTATGACAAGTACCATTCGATATCAAGAAATAATCCCAGTCGTGCATCTTATATACCTGATAATTCAACGTAGCCATAAACTGGAAGTAATCGTCCGGCCAGCTCAAACGTTTTCCGTAACCGGCGGAAAGGCCGAACATCATGATGGATTTATCCGGGTCGAGGGCCAATTCATAATTGCCGTAGCCTCCGTAGCCATAGTTGCCATAGCCATAACCGTAACCATACCCACCGTATCCTCCATAATAGCTGTAAGGATTGTAATAGTAGCTGCTATTATTTCGGTAATAATTCGAACTGATGTCGGTTTGTTTGGAGAAATAGGCACTAATCGACAATGTATTCGGCCGTTTGCCTCCAAACCAAGGGTCCATAAATGATATGCTGTAAGCTTGGTAATAGCGTCCGTTCGTCTGCCCGCTCAATGTCAGTGTCTGCCCTTCTCCTTGAGGAATGATGCCTTTATAAGACTTCGGGTTCAAGAAATTCCTCATGGAGAAATTGGTAAACTTCAGGCTCAGCTTACCGATTACACCGGTTTGTCCCCAGCCCGCAGAAAACTCGACTTGGTCGTTTGCCTTGGACACCAAATTATATTCAATGTCCACCGTTCCGTTTTCGGCATTCGGGATAGGACGAGGATTCATGTTTTCAGGGTCGAAGTGTCCCATCTGGGCAATTTCACGGATAGAACGCATCAGGTCTTCACGGCTGAAGAGCTGCCCCGGTTTGGTACGTAGCTCACGGCGGATGATGTCTTCATACAAACGGTCGTTGCCATTGATTATGACACGATTGATCGTTGCCTGGGGACCTTCGGTAATACGGATTTCCAAAGCAATGGAGTCGTTCTCCACATCCGTTTCCACCGGGTCAGCATTGAAGAACAGATAACCATTGTTGAAATAGACATTGGAAACGGCATCGTCATCGGATGTCAGACGCTCGTCCAATTTCTTTTGGTTGTAAACCTCGCCCGGCTTCATGCCTAATACGGCGGTAAGGT
>CALBYC010000051.1 GCA_937890135.1 uncultured Parabacteroides sp.
GTTACCAAGGTGAGCGAGTCCAGCGGATAAGCCCGCCCTTTCTTCGGGACGACGAGCTGGTAGGAGGGGATGGGCCGCTGTCGGAGCATCGGTCGGAACTCCTCCGGGAGATGTCCAATGATTCGGTAGGCTTCGAATGCTGTCAGCGTGAAGTAGCTTTCGGTGGGATGGTTTTCCCTTTCTCGTTCCGGAATGCCCAGTCCCTTCATCATGGCAAGCAGGGACATCAGGCCTCGTTTCGGCATGGCGTACCGCTTTAGGGTGTTAGGCGAAAAAGGGTATTCCTTGCCGTTGATCCGGTAGCCGTTGTTGTGCACCACGACGGTATCGCCCGGCATGGCGACGCAGCGGCTGACCAGCAATGGCTCGTCCGTGGTGTCGCGCAACAGGGGGCTGGTGAAAAGCAGCACGGAATTGCGCCGTATGTCTTTGTGCATCCATTTGGTTTTGTTCACCAACATGAAATCCCCTTTGTGCAGCGCATTCTCCATCGCGCTGGTGGAAAGGTGTACGGATTCAATCCCGTAGGTGCGGATGCCCCATACGGTCAGGATAAGCAAGGCGGCGGTCAGGCCCCAACTGCCTATTGTCTTTATGTACTTGTCATGCCACATGATCTTGGACCGGGAATTTCGGCTTCAAAGTTACGTCTTTTTCCGAATTGTTGGTCGTTTTTCCATGCAGAATGGCACAAACCCGCTGCGGCTGACGAAATAAGCATTTAGCATCGGAGCTTTCTTAGTTTTCGTAGTCCACCTCGTGGTATAGGTCGTTGATGAAATTATCGAGTACTTCCTTTTCCACGTCGCCCATGCGGAACTCCTTTTCGGCATCCTTGCGTATCTCGGCGATCCATGCGCGGCGTGCCGTTATGTAGTCTTGTTTGATACGTGCTGCGTCATCGAGCGTCAACTCTTGCAGCTGATAGTAGTCGAGTATCATCCGATGGGTCCATGCCCATTGGTATTGGCGGTAGTTCTCGTTGATTTCCTCAAAGCGGCCGGTCACTGCGTCGACGGTGTCGAGTGTGCCGTTCTTGATGTCGTCCACCAAGCGCTGCTCTTCTGAGAGCGGGAGAAGCAGTCCGGAAAGGTCGGTCCAGTCGCCCAATCCAATGGATGTCGTAGGTGCGTTGAGTTGAGGGTCGCGCCTGAGCACGCGCTTGAGCACGGCACCCATGTAGATGCGCAAGGCAATATCGTAGTACTTGATGCCTTTGTGGAGTGACGGGCCGTTGATGACATAATTGTGGAAATTGTAGCTCGACGCATCTTCGCCCGAAGAGGCCATGAGGTCTTCCAATATCTTCTTTCCCTTGATGATTTCGCTTACGCTGAAAGGGGAGAGCCAGTCGAAGTTGATGATGCTTTTCCGCGAACCTTTGGGCCGCATGTCGCGCTTCGGCCACTTGCGTATGTCTCGGTAGAGTCCCACCGTGGTGATGTTGCGGCCGGGCGACAGGTACATGATGTCGCCGTAGGCGATGAGGTATGAGAAAGGCAGGTTGCGCGTGTCGGGGTGGTGCATCAACTTCCCGAAACATACGCTGAACGTGCCGATCGTGGCGGGCAAGAGAATATAGGCTCCGCTTGCTGTCTTGGTGCCGCGCTCGAGCATTCCCCAGTGCATGGGGCCCATCTTGTAAGCGTGGTTGGAGAAATTGGTGGCCGAGCCGGCGTTGTAAAAGCTGAACATGCCGCCAATCAGCAGCGAGCTCTTGTGGTGGCTGGCCGAGAAGGGTCCGCAGAAAGCGGCGCAAGCTTCGCCGTTGCTCATGTGGTTGTTGGCAAAGAAAACGCTGGCCGAAGCGGTGAAGCCGTTGCTGATTTTACATGCCTCGCCCACAAAGCAGTCTTGCATCTTCACGGAGTTGACGATGCTCGACCCGTTGCTGATGATGGAATTCTCGCAGATGACTCCTGTCCCGATGTACACGCTTGCTTGCGGCGAGCTGAGGATGGTGCAGTCGCTCAGGCGGGCGGCTCCGTCTACCTCGCAGCCTTCGCAGATATTGGTATTTGTCACTTCCTTCGTGTTGACAATCTTCACGCCTGTGCCCAGTGTCCCGCGGTCGGTACGTGTGGCTTCTATTTCTTTGCCGATGAGCTGCCTGATGCGGTCTTTCAGTTCCTTGTCGTGGAAGTGTTTCACCATGAATGCGGCAAACTGGCTGTTGAGGTGTCTGAAGAGTATCAGGTTGCCATCGCCCACCTCGTTGAGTACCGATATGAGATTCCCCTCCCCGAAGGTGGCGTTCTCCGTCGTCTCGATGGTTGACACGTTGGAGATATAGCAGTCATCGCCTATGACATAGTTGTTGATGAAGTTGCCCACGTTCTCTATCAGGCAATTGTCGCCTATTAGCACGTTGCGCAGCGTGGCGTTGCTGATGCCCGAGTGTTTCAGGAATCCTTTGGACACTTCCGTGCTTTTCTCGAATGCCCCGATGCGGATATCGCCATAGAGCATCACATTGCGCATGTGGTTTGGCTTGAAGCCTTTGGAAACCTGTACTCTGCTCCAGTCTTCTGCCCAGCAGTGGTGGTTTTCGAGCATATCAATCTCTTCATAAGTTAGTTTTCTGTATTCCATATTATTGTCGTTTGTTAAAAGTGTATGTTCATAGTTCCTGTAGAGTCTAACTGCAGGTGCAAAATTAGTAAAAGTGTCTGAAGAATCTAACTTTCAGAGAATCAAAGTCGATTTTTTCTCTTGGTCTTCGTTGCGTTTCCTTATGAAGGCATTCCAAACTTTCCATCTTGGGGAGATGGCTATGAATAACTTACTGTCCGTGTTTGAAAAACAAGGTGGCTGCAAAAAAACGTCCCTTTTTTTGCAGCCACCTTTCAATTGCAAAAGTACAACCTTTTTCATTATCACCAAATTTATTTCTGTTTTTTTTCATTCACCTACCTGCTTTCTTATCAACGACATAACGAACGGAGTACGAAACCGTGCTTTTTTGTAACGAACCGCAATGACCGATGAAATTTCGATGGTCGATTGCTGCAAAAAAAGGGACGTTTAATCGCAGCAAACCTTTTCCCGGTGGTTTACCCGCCGAGGGCATATTAGATGTATACATA
>CALBYC010000052.1 GCA_937890135.1 uncultured Parabacteroides sp.
GCAGACCTTTCACGCTATGGTGGCAAACCGGAAGTTTATCTTAGAATCTTTCATTTCCTTTATCGGAAGGCGGCTGTTATGTCCTTTGTGCCAATGCGGCTTCTATACAAGGCGTTGTTCCGTCTTTGGGCAAGCCGTCGGGGATTGGAGCTGACGGCAAACCGGCAAATCGGGGGGGGTATTTTTATAGGATCAGGTAGCGGATTGGGAGTGAATGGTTCCGTACATGGACCTTTAAGGATTGGCGAGAATGTAATGATGGGGCCTGACGTGACAATCCTATCCCAGACGCATAATATTGAGCGCACAGACATTCCAATGGGGAAACAGGGGATGCGAGAGGCAGAGGTAATCATTGGCAATGACGTATGGATAGGCATGCGTTCCATCATTATGCCTGGTGTGAAGATTGGCGATGGTGCTGTAATAGGAGCGGGAGCGGTCGTGACGAAAGATGTTCCCGATTATGCAATCGTTGGAGGTGTTCCGGCGAGGATAATAAAATATAGAAAATGAAAAAGCTTTTGGTCTTGGGCTATTTCGGTTACGAGACAAACCAGTTGGACGGGCAGACGGTAAAGACAAGGGATGTCTGCCGCTTGGCGAAAGAGCAGCTGGGTGAGAATAAGGTCGATTACTTCGACACGCAGTGCCTGAAGCGCAATAAACTATTGGCCTTTCAGATGTTCTGGATGGTGATGCGCTGCAAAACTTTGTTCTATCTTCCTGCACACAACAACTTGAGGATTGTCTTTCCCTTCATATTCGTCCTGTCAAGGATATTCGGTTATAAGATACACTATTTTGTAGTAGGGGGGTGGTTACGGGAATTCCTGACAAACCTTCCCTTACATCGTTTTATGCTTGGGCGAATAGCTGGCATTCATGTCGAAACGAAAAGATTGAAGAGTGAATTGGAAGAGTATTATCATTTTGGCAATGTGGATATTTTCCCTAATTTCCGATTCTTCGAATTTAATCCTCGAGCCACCGAATCGGATAAGTTAAGGATAGTCTTCATGGCGCGTGTCATGAAGCTGAAAGGGATTGACTGGGTGATTTCTTTGGCGGACTATATCGTAGAAAACGGTTTGGAGGACAAGTATTCCATTACCTTTTTCGGGCAGGTGGCTGATGAGGACAAAGAGTATTTTGAACGGAATGTGGATAAATATGCATTCGTGGAATATCGTGGCCCTCTGCAGCCTGCAGAAATACATGAAACCCTCAGTCGATATGACGTGATGCTCTTGCCGACACATTTCTACACGGAAGGGCTTCCGGGCTCAGTGGTGGATGCTTATGTTTCGGGCATTCCTGTGATTGTGACGGAGTGGAAGCATTCGCATGAGTTTGTGGATGATGGTCAAAGTGGCTACATAGTCCCTTTTGAGAATGGTCTGCAGCAGATGATAGGCAAGGTTGTAGGACTCGAAGAAGACAAGGAACTCTTGTGCAGGCTGAAAGCCAATGCGCTTGTCAAACGCATGGAGTTTGCTCCACCAAGTTTGGACAGCCTTGTTTTTTTTTTGGGGGGGTAAAAATATAACAATCTGCTATGTATCTCGTGTGGAAAAATCGAAAGGGCTGGATACGCTGGAGGAAGTCTCGAAACTCCTTTCCGAAGAAGGTCTTGACAGATATGTAAAAGTGGATTTCTACGGGCAGAAAACCGATAGTTACTTTGACAAGCATTTAAGCGAAATCAGAATGTTTGAGTATCAAGGAGTACTGCAACCAGATGAAGTGATTCCCACCCTGAAGCGATACGATGCCCTTATATTTCCATCGCATTATGAAGGCGAGGGATGTCCGGGCATCATGGTTGAGGCGCTTTCTGCCTCGTTGCCCATCATCGCGTCCGATTGGAAATACAATAACGAGTTTGTTTCGAATGGCGACAACGGATTCCTATGCAATACTTTCGATCCGGCGGCATACGTTGATGCAATCAAATTGCTATTGATGAACAAGACACTCCGTTCTCGCATGGCTGCCAGAGCGTATGAGAGGAGCGGGGATTATTCCGTGAGCAAGGCAAGAGAGCTGGTAAGGGGGTATCTGGCGACAACGAGTTGCATAGGTTCCTTTTGGCTATAAAAAACACATGTTAAGTTTGCAGTTTGGCCGGAAGTCATTAAATTTGTGAGACGTAACAAAAACGAGCAATCTTATGCGACAGACAGAAGAACGATATATCAGCTTGCTGACCGACTTCGGCTTCAAGCGTATTTTCGGCACGGCCCCCAATAAGGATTTGCTGATGGACTTCCTCAACTCCCTGTTCGATGGCGAGCAGGTGGTGAAGGATGTGACATTCCTGAACAGTGAGCACGTCGGGGACGTATTTGCGGAACGCAAGGCCATATTCGACGTGTACTGCGAGAATGAACACGGCGAGAAGTTCATAGTGGAGATGCAGAACGCCTACCAGACCTATTTCAAGGACCGCTCGCTGTATTATGCAACCTTCCCCATACGGGAGCAGGCCCCCAAGGGGGATGACTGGAACTTCAGGCTGGAGCATGTTTACGTGGTGGCCTTGCTCAACTATGAGATGCACGACGCCGCATTTTCGGAGGACTCGATCAACCATGACGTGGGGCTGCTCGACAAGCACACGCACCGCGTGTTCAACGACAAGCTCACGTTCAAGTACGTGGAGATCGCCAAGTTCGACAAGGACGTGGACAGCCTCGTTACCAACTTTGACAAGTGGCTCTATGTCCTGCGGAACCTCTCGCGTCTCGAATGCCAGCCGAAGTACCTGCGGGACGAGGTGTTCAACCGTCTGTTTGCGGAAGCCGAGATGTCCCGTTTTACGAAGAGCGAGCTCAGGGAGTACGAGGACAGCCTCAAGGCTTACCGAGACATAAAGAATTCATTGGAAACCGCTAAGGAGGAAGGTCGTGCGGAAGGTCGTGCGGAAGGCCGTGCGGAAGCTCTTGTCAAAGTGGCAAGGGATCTTCTGAAGGTGAACATGCCAATTGATGAGATTGCAAGAATAACCGGCCTTGGTGAAAGCGACTTGGGCAAGCTGCTGTGATTCTGGGCGCTGAACGGTGATGCGGGCATCGATAATGCGA
>CALBYC010000053.1 GCA_937890135.1 uncultured Parabacteroides sp.
ATCTATTTTCAAAATATCCGCGGCAAAAGCGTGCCGTGTCAAATATTATGATTAACTTTACCAGCTCGTTTAGTAGGCAATACAAATAGAACAATAAAAAAACGCAATCATGAATCAAAGAATCGCAATGGCATTGCTTGCCATGATCGTGGCATTCACATGCCCCGCCCGAGCCGCGCTGAAAAAGGTGTATGACGAAGGCATCAACCCCATGGAGCAGATAGACCAGGCGCTGGAGCAAGCCAAAAGCACAAACAAATTCGTCATCTGCCAAGTGGGCGGGAACTGGTGCCCGTGGTGCCTGCGCTTCGCCGACTTCGTCGAGAACGACAGCGACATCAGCAAGGTGATCGACGAGAACTTCGTGTACATCCACGTCAATTACAATCCCCGCCAGTCGACAGGAGAAGAGAAGGCCCGGCAAGCAGCCGAGATGATGAAACGGCTGGGCAACCCCGCGCGCTTCGGCTTCCCGGTCTTCGTGGTCCTGGACGCCGAGGGCCATGTCCTCCACACGCAGGACTCCAGTTTCCTGGAAGAGGGCAAGTCATACAATAAAGAGAAGACGCTCCGGTTCTTCCGGTGCTGGACTCCGGCAGCGGTAAAATGAAACATGAAACAGACAGAAAAAACACTTACGAAATAACGACAAACATCATGGAAAATAATGAAATGCTTACATGTTCCAAAGAACGGATCCGGTATGCCGTCCTTTCCTTTTTCATCGCACAAGGGCTATGCTTCGCAAGCTGGGCCAGCCGCATACCGGACGTCAAGGAACTGTTCGACGTGTACGACGTGTTCTATTGGGGGCTTGTCCTGCTTTTGATCCCCATCGGCAAATTCGTGGCCATCCCCCTCGCGGGATACCTCGTCTCCCGTCTGGGCAGCCACATCATGGTACAGGTGAGCGTCATGGGCTACGCCCTCTCGCTGTTCTCGATAGGGATGGTCTCGTCCATCTATTCGCTGGGGGTATGCCTGTTCTGCTTCGGGGTGTTCTGGAACCTGTGCGACATCTCCCTCAACACCCAGGCGATAATCATCGAGCGCATCTACGGCAAGACCATCATCGCGTCGTTCCACGGCGGATGGAGCGTGGGCGCATGCCTGGGCGCGCTGGCGGGGTTCATCATGATAGCGAACGACATCCACCCTTCCGTCCACTTCACGATAGCCGCCATGGCGATAGCCGGCATCGTGATGGCGGGGCGCAACTACCTGCAGGAAGACCGCACCAAGCAATTCGACGAAGTGGGGGACAAAGACGGGAAGAAAGAGGCGCCCGCCTTGCTGAGCTTCATCCGCAAGCCGGAAATGCTGCTGCTCCAATTCGGGCTGGCGGGGCTGTTCGGGCTGGTCGTCGAGAGCGCGATGTTCGACTGGAGCGGCCTATATTTCGAATCGGTACTGAACGTGCCCAAGTCCCTCCAAATCGGCTTCCTGGTATTCATGGTGATGATGGCGACAGGGCGTTTCCTTGCCAACTGGGCATACGGCAAACTGGGGAAACAACGCGTCCTGCAATGTGCAGGCGCATTCATTTTCGCGGGATTCTTCCTGTCCGCCCTGTTAGGGAACCAGTTCGATAACATAGCCGCCAAGGTCACGGTGAACTCGCTCGGCTTCATGCTGGTCGGCTTGGGCATCTCCTGCGTCGTCCCGACGATATACAGCCTCGTGGGCGCCAAGTCGCACACCCCGGTGGGAATAGCATTGAGCATATTATCCAGCATAAGCTTTATCGGTTCGCTTGTCGCCCCCGTCCTGATCGGCGCCATATCCAAAGCATTCGACATGCAATACGCCTACATGGTCGTGGGACTTTTAGGCCTCTGCATCTGGGCGATGACGACATTCTGCAAAGCATTCAAGGAATAAACAAAAAAGCACTTTATGATATCAATAGACGGACTCACGGTCGAATTCGGAGGGAGCACGCTGTTTTCCGACGTTTCGTTCGTGATCAATGAAAATGACCGGATCGCCCTGATGGGCAAAAACGGAGCAGGGAAATCGACCCTGCTGAAAATCCTCGCAGGCGTCCGGGAGCCGACAAGGGGCAAAGTGTCCGCCCCCAAGGACGCCGTCATCGCCTATCTCCCCCAGCACCTGATGACGGAAGACGGGCGGACGGTCTTTGAAGAAACCGCGCAGGCTTTCGCCCACTTGCACGAGATGGAGGCGGAAATCAACCGCATCAACCATGAGCTGGAAACCCGCACGGACTATGAGTCGGACGAATACATGCAGCTGATCGAGCAGGTGTCCGCCCTCAGCGAAAAGTTCTATTCCATAGAAGAGATCAATTACGACGCCGACATTGAGAAGACGCTGCTCGGACTGGGATTCAAGCGCGAGGACTTCAACCGGCAGACCAGCGAGTTCAGCGGCGGATGGCGGATGCGCATCGAGCTTACCAAGCTGCTGTTGCAGAAGCCGGACGTGCTGCTGCTGGACGAGCCCACCAACCATCTGGACATCGAGTCTATTCAATGGCTGGAGGATTTCCTGATAGAAAGCGGGCAAGCGGTCGTCGTCATCAGCCACGACCGCGCATTCGTGGACCATATCACGACACGCACCATAGAGGTCACCATGGGACGGATTTACGACTACAAGGTGAATTACAGCCAATACCTCCAGCTGCGCAAAGAACGGCGCGAGCAGCAGCAAAAGGCATTCGACGAGCAGCAGAAGTTCATCGCCGAGACAAAAGAATTCATCGAACGCTTCAAAGGAACCTATTCCAAGACGCTCCAGGTGCAGAGCCGCGTGAAGATGCTGGAGAAGCTGGAAATCCTGGAAGTGGACGAGGAAGACACGTCCGCCCTGAGGCTGAAGTTCCCCCCTTCTCCCCGCTCGGGCTCTTACCCGGTGATCATCGAAAACGTGTCCAAGAACTACGGTGACAAGACCGTGTTCAAGAACGTGAACCTGACCATCGAGAGAGGCGACAAGATTGCCTTCGTCGGAAAGAACGGCGAAGGGAAGTCCACTTTGGTGAAATGCATCATGAAAGAAATCGCGCATGAAGGCAAACTGACCATGGGACACAATGTCATGATCGGGTATTTCGCCCAAAACCAGGCCTCGCTGCTGGATGAGAACCTGACCGTGTTCCAGACAATCGACGACGTGGCGAAAGGCGACATCCGCAACAAGATAAAGGATTTGCTGGGAGCCTTCATGTTCGGGGGCGAAAACTCCGCCAAGAAAGTGAAAGTGCTCTCAGGAGGGGAACGTACCCGGCTGGCCATGATCAAGCTCCTCCTCGAACCGGTCAACCTGCTCATCCTGGACGAGCCGACCAACCATCTGGACTTAAAGACAAAAGACATCCTCAAGCAGGCATTGCTCGACTTCGACGGCACATTGATCGTCGTGTCGCATGACCGGGATTTCCTGGACGGACTGGCAACGAAAGTATATGAGTTCGGGAACCAGAAAGTGACGGAGCACCTGGAAGGCATACAAGAATTCATGCAGCGCAAGAAGATGGAGAATTTACGTGAACTGGAAAGGAAAAGAGGATGAACGAACTGCTGTCGCTGCTGAAGAAATTTTTCGGTTACTCTTCCTTCCGACCTTTGCAAGGAGAAATCATCGAGCATATCCTGCAAAAAAAGGACGCCCTGGTCCTGATGCCCACGGGAGGCGGCAAGTCCATTTGCTACCAGTTGCCCGCCATCTACCTCCCCGGCATCACCTTGGTCATATCCCCCTTGATCGCCTTGATGAAAGACCAGGTGGAAGGGCTTGTCAGCAATGGCATACCCGCCGCCTCGCTCAACAGCATGCAAAGCGAGAGCGAACAACAACAGGTCAAACAGCTCTGCATACAAGGGAAGATCAAGCTCCTGTACTTATCCCCCGAACGTGTCAAGGCGGACGTGGATTGGTTCCTGCCCCAGCTGGACATCTCCTTGATAGCCATAGACGAAGCCCATTGCGTCTCGCACTGGGGAC
>CALBYC010000054.1 GCA_937890135.1 uncultured Parabacteroides sp.
GCTGGAACGCTGAGCGGGGCGCCTAAAGTCCGTGCCATGCAATTGATTACTGAGATAGAAAAGCATAACCGAGGGGCTTATGGGGGATGTATCGGTTTCATTGGCTTGAATGGCGACTTGAACCAAGCCATTACCATCCGGACTTTTGTGAGCCGTGGAAACGTGTTGTATTACCAGGCCGGGGCCGGGATTGTGGCGAAGAGCAAGGATTACCGGGAACTCCAGGAGGTGAACAACAAATTGGGGGCTTTGAAGAAGGCCGTCATCCTGGCTGAATCGTTGCATAATTAACATAGGTATTAACCATTCACTTATTTGTAGTAAAAAGATGAAAATTCTGTTATTGGATAATTACGATTCTTTCACGTACAATCTGGTTCATATAGTGAAAGAACTGGGATATGAGATAGATGTGTTCCGGAATGACAAGATTTCTTTGGACGCGGTGGATGCTTATGACAAGATACTTTTGTCCCCTGGGCCGGGCATACCGGAAGAAGCGGGCATCTTGTTGCCTCTGATCGAACGTTATGCTCCAAGCAAAAGTATATTGGGGGTCTGCCTGGGCGAACAAGCCATCGGGCAAGCATTCGGTGCGGAATTGATCAACCTGAAGGATGTGTACCATGGCATCAGTTCGGAGATAGATGTCATCGCAGACGAACCGTTGTTTAAAGGCATGGGTTCTTCCTTCATGGCGGGTCGTTACCATTCATGGGTGGTTGGCTTGGACAATCTGCCGGCATGCTTGGAAGTGACGGCAATCGAAAAAGAGAGCCGGCAGATAATGGCGCTGCGTCATAAAAAGTATGACGTGAAGGGCATTCAATTTCATCCTGAGTCCGTATTGACTCCTAATGGTAAAACAATCATTGAAAACTGGTTAAAAGCTTGACGACATGAAAGAGATTTTATACAGATTATTCGAACATCAGTATTTGGGAAAAGAAGAAGCGCGTAGAATCTTGCAGGGAATCGCTCAGGGTTGCTACAACGATGCGCAGATTGCCAGCTTGATTACCGTATTCCTCATGAGGAACATCTCCGTCGAGGAGTTGGCAGGATTCCGTGAGGCACTATTGGACATGCGTGTCCCGGTGGATATGCAGGATTTCAAACCTATAGACATTGTCGGGACCGGGGGAGATGGGAAGAACACTTTCAATATCAGCACGACATCCTGTTTCGTGGTCGCCGGTGCCGGTTATCATGTCGTCAAGCATGGCAACTATGGGGCGACTTCTGTCAGCGGAGCCAGCAACGTGATGGAGCAGCACGGGGTGAAGTTTACTTCCAATGTGGAGAAGCTCCGTTATTCGATGGAACAATGCCGCATTGCTTATTTGCATGCGCCTCTGTTCAACCCGGCATTGAAAGCCGTGGCCCCTGTCCGTAAATTGTTAGGTGTGCGCAGCTTTTTCAACATATTGGGTCCGCTGGTCAATCCGGTCATCCCGACTTACCAGCTGCTTGGCGTATATAATTTGCCTTTGCTCCGCCTATACAATTATACTTACCAAGAAAGCGGGACGCAATTCGCCGTCGTTCATAGTCTGGATGGCTATGACGAGATTTCATTGACGGATGAGTTCAAAGTGGCTACCCCGTACAAAGAGATTATTTATTCACCGGAAGAGTTAGGCTTCAGCCGCTGTTCGGAAAAAGACTTGGATGGAGGTTCCACACCCGCGGAGGCTGCCAAGATTTTTGATGCGGTTTTGGACGGAACTGCCACGAAGGCGCAGACCGATTGCGTGGTGGCCAATTCGGCTTTTGCCATCCAGGTCATTTGCCCGGAGAAGAGAATTGCGGATTGCATAGCCGAGGCCCGTGAATCGTTGGATAGCAAACGGGCTTTGGAGACATTCAGGAAATTCATAGAAATCAACGCTCAATGAAAACGGATATTCTTCAGACCATCATAGCTCGTAAACTTGAGGAAGTCGAGCAACAGAAAAAGGCTGTCCCTTTGACGATGCTTTTAGGCTTGGCGGGTGAAAGGATGGAGCGGCCATCCCGTTCCATGAGGCAGGCTCTTGCAAATTCAACATCCGGCATCATTGCCGAGTTCAAACGCAAAAGCCCGTCTAAAGGTTGGCTTCACCCCAGGGCGCAAGTGGCGGAAGTTGTCCCGTCTTATGAGGCCAACGGGGCTTCTGCTTGCTCCGTGTTGACGGACTCGTCTTTTTTTGGAGGGGCGTTAGGCGATTTGCGTAAGGCTCGCCAATTGGTCGACATGCCTTTGCTGCGTAAGGATTTTATGGTAGACCCGTACCAGCTCTATCAGGCAAAGGCGATGGGGGCGGATGCCATCTTGTTGATTGCGGCTGCCTTGACCCCGGAAGATTGCCAGTTGCTGGCGGATACGGCCCACAGCTTGCAGCTCGAAGTGCTGTTGGAAGTGCATCAAGCGGACGAACTGAGGTATGTCACGCCCGAAATTGACATGTTGGGGGTGAACAACCGTAACCTGGGAACCTTCCATACCGATGTGCAAAACTCGGTCGTGATGGCGGAAAACATAACGGATTATTTGAAGGGGCATCCCGGGTGTTCCCCTTTGTTGGTCGCCGAAAGCGGCATCTCAAAACCGGAGACGGTCCGGGATTTGCGTCAGGCCGGTTACCGCGGCTTTCTGATAGGCGAGACGTTTATGAAGACAAGCTGCCCGGGTGAGACGTTATGCGAATTTGTAAATCATATTTGAAACGATGATAGTCAAAGTATGTGGCATGCGTGACCCGGACAATATCCGGGCGGTCGCGGCGACGGGAGTGGATTGGATGGGCTTCATCTTTTATCCGCGTTCCCCCCGTTATTTCGACCAATCTTCCATCTCGTTGCCCGGTTCAATCGCCCGCATCGGCGTCTTTGTCAATGAGAAGCCGGAGCGGATTCTTCAAACGGCCGGGACATTTGATCTGGATTACATTCAATTGCATGGGAATGAGCCTGCCGATGTGTGCGGGTTATTGCGGAAGGAGGGGTATCCGGTCATCAAGGCCGTCTCCGTCTCTTCCGCCGATGACATCGCCGGCACAGCCCCCTACGAAGGCGTGGTGGATTATTTCTTGTTTGATACCAAATGCAAAGGGTTTGGAGGCTCCGGCCGCCCGTTTGACTGGTCCGTTCTGGAGTCTTACCGTGGAAGGACGCCTTTCCTGCTAAGCGGGGGCATATCGTCCGGCTCTTTGGCGGAGCTGGAGCGGTTCCATCATCCGCGGTGGGCAGGAATAGATCTGAACAGTGGCTTTGAGATTGCTCCGGCATGCAAGGACGAGCACCTTTTAAAGGCGTTTGTCCATCAATTTAAATCAAAATTTAAATAACATTTATCATGAATCGTATTACAACATTATTTGAGGACAAACATAGTCCTATACTTTCTATCTATTATCCGGCGGGCTATCCCGATTTGAACGACACCGTCCCGGTTTTGCATGTCTTGCAGTCCAAGGGGGAGGACATGGTTGAAATCGGCATTCCTTTTTCGGACCCGATGGCCGACGGCCCGGTTATCCAGGAGGCGAGCACGCAGGCGCTCCGCAACGGAATCAGCTTGCGCCTGATATTCGAGCAACTGAAGAATGTACGGAAAGAAGGGATCCATATCCCTATCATCTTGATGGGTTACTTGAATCCGATCATGCAGTACGGTTTCGAAGCCTTCTGCCGTTCTTGCGCCGGGACAGGGGTGGACGGGGTCATCGTGCCCGACCTTCCGTTTGCCGATTACATGTCGGACTATAAGCCGATAGCGGACAAATATGATTTGAAGATGATCATGCTGATAACCCCCGAGACATCGGAAGAGCGTGTCCGCCAAATCGATGCCCACACGAGCGGGTTCATTTACATGGTTTCCAGCGCGGCCACGACAGGAGCGCAGCAGAGCTTTGACGAACAAAAGCAGGCCTATTTCCGGAAAATCAATGCCATGCAGTTGAAGAATCCACGACTGGTTGGGTTCGGCATCAGCAACAAGGCCACGTTTGACGCAGCCGCGCAAAACTCGCGGGGTGGAATCATCGGAAGCAAGTTCGTCCAGTTGCTGAAAAGCGAAGGGTCGCCGGAGAAAGCCATTGACAAGCTGATGGAGGACATTGCCCGCTGAGGCTTTCCGGAATCGTTACTACCCAAGGAAGAAAAGGATGCGGCCGGAGGAGGAAAATGGTGCATCCTTTTCCCCTTTCAGTGCCGTCCACTTCCCATGGCGGATGCGACGGCTGTCAAGCCTTTTTCCCACCCACGAAGGCGGCGTAGAGCTGGAAGATGGCAGCTATGGACAGGAGCAGCACCCATTCTGTCTTCCCCTTGAACATCAACGCGGAGGCAACGACCATCAGGACGCCCGCGAGTATGTTGAACCGGTGCAATCGCTTCTGGCGGAACTGCATCCCATCGGTAGGGAGCGTCAAGTGGCACACCAATATGCCTGCCGCGCCGACGGCGAAAAGGTAAGGGGCGACCGCCGTCTTGCTTAGATATAAAACCGCCCCCAGCAGCAGGCAGACGTTGGCACTGCTGAATAAAATGCTTCTTAAGGATGAACTCATGATTTTAATTCTCTTCTATGATATAGACATCTTCGTTTGCCCGTTTCATGTAATATTCTTCGCGGGCAAACCGTTCCAGCCCCTCTTTGTCCGTGCGTAATTCTTCCAGCTTCTTGCGGCTGGTGTCGATTTCCTTTTGGTAGAATTTGATCTGTTTATGCAAACTGCGGATTCGTTCGTCGTATTTGTACCGCTTGTAAAGGTTGCAGTCGCTATCCAGGCACATCAAGATGAAGCAGCCCAATGTCACCAGTACGTACTTGTTGATCCACGAGAGGTATTTATAGTAGAAATCTATCAGCTTTGTTTTCTTCAAATCCAACATGGTTTGCTTTTTTTGCAAAGTTATGCTTTTTGTTTGACAGTCCGTGGCGTTTATGCAAAAAAGAATCGTTAAATAAATCACCTACCTCCGAATTTTATATTACTTTTGGGCATCTAATCAACCATTGCCCGTGTCTCGAGGAAGGCGTGGCTTAAACAAATATGCGATGAAACTATATAATTTCGATGAGATAATCGACAGGAATGGAACGGCGTGCGTGAAATACGACGGAATGGCGCAAGCCTTTCCCGGAAAGAAGGGATTGGTGCCTTTGTGGGTTGCCGACATGGATTTCAGGACTCCCGATTTTATCATGGATGCAATCAAGAAAAGGTGTGAACACCCCATCATGGGATATACTTTCGGTGATGATGCCTATTGGAACAGCATTCTGACGTGGCTGAAGTATAAGTATCTTTGGGAAACAAGGAAGGAATGGATTACTTACATTCCGGGCATTGTCAAGGGCTTTGTGGTGCGGTGTTTCACCAGTCCGGGTGACAAGGTCGTCATCCAGCCGCCGGTCTACCATCCGTTCCGAATCGTTCCGGAATCGATGAAAAGGCAAATCGTCTATAATCCGCTCAAGGAGGAAAACGGTTCGTATTCGATGGACTTCGACCACTTGGAGCAAGTGATAGATGGCTGCAAGGTGTTGATTCTTTGCAACCCTCATAACCCCGGCGGGATCGTATGGCCTAAGGAAGATTTGGTGCGGCTGGCGGAAATATGTGCGGAACATCATGTGTTGGTTGTTTCGGATGAAATCCATGCGGAAACGACTTACCCGACTTCTCGGCATCATCCTTTCGCGACGGTATCGGAAACGGCCGCCAACTGTTCCATCACTTTCATGGCCCCGAGCAAGACATTCAACATTGCCGGAATCGTCTCGTCGTATACAATCGTCCCGAACGAGCAGATCCGCAAGCGGTTCTTTGAATATTTGGAGGCGGGCGAGTTGAACCATGGCACGATATTTGCATATACTGCAACGACGGCCGCGTATACCTATGGTGCTGAATGGCTGCAACAGATGCGTACCTATGTCATCGAAAACGTGGATTTCGTGGAGAGTTATCTGAAGGAAAACATTCCACAAATCAAGATGCTCCGCCCGCAAGCTTCGTTCCTGATATGGATGGACTGCCGGGGATTGGGACTTAGCCAGCCTGAACTGGTCAGCTTGTTTGAAGACAAAGCCAAGTTGGCGTTGAATGATGGTGCGATTTTCGGCCCCGGGGGGGAGGGCATATGCGATTGAACATCGGTTGCCCCCGTTCGGTCTTGGCAAAGGCGATGGACGCCTTGAAAAAGGCAATAGAAGAAAAATAACGAAATCGCCCGCCACGATGGCAGGGCGGTAGAATCTTAATAAAACTGATAAGAATAATTAGAATGAAAATTACAGCAAACAAATACGTTGCGGTTATATATGACCTGAACGTCGGAGAAGGAGAAGAACGTGAATTGATGGAAAAAGCTACCCGTGAAGTCCCATTGAAGTTCATATATGGAACGGGCATGATGATTCCAGCTTTCGAGGACGCTTTGGCCGGACTGGAGCCGGGCAGTGCGTTTGATTTTACGATTACTCCGGAAAACGCTTATGGTGAATACAATGAGGACCATGTGCTGGACTTGCCCAAAAGCATTTTCGAGGTGGATGGCAAGTTTGATGCGGAGATGGTGAAGGAAGGCAGCACGATTCCGATGATGGATGCGGAGGGCAACCGTATGAACGGGTCGGTTTTGGAGGTGAAGGACGATGTGGTCGTGATGGACTTCAATCATCCTTTGGCCGGTGAAACGCTTCATTTCAAAGGCGAAGTGATCGACGTGCACGAACCGACGGCTGAAGAGATTGCCGCCATGACATCAGGCAGCTGCGGTGGAGGTTGCGATAGTTGCGGCGGCGGTTGCGGCGATGGATGTGGAGGATGCCATTGATGAACACGTTTGGCAACATGTTCCGGCTCACGTCTTTCGGAGAGTCGCATGGCGTAGCGGTCGGGGGCGTGATAGACGGTTGCCCTTCGGGATTTGAACTTGATTTTCCGGAGATACAACGGGAATTGAACCGGCGCAAACCCGGACAGTCCCGCATCACGACACCTCGGAAAGAGGATGACGAGGTCCAGTTCCTTTCTGGCATTTATGAGGGAAAAACCACGGGGACTCCGATCGGGTTTGTCGTGTGGAACAAGAACCAGCATTCTTCGGACTATGAGAACATGAAGCAGGTCTATCGCCCTTCCCATGCCGATTATGCCTATCAGATGAAATATGGCATACGTGACCCGAGGGGCGGGGGACGTTCCTCGGCACGTGAGACGATCTCTCGTTGTGTGGCAGGAGCGGTGGCAAAGCAGATATTGGCGAAAAAAGGCATTGAGATAAAAGCTTATACCTCACAAGTCGGGACAATCCGTTTGGAGGGTTCTTACGAGGACTATGATTTGGACGAGATTGAAAGCAATCCGGTCCGTTGCCCGGACTCGCAAAAAGCCCGGGAGATGGAAGAGCTGATAACCCGGGTTAAAGAGGCCGGAGATACGATCGGCGGCGTGATTACGGGGGTAATCAAAGGCGTTCCCGCAGGGCTGGGAGAACCGGTCTTCGGCAAGCTGCATGCCGCACTGGGCAGTGCGATGCTTTCCATCAATGCCGCCAAAGGATTTGAATATGGCGATGGCTTTGACGCGGCGATTTATCGGGGATCGGAACGAAACGACTGTTTCTTTAATGACAACGGGAAAATCAACGTGCGCACCAATCATTCCGGAGGAATACAAGGTGGCATCTCGAACGGACAGGATATCTACTTCCGCGTGGCGTTCAAGTCTGTCGCCACGCTGTTGATGGAGCAAGAGACTGTCGATATGGATGGGAACGATACCATCTTGAAAGCGAAAGGCCGCCATGACCCTTGTGTCCTTCCGCGTGCGGTCCCCATCGTGGAGGCAATGGCCGCGATGACGATTTTGGACTATTGGCTGTTGAACCAGAAATGATAGCTTTCTTGTTCATGATGACAGGACGAAAGCCGGAGGATGCGTCAAGCAGGCTCCGGCTTTCGCTTTATAGGATGGAAAGAATTTGCTTGTAAAGTAATCCATCCATCAAACCGCATGGACGGGTTCCCCCTTCTGGTAGGCCTTCAAGTTGGCGATGGCAATATCCATGAGGCGGATTCTTGCTTCTTTTGTCGCCCAGGCAATATGGGGCGTGAAATGACAATTGATGGCGCTTAGCAAGGGATTGTCCGCCTTGGGTGGCTCGGTGGAAAGGACATCTACTCCGGCAGCAAATAATCGTTTGCTGTTAAGGGCGTCGGCGACAGCTTGCTCGTCAATCAAGGGGCCCCTGCCGGTATTGATGAGGATGGCACTGGGTTTCATCCATTCCAAGGCTTCGGCATTGACAAAATCCTTGGTCGTATCCGTTAGCGGGCAATGCAATGACAAGACATCGCTTTGCCTGAATAAAGTCTCCTTGTCCACCGGTGTGATGAAGTCCGGCAGTTCTTCTTTTTTCTTGGAGGTGAAAGCTATCACTTTCATTCCGAAATCATGGGCGACGCGGGCGACTGCCGAACCGATGTGCCCTAAGCCCACAATGCCGAAAGTCTTGTCTGCCAGTTCTATCAAAGGAGTGTCCCAAAAGCAGAAGTCGTTGCAGCTGCTCCATGCTCCTTTTCGCACTTCATCCGTGTAATGGGCGGTCTGGTTCGTTATGTTCAAGAGATGGGCGAACACCATCTGCACTACCGACCGTGTGCTGTAAGAGGGAATATTTGTAACGATTATTCCCCTTTTGTGTGCCACTTCCGTATCGACGATATTATATCCTGTCGCCAACACGCCGATATACTTCAGTCGGGGCAAGGCCGCCAGGGTCTCCTCGCTGAAAGGGACTTTGTTGGTCAACACGGCTTCTGCATCTTTGCACCGTTCGACAATTTCACCGGGCGAGGTCGCCTCGTAGATCGTGCAATCTCCTAAAGCCTTGAGTTCTCCCCAAGACAAATCGCCTTTATTGACGGTTCTTCCGTCCAGAACTACTATTTTCATATTGCGCTTATGTTAAATTGGTGTCCACTTGTTTGCCTATTCATGATGGTAAGGCTCGTTATTGAGAATGGTCATGGCGCGGTAAATCTGTTCAACGAATATGAGCCTGACCATTTGATGGGAGAAGGTCATGCGGCTCAAGGATATCTTTTCGGAGGCGGCCTTATAAACAGCTTCGCTGAAACCGTAAGGCCCTCCGACGGCAAAGACCAGCCTCCGCGGGACGGTTTGCATCTTTTTCTCGATATAACGAGCAAATTCCATCGATGTGAAATCTTTTCCTTTCTCGTCCAACAACACCAAGTAGTCCCCTTGTTGCAATGACTTCAATATCAGTTCCCCTTCTTTTTCTTTTTGCTGGCTTTCCGAAAGATGCTTGGCATTCTTGACATCCGGAATGACTTGCATCTCAAAAGGGATATAATGAACCAGGCGGTTTTTATATTCATCGATGGCCTCCATGAAGTACCGGGCATCCGTTTTCCCTATGACTACTAATGCTATTTTCATCGATTTCTTGTTTTAATAAGCAAAAGTATGAATTATTCGGCGTATTCTGCCGATTGGGCAGGAAATAATATGTACCTTTGCCCTAAGAAGAAACAAAAACAAACGAAACTCCATGAAACGACTACTGCTGGTGGCCCTGTTGATGGCCAATGCGTTGCTGTCGAGGGCGGCGGATATCACGACGATTGCCATGGCATTTCAGAAAGGGGATGCTGCGGCTATGCAATCGGCCATGGCGCAATCTGTCGATGTGGCTATTTCCGACAAGAATAAAAACTGTGATACGCAAGAGGCTGTTGCCATGCTTGCGGAGTTTTTCAAGTCGCACAAACCGGAAGCCTGTCAGGTCGTGCACCATGCAGATAAAGGGGAAAGGGGCTTTTTCGTGGCCAAACTGAAATCCGGGGGACAACAATACCGGGTCAATGTGGCTTACAAGGCCGAGAATGACAAAGCGATTATACAATCAATAAGGATAGAATAAACGAAATGGACGTAAAAGAAACCAAAGAACAACTCATTGCCGACCTGATCCGTTTGGCTTTTGCTGAAGATATAGGGGATGGAGACCATACGACTTTATGCTGTATCCCGGCAAATGAAATGGGTAAAAGCCAACTTGTCGTGAAAGAGGATGGCATTCTGGCTGGCGTAGAAATAGCGAAACGGATTTTCCATGCTTTTGACCCTGACCTGAAGATGACGGTATTTATCCAGGACGGGGCGGAAGTGAAAAAGGGGGACATCGCTTTTGTGGTGGAAGGCAAGGTCCAGTCGTTGCTGCAGACCGAACGTCTGATGCTGAATGTGATGCAGCGCATGAGCGGCATTGCCACGATGACCCGCAAATATGTCAAGGCATTGGAAGGCACGAAAACCCGAGTGCTGGACACGAGAAAAACGACTCCCGGAATGCGCATGCTGGAAAAAGAGGCGGTGCGTATCGGTGGAGGGACGAACCATCGCATCGGTTTGTTCGACATGATTCTCTTGAAAGACAATCATGTCGATTTCGCGGGTGGCATCGAAGCG
>CALBYC010000055.1 GCA_937890135.1 uncultured Parabacteroides sp.
TCCGCAAGACCTAAAAGATATAAGCATAGAAGTTGCATTTGTCAAAGAAGATAGCACAACGCACACGTTGGAGGGGAAACTCGGCAACAACATGTGGGAACCGGGAAAAAGATACACCTACAACCTACACCAATCTCAACCGAATCCGTAAACTGGACTTACATAACACTGTCCGGCTTCAAGACCATTTTACACAAGAAGATATATTTCCGGCTACTTGCTTGCATATGTTCAGGATTTTTGCGAATATTGCATAGAGGTTGTGCATACGATATTTGTATATTAAAAGTTTAGCTGCCTTTAATTTGCTAAATATCAACAATACGCACAACTTTTATGCATGAATATTTTATCAATTTAATTCCGCCAACGGGTATGATAAAATCATTTTAGCAAGTTTGCAAATAATTTAATAGGAATATTCAAGAGCAATGGCAAAGAAGGAATATACATTCAATGAAATTTATCATGAGATTAAACAGCGGAAATTCCAGCCTGTATATGCTTTAATGGGTGAAGATTCTTCATCGACAAATTGACTGAACTTCTTTTGAATGTAGTCCTCACGGAAACGGAACGAGATTTCAACCAGCTTGTTTTCTATGGATTAGATGCAGATGCATCGGCAGTTGTTGACGCGGCGCGACGCTTTCCCATGATGGCGGAACATCAGCTAATTGTAGTCAGGGAAGCACAATTAATGAAAAATATCGAAACGCTCTCCAATTATGTAAGGACTCCATTGGATTCAACCATATTGGTTTTATGTTATAAATACAAGACTCTGGACAAGAGGAAAACCTTAGCTTCTTTGATTGAGAAAAACGGCATACTTTTTGAATCTAAAAAGATTCCTGAATACAAAATGCCTGCCTATATAGCTGAACACCTTAAGGCAAGTGGGATGCAAATAGATTCGAAAGCCGCACAAATGCTCTCAGATTGTCTGGGAAATGATTTGAGCCGCCTGGAAAAAGAATTGGACAAGCTGTCTATAATAATGGCAGAAAACGGGTTGAAATGCATTACACCGGAATTGGTGGAAGTGAATGTTGGAATCAGTAAAGAATACAACAACTTTGAACTCCTCAAGGCCATCATCCAGAGAGATATCCTGAAGTCAAACCGGATTATCCAATACTTCGCCCAGAATCCTAAAAAAAACCCTATACAAATCACGTTGGCTGTTCTTTTCAACTACTTTTCCAACCTAATGATATGTTTCTATTGTAAAGACAAGTCAGAAAAAGGACTTATGCAGGCATTGGGTCTTCGTAATGCTTTTCAGATAAAGGATTATCAGCTTGGACTAAAGAGTTTTCCTCCTATGAAAGTATTCAATTTAATAGGAGACATACGTACTGCAGATGCACGCAGCAAAGGTGTAGAAAACGTCTCAGACAGCCAAGAAGAAATCATGGAAGAGCTTTTATACCGAATTCTACATTAACATTAAGTTCGCCAGACCAGGCAATGCATACCGAAAGGTTGCTAATTCAATGCAGCTATCGGCGGATTCACCATGGAAACTCAGAAAAAGAACAACTGGTGTCTTAGGTAAAATTTGACTTAAGATGCCAGAAAGAAGTTTTGTTCGAGAAATGCGAGCAGTTTAAATGCTGCATAAATAAATACCAGACAATAGGTCTTACCATCAATCAACAGCTTAAATAAATACATCTGTTCTTTACTATTTTTCCAAAAATGAGATGTGTTGTTTATAAGCACGTCAATATGTCATTATATCGTTTCGCAACAGCTGTTTAAGTATATAATTGTATATACAAAAACAATGTATACAATTGTTTTATATTCGTTTTTCATTACAATAAAAGTAAATCGCCCAAATTGTTACAATTGTAAAATGCTAAAGGTGTTCACATATGTTGTCGCAATACAATATGTATATACGTTACTTAGCTAATAAGACAATAAATAATAATCGGAGTATATATACAATATAACCAATTAATTAAATGAAATATTCAAAGTCTTGCTTGAATATATTGCATATGGATGTTTATTTTTCTATATTATACCTTATATATGAGCTTAATTATGTATATGTATATAATTATAAGCCAATAAAATATCTATTATATCTAAAGCAATACTTTAATATTATATCTAAAGTTTACATCCCTTTCATGATACAAATGTATTTTTCATGTATACAATGATATTGTATATATTTATATTCATATATTGTTTTATTTGTCACAAATGTATATCTTTGTACATGAAAAATACAAATCAACATTAAAGACAAATTGTCAGTGTAATTTATATATTTATTGATAAAATGAAAGAACGAATCATTCAAATAATGGAACGTGAAGGTATGTCGCAAGCACAGTTTGCCCAAGCAATCGGCGTTCAGCGTGCGGCCATGTCGCATATTATATCAGGAAGAAATAATCCAAGTTTGGATGTAATCATGAAAATTTTAAGCTGCTTTCCGGCGATCAATCCTGATTGGCTGCTATTAGGAAAAGGGAATATCTTTCGAGAAAATGCCAAGCAGCCAGATACACTTTTTCCATCCTATTCAACTTCCAAAATAGAGGTTCTTTCCGATAATGAAGTACAGCCTTCTAACATGAAACAAACAAATGAGATGGTTGATGAAAAAAATGAATCAAATTCTCTCTATACTACGAGAAATGTAAGTAAAATCATGGTTTTTTATTCTGACAATACTTATGAAATGTTCGTACCGGAAAAACTGGATTCGGAATGACAAATGACTCTACTTTAGCTAATGTTGATTGATCTTTTGTATCTTTGTCTACTGAATTTTGATATCATTTTTATATGAAAAAGTATATGCTTGATATGAAGGTCGCCGATAATTATCGCCTTCATAAGAATTATTGTTTATTGAAATTGACTTCGGACGATGCACTACCGGAGATGATGCCTGGGCAGTTCGTGCAGGTTCGCATCGACAATTCTTCTAAGACATTTCTTAGACGCCCTATTTCCATCAATTATGTTGATAGGAATGCAAACCAATTGTGGTTATTGATCCAGTTGGTAGGCGAAGGAACCCGTAAATTGTCTGAAGCGAGTAAAGGCGATATGATTAATCTCCTCATGCCTTTAGGCAATGGTTTTACTATTCCCGGAATTAATAATGAGCAAAAGCTTCTTTTGGTTGGTGGGGGGGTTGGCACGGCCCCAATGCTTTATTTGGGATCTTATTTGAAAGATTTAGGTTTCAAGCCATGTTTTTTAATGGGAGCTCGTTCGAAAAATGATTTACTTCAGTTAAACCGCTTTGAAGAATTAGGACAAACCTATGTGACCACAGAAGACGGATCCTTTGGGGAAAAAGGGTTTGTTACGAATCATTCGATACTGGAGAGCATGCGATTCGACCGCATTTATGCATGCGGTCCAAAGCCGATGATGGTGGCGGTCGCCAAGTTTGCTGCAACGAATCTCATTGCCTGCGAGGTCTCTTTGGAGAATACGATGGCATGTGGAATCGGTGCTTGCCTTTGTTGCGTAGAGAAATTAAAAGATGAGCATCATGTATGTGTATGCACAGAAGGTCCTGTTTTTAATATCAATAAATTATCATGGCTGAATTAAATGTAAATATTGGATCTCTGCAAATGAAGAATCCAGTGATGACCGCATCTGGAACATTTGGGTACGGGATAGAGTATGCTGACTTTTTTGATATTTCCCGGTTAGGTGGAATCATAGTGAAGGGAACGACAGTCCAGCTGCGTGAAGGCAATCCTTATCCTCGCATGGCAGAAACTCCTTCAGGGATGTTGAATGCGGTGGGCTTACAAAACAAAGGAGCACAGTACTTTATTGACCATATTTACCCTCAAATCATGAATATTGGTACAAATATGTTGGTAAATGTAAGTGGCTCATCAATAGAAAACTATGTGGAATGTGCTGAAAAAATAGCTGAGCTGGATAAAATTCCTGCAATTGAACTTAATATATCTTGTCCAAATGTAAAACAGGGGGGCATGGCTTTCGGCGTAACTTGCCATGGTGCCGCTGAAGTCGTTCGAGCCGTGAGGAAGGCTTATTCAAAAACATTGATAGTGAAGCTTTCGCCCAATGTGACGGATATTGTAGAAATAGCTAAAGCCGTCGAAGCAGAAGGGGCAGATGCAGTTTCAATGATAAACACCATGATGGGAATGGCTGTTGATGCTGAGAAGCGCAAGCCGGTTTTGTCAACCGTTACAGGAGGACTTTCAGGTCCTTGCATCAAACCTGTCGCCTTACGTATGGTTTGGCAAACATCAAAAGCTGTAAACATTCCGATTATAGGATTAGGCGGCATATCTTGTTGGAAAGATGCGGTAGAGTTCATGCTTGCAGGTGCAACCGCCATACAAATTGGCACCTATAATTTTATCGATCCAACTATCTCCGTCAAAGTAATAGAAGGAATAAATGACTATTGCGACAGACATGGCTTTAAATCCGTAAAGGAAATAATTGGAGCCATGGAAGTATAACCATGCCGTCGTAAAAAAGCCTGACTTTTTTAGAAGTCAGGCTTTTTTATAAATTGGAATTAGTTCAATTATTCACCCTTGATTGCTGCAATACCAGGAAGTACTTTACCTTCGATAGCTTCCAATAATGCACCACCACCTGTGGAGATATAAGAAACCTTGTCTGCCATACCGAATTTATTGATGCAAGCTACTGTATCACCACCTCCTATTAAAGAGAAAGCCCCGGTTGCAGTTGCTTCAGCTATAGC
>CALBYC010000056.1 GCA_937890135.1 uncultured Parabacteroides sp.
GCAACGCAGGGCGCGGATGGATTTCTCCATTGAAACTAAGCCGGACGAATGAACCGGACGATTATTTCATCTCTTCCTCTTTGCGGGAATGGACGGCGGGGCGTTGCACCCAGCGTATCCCTAAGACAACGATTGGCATTGGCGGCGTAGGAATACGCAGCAATTCTTCTTCTATCAACCTGAACGTGGCGATTGCTCCGAAAAATGGAGCAGGCTACTCTTTCAATCAGGCCATTTTATATCGAAAAGACGATTCGATGCCTATGCTTCCGACAGACAAGAGCAAGCAGATAGCCACAGCCTCATTGGCCGATACTTCTTATGTAAGCGGAGTCGTTGCTGATACATTCAGACTGGATTGCCTTTCCGACACATTGCTTTTGCATAGTACGAGACGCAAGCAGGGAACCGATCGGCTGTTGCCGGCATCATCGTTTAATAACACCTATTATGGTTTTAACTTGACGAACGGGAAACCGGGCATTCTTTATCATTCAATTGGCGTGAATGGAGCAATGTATGTCCATTATACAGATACAAATTATGTAAAACAATTGGCATTGCTTCGCCCTCAGCTACTGATTGTGTCGTTAGGCACAAACGAGACATTTGGACGTAGATATTCGAACGTTGAATTTGAATGCCAAATAAAATCTTTTCTGTCTATGGTGAAACGGGAAATGCCGGAGGTTGAAATCCTGCTGACAACTCCCCCCGAATGTTATAAACGTACATACAAAAATAAAAAACGTATATATGTGCGGAACGCTAATACGGAAAAAGCCGCCGGCATCTTGAAACGGGTCGCTAAGGAAGAGAATGTGGTCTGTTGGGATTTGTTCTCAGCCACAGGCGGCAGCAACTCTTGCAGGAAATGGAAGACACAACATTTAATGGCAAGAGATCGAATCCATTTTGACCGACAAGGTTATGAGGAACAGGGCTTATTGCTTTATCGGGCATTCATGAATAGTTATAATGAACATTTGAAAAAACTGGGGAATCTATAATGCTTGGGACTTTGATTTTATTCGGAAAAGAAATAGGAATGGGATATTTGAATGATTTGTCTTTTGACAAATTGGGCGAGATTCTTTCTTACCAGCCGTCATCGCCCATGTTGTTCAGCAGTGGGCTTTTCTTTGTGCTTTTCTTGTTCTTCAGCTTTTTTTATATACTTTTCCGTAAGCACACGTTGCTTCGTTTGATATATGTGACGTTGTTCTCCCTCTATTTTTATTACAAGAGCAGTGGCATCTGGTTTGGATTGTTGGTTTTTACGGCTACGTCCGATTTTTTTATCGCCCACTTAATCAGCCAAGCAAATAATGTCAGCCGGAAAAAATGGCTGGTAACGCTAAGCCTGTGCATCAACTTGGGAATGTTGGGGTATTTTAAATATTTCAATTTCTTGCGCGAGTTGGGCATGTCGGCGCTGCACGAATTAGGGGACTGGTTCAATTATGCCCCTTGGCAATCTTTTACTGTCGAGCATCTGGATATATTTTTGCCTGTCGGCATTTCTTTCTTTACCTTCCAAAGCATCAGTTACGTGATAGATGTATACCGGGGAAGGATCAAGCCCCTTGGAAGATGGATTGATTATTTGTTTTATATTTCTTTTTTCCCGCAATTAGTCGCAGGGCCGATTGTGCGTGCCCGGGATTTCATCCCTCAAATATATCGTGAACCGATGGTCACGCGCGCGGAGTTCGGGGAAGGCTTGTTCTTGATTCTATGCGGACTGATAAAAAAATGTGTCATTTCGGATTATATCAGCTTGAATTTTGTTGATCGGGTATTTGATGCCCCGACGCTTTACACGGGAATAGAGAATTTAATAGGTGTCTATGGCTATACCCTGCAAATATATTGTGATTTTTCCGGCTATTCCGACATGGCAATCGGCATTGCTTTGCTTTTAGGTTTCCGTTTCAACATCAATTTTGATTCACCCTATCAGTCTGCCACCATTACTGAATTTTGGAGGCGGTGGCACATATCTTTGTCCAGCTGGTTGAAAGATTATCTCTACATTTCTTTGGGAGGAAACCGCAAAGGAAGAACCCGCACCTATATCAACTTATTGTTGACAATGCTATTGGGAGGGCTATGGCATGGAGCGTCCGTCCGTTTCCTCCTTTGGGGAGTGTTGCATGGGATATCATTGGCCATCCATAAAGCAGTCATGTCCGCATTTCCGAGTTTCAAGAAAACGGGGGCGGAGATGCCATTGAGCCGTCGTATCATAGGGACAGTCCTGACTTTTCATTTGGTATGTTTCGGCTGGATTCTTTTTCGAGCCGATTCCATGCAAAAAGTAGGAGAGATATTAACTCAGATATGGACTAATTTCCATCCGGAGATATTTATGCAATTCGTAACAGGATATAAGACAGTCTTTGTCTTGATGCTTTTGGGCTATTTATTCCATTTCATGCCCAAACGAATCGTGAATGTCATGCAAGAAGCAGTGACTCGTTCCCCCCTGTTGCTGCAAGCACTGATATTGGCGGTGGCTATTTTCATCGTTGTCCAATTTAGAAGTGCTGGGGTTCAGCCATTTATCTACTTCCAGTTTTGAAAAAAGACAATGCCGTTTTGCGAATTTGATATAAGACAAGACAAAATAATAAGAAATGATGTAATTTTGCAAGCAAAATATTTCAAGACAATCTTGGACAGTCTTTGGAGTAAGCTGCCGATTGTCCTTTCCTGAGAATCAGGAGCCGGCTGCCTTGTTTAGTGATAAAAAGGGTATAAAGGGATAAGGATAAAAACTTTATCTGTCGGTTATGTTTAACTTAAAATATGATTAAATGAAGCTAAAAGCTTGTTTTCTCGTAGTGTCTGTGCTGCTGATAGGAATAGCGGCGGACTCTAAAGATGCAAAGCCGGTAGAGGGTGTGAATCCTGGAGACTTTGCTCCGAGAATTGTAGTGAACGGGAATGAGTCCGAGATTCATTTTCAAAATCCCGATGGCCGTTTCACGCTGGTGAATTTTTGGGCAGCTTATGATGCCGAGTCAAGGGCGGAGAATGTGTTATTGTGGAATGCTGTAAGGAAACTGAATGGCTCTACGGAAAAAGTATCCATGTGTTCCATTTCATTGGATGAACGGAATTCAGTTTTCGAGGAGACGATAAGAGCGGATAAACTGGACAGAACCACGCAATTGCATGAAGAGAAAGGATGCCAGTCCGATGTGTACAGGAAGTACAAGCTGGAAAGAGGATTGCGAAATTTCCTGATAGATGACCGAGGCATCATAGTCGCGACGAACATTTCCTCCGAATCGTTGGCGGAATTGGGAAAGCGGATTTAATCGATTTAAAACAACTTTGCAAAGGCGAGCCGGGAATGATTCCCGGCTCGCCTTTGCACGTTTCATACAAAATCGTACCTTTGCCCCCAAATTAGAAAGAATGATAGACTTTATAACATTTTGTGATTATTCTGGGACGTTCGCTTTTGCCATCAGTGGCATCCGATTGGCATCGGCCAAGAAATTTGATTGGTTTGGGGCTTATGTCGTAGGTGCCGTAACCGCGGTGGGAGGCGGGACATTGCGTGATATACTTCTTAACATGACACCCTTTTGGATGACACAAGCATCTTATCTGATAATTTCGGGCTTGGCTCTTCTCTTTGTCTTGCTTTTCCGTAGATATACCATTCGTTTGAACAATACCTTTTTCATCTTCGACGCTGTGGGTTTGGGATTATTTGCCGTGGTCGGCATAGCCAAAACCATTGAGTGTGGCTTCCCGTTCTGGACAGCGATTATTATGGGAACGGTCACAGGCGCATTCGGCGGGATGATGCGTGATATTTTGATAAACGAAGACCCTTTGATTTTCCGCAAAGACATCTACGCATTGGCATGTGTTTTTGGAGGTTTTGTCTATTATGCTTGCAACAAGCTTAGGCTGCCTGTGGATCTTACTCAATCCATCTCCGCCATTTCCGTATTCATCGCACGAGTGCTCTCTGTCCGCTATCATCTCAGTTTGCCCGTTTTGAAAGGTGAAGAATAGCCGGTTGACTGTGTAATCTTTGAAAAGCAGGCTGATATTTTTTGTTTTTCATAAAATTCTTCCTATATTTGAGCTGTTTTAATCAAAAATAGAAAAGAGTTATGACTACGTTGATTATCATTGCTGTTATAATCGTGTTAGGCTTTTGGGCCGTATCGATGTACAACCGATTGGTGAAATTAAGAAACAACCGGGAGAATGCTTTTGCGGATATAGATGTCCAATTGAAACAAAGACACGATTTGGTGCCGCAGCTGGTTGCGGTGGTCAAAGGTTATGCCACGCATGAAAAAGACACATTGGACAAGGTCGTCGCAGCGCGTAACGGAGCTGTCGCCGCTCAAACGATAGATGATAAAATCAAGGCGGAAAATGTGTTGAGTTCTGCATTGGCAGGATTGAAGGTGGCTGTCGAAGCTTATCCGGACCTGAAAGCCAATCAGAATTTTATCCAATTGCAAGAAGAGATCTCCGATTTGGAGAACAAGCTGGCAGCGGTACGCCGTTATTTCAATTCTGCTACCCGCGAATTGAACAATGCGGTAGAAACGTTCCCGTCAAATATTGTCGCCGGAATGTTTGGCTTTAAGAGAGAAATCATGTTTGATTTAGGCGAGCAGCGTTCTACTTTGGACGAGGCTCCTAAAATCAGCTTTTGATAAATGGAATATGTAGGTATACAAACCCAGCAGAGCAGGAACAATTTCCGTTCCATGCTCTTGCTCTGTATGTTCCCATGCTTGGTCGTCGGATTGACCTATTTGTTTTGTTTCTTGTTGCATTATTTGGCCATGAGCGACGACATGACGACCTATGACGATGTGATAAGTTATACGAACAGCATGTTCCTCCATGTCATCCCTTATGTTGTCGGAGGAGTGCTGGTTTGGTTTTTAATCGCCTATTTCGCAAATACCAGCATCATTGATTCGGCGACAGGGGCCGTCCCTTTGCAACGTAAGGATAACAAAAGGGTATATAACCTGGTGGAAAACCTCTGCATGAGCCAAGGCATGAAAATGCCAAAGATTCATATCATATATGACAATTCGCTAAACGCTTTTGCCAGCGGAATCAATGAACGTACTTATACGCTGACATTTACCAAAGGAATCATAGACAAGCTGGATGATGAAGAATTGGAAGGAGTGATAGGGCATGAGCTTACCCACATTCGCAACCATGATGTGCGTCTGCTGATAATATCGATTGTATTTGTCGGCATCTTCTCTATGATTGCACAGATATGTATGCGATGGATTTTCTATTCTTCCTATACGCCGAGAAGACGTGACGAAAAAAACAACGGCACGATTGTCGTTGTCCTTCTGGCCATGGTCGTTGCTGCGATTGGTTATTTCTTCGCATTGTTGATGCGCTTTGCCATTTCCCGGAAAAGAGAGTACATGGCGGATGCGGGTTCTGCGGAAATGACAAAGAATCCTTTGGCTTTGGCTCGTGCCTTGCGCAAGATTTCCGCCGACCCGGATATTGAGTCCGTCAAACGGGCGGATGTCGCACAGTTGTTCATTGAGGATCCCGTCCAACAGTCTGTTGGTTTGTTCGGTGGATTGAACCGCATCTTCGCGACACACCCGCCGATTGAAAAACGGATAAAAATATTAGAGCAATTTTAGGATTACAACCATGAAGCACTTTTTAGGTATGTTGATAGCCTTATGCATGATTCCGTCTTGGATATTGGCGGAATCGGCGCATGGCCGTGTCAAAGGCCTGCTGCTGGACGCGTCAACAGGCAAACCCATTGACTTCGCCGATTTATATTTGTTCAAAGATGGAGAGAATAATCCGGCGTACCAGACATTTCCCCAGGAATCGGGAGTTTTTACTTTTCTGGATGTAAAAGAAGGAACATATACATTCATGGCTCGGTTGGTGGGGTATGACGTGTTTACGCAGTCTCCCGTAGAGGTTAAAAACGGGAATGCCTTCATCGACATGGGGCGAATAGGGCTTCGGCCGCTTGAGAATGGTTTGGCAGAAGTGGAGGTAGTGGCAGACAAACGCCAGTTGGTATACAAATTGGATAAAAAAGTGGTTGAAGCTTCCTCAAACCTCTTGGGTAGCGGAGGCTCCGCTGTCGATATTTTAGAAAACACCCCCTCCATACGGGTAGATGCCGAAGGAGAAGTCACGTTCAGAGGCAGTGCGGGCTTTTTGGTCTATGTGGATGGTAAACCGAGTGTCTTTACAGGTACCCAGGCTTTGGAACAGATACCGGCCGGCCATATCGAGAACATTGAAA
>CALBYC010000057.1 GCA_937890135.1 uncultured Parabacteroides sp.
CGTGGACGAGATATGCGCCATCGCGTTGTGTGCCTTGTACGGCTATTACGTCTTCCATACCCCCGACTGGTCTGTGAACAAGCTGTTCTTGGTGACGCTGGGCGTCTTCTTCTTCTATTTGGTCTATTCCCTTGCCATCCATTGCAACAGCAAGGCGGGGATCGTGACGGACTTCGTCATACAGATCAAGCCTTACCTGGCTTTCTTCACGGTCTATGCGTTCAAGCCGGTGCTGAACGTGACCATGAAGCGGAACGTCAGGCTGCTGGCGGTGCTGTTCTCCGTGTATCTGCTGGGCGTGGGACTGACGGTGCCTTTCACGTCGACGGTTCTGGATGCGCTCTTGCGCCATGAGTCGAGGCTCGCCACGGCGGCGACTATTCTGGCGTTGCTCTACCTCTATTGCAGCAAATACACCCTCAAGGACAAAATCGTTTTTTTGCTGATGCTTTCCATCGGCCTGCTTTCGGGGCGATCGAAGATGTATGGCTTTTTCGTCCTGTCCGCTTTCGTGGTCTTCTATGTCAATGAATCGTTTGAACTGAGGTTCAATAAAAGGAATGTGGCATTGTTTGCCTTGGCGACCGTAGCCGTCCTGGTGGTGGCCTGGGGCAAAATCAATTTCTATTTCATCGAAGGAGGAATAGGCAACCCGCGCGACGCGTCGGATTATTACGCCCGGGCGGCCTTGTATTACTTCTCGGTCGATATTTTCAAGGATTATTTCCCGTTCGGTTCGGGCTTTGCCACGTATGCGACATACGCGTCCGGGCAATTTTATTCCCATATTTACAACGATTACGGGATGGACCTGATGCATGGGCTTAACGAGCGGCAGCCAGACTTCATCGCCGACACCTATTATCCGGCGTTGGCGCAGTTCGGTGTGGCGGGGTTGGTCCTCTTCTTTGCCTTTTGGGGTGTGCTGGTCAGGAAAACCTTGAGGAATTTCTCCAAGGCGGACTTGAAGGATTTCACGATAAACATGCTGATCATACTCTTTTTCCTGATAGAATGTACCAGCGATGCGACCATCACGCACAACAGGGGATTATTTATGATGATGCTTTTGGCCATGTCTCTCAACAGTCAATATAAATCGATACAAGCAAACAAAGTTTTATGAAAAAGGTACTTATAGCTAATAAATTCTATTATAACAGGGGGGGCGATTGCATCGCATCCATCGCTTTGGAAAAGTTATTGAAGTCGAAAGGGCACGATGTCGCCTTTTTCAGCATGCAATATGAGAAGTATTTCGAATCGGAATGGAGTCCCTATTTCCCGTCCGAGGTGGATTTCCAATCCCCGGGCTTGGCAGGGAAGTTGAAGGCCTTTGAACGTATATTCCGCTCTGGCGAGGTGGAACGGAAGTTTTCCCTGTTGCTGGAGCGTTTTCGCCCGGACGTGGTGCATCTCAACAACATTCATTCCTATCTCTCGCCTGTCATAGGGGAGATAGCGCACAAGAAGGGAGTCAAGGTCGTTTGGTCCCTGCACGACCACAAGCTGGTGTGCCCCGCCTACCTGTGCTTGCGCGGCGGCCATCCTTGCACCTTATGCGTCAATGGCAACGTGTCGAATGTCCTGCTGAAGAAATGCATGAAGAACAGTTTGCCTGCGAGCCTTGCCGCCTTCCTTGAGGCTCTGTACTGGAGCAGGCCGCGCCTTGCGAGGAACACGGATCATTTCATCGTTCCGAGCCGTTTCCTGGCCGATATGATGGCGAAAGGAGGCTTCCCCCCTTCGCAGATAAAAGTGTTGCCCAACTATGTCAATCATGACTTGCCTGCGGGGATTGCGGGGAAGGGCGATTATTACTTGTATGTCGGCCGCCTGTCCGAGGAGAAAGGCGTGCATACTTTGCTGGAGGCGGCTCGTTCTTTGCCATGCGAGCTGCAGATTGCCGGGGACGGGCAATCTGCAGCT
>CALBYC010000058.1 GCA_937890135.1 uncultured Parabacteroides sp.
TAGAGAACCGTGATACGGCGATCATGAAACGCGATGAGCGCATTAAGGAGCAGGATGCCCAGTTGAAGGAGCAGGATGTCCAGTTGAAGGAGCAAGACGCCCAGTTGAAGGAACAGGATGTCCAGTTGAAGGAGCAGGACGCCCAGTTGAAGGAGCAGGACGCCCAGTTGAAGGAGCAGGATGCCCAGTTGAAGGAGCAGGGTGCCCAGTTGAAGGAGCAGGGTGCCCAGTTGAAGGAGCAGGAAAATGTGATTAGGAAATCCGTACAGATGCTTAAGCAGTCCGGTTTCGATTCCCATCAGATTGCCGCTATGACGGGTTTGACAATCGATGAAATAGATAGCTTGTAAAGCAAGATAGCCCAATAAGATTTAACCCCATCCGAGTGGCGGCAAGCGCAGGGCGATACTGCGGTGGGGAACTTCCTAAAACTTCCTAAAATTTCCCAGAATCATTTGTGTGTTTATGGGCACATCTGCAAAACAATAATAAATCAAATCAAACAAAATATATACGTGTCGCCGCGGCTGGAACTGCAGGCTACGTGGGACTTAGTATATCCATATTGTAGGCGCATCACTATCATGTGATGGCAGTGAATGTCGTGCCCGAAAAGGTAGAGAAGCTGAACAATAAGATTTTACCCAATGCCATCATCACCAACTGCTTTGACGATTGCTTGAAGAATGTGGAGGATAAGGTTTATTGCGGGATATTTTTTAGAAGGGATAAAAAACATAAAACAAAATAGACTTATGAGCATTTTTGCAGGCAAGACCCTTATGATTACCGGGGGAACAGGCTCCTTCGGTAATGCAGTGTTGAATCGTTTTCTTCGTACAGATATAGGCGAGATACGCATCTTCTCACGGGATGAGAAGAAACAGGACGACATGCGCCATGAATATCAGGCAAAATATCCTGACGTGGCAAGCAAGATAAAATTTTATATCGGCGACGTGCGTGACCTGCGGTCATGCCGCAATGCAATGCCCGGTGTTGATTATATATTCCATGCAGCAGCTTTGAAGCAAGTACCATCGTGCGAGTTCTTCCCGATGGAGGCTGTCAAGACCAATGTGATAGGTACGGACAATGTGCTTACTGCCGCCATCGAGGCAGGCGTGGGTGCTGTCATCTGTCTCTCCACCGACAAGGCGGCTTATCCCATCAACGCCATGGGCATTTCCAAAGCGATAGAGGAGAAGATAGCCGTGGCCAAGAGCCGCTATTCGGGCAAGACGAAGATTTGCTGCACACGTTATGGCAACGTTATGTGCTCACGTGGTTCTGTTATTCCTCTTTGGATTGACCAAATTCGCAACGGTAACCCTATCACCTTGACCGAACCGAAGATGACTCGCTTCATCATGTCGCTCGAAGAAGCTGTAGGCCTCGTTCTCTTTGCCTTTGAACATGGAAGGAACGGCGATATTTTCGTGCAGAAAGCTCCCGCTTGTACCATTCAAACACAAGCCGAAGCAGTATGCGAACTATTTGGAGGTAAAAAGGAAGACATAAAAGTAATCGGCATCCGTCACGGTGAGAAGATGTACGAGACACTGCTCACCAAGGAAGAGTGTGCCAAGGCGGAGGACATGGGCAACTTTTACCGTGTCCCTGCAGACAACCGTGGCTTGAATTACGACAAGTTCTTCAAGGAAGGAGATACAAAACGTGCCGAAATCGAAGAGTTCAATTCCGATAACACCTATCGTTTGAACCTTGAAGAAACCAAGGCGAAGATTGGAGGCTTAGAGTATATCCAAAAAGAATTGAGCGGTGAAGGAAACTTTGTACAATAATTAAAGGCATGAAGATTTTAGTGACTGGGGCAAAGGGTTTCGTGGGAAAAAACCTTTGTGCTCAACTGGGCAACATAAAAGACGGCAAGGCACGCTGTT
This sequence comes from uncultured Parabacteroides sp., assembly GCA_937890135.1. Classification (GTDB taxonomy): domain Bacteria; phylum Bacteroidota; class Bacteroidia; order Bacteroidales; family Tannerellaceae; genus Parabacteroides. The sequence continues at coordinate 1,905 of CALBYC010000058.1, forward strand.
ATGGTGACTTGAATATAGAAGAAGTCTTCGAGTATGACCTCGACTCCACCTCCGAGCAGCTAAACCAGTGGTGCAAGGAGTGTGACTTCGTGTTCAACCTCGCCGGAGTGAACCGTCCCAAGGACAATGACGAGTTTATGAAGGGCAACTTTGGTTTCGCCTCCACCTTGCTTGACACGCTGAAAAAATATGGCAATGATTGTCCCGTGATGCTATCCAGCTCGCAGCAAGCCTCCTTGACAGGACGTTTTGGCAACAGCGAATACGGACGCAGCAAGAAGGCTGGTGAAGACTTGTTCTTGGAATATGGCAAGGAAACCGGTGCTAAGGTTTTGATATACCGTTTCCCGAACCTCTATGGCAAATGGTGTCGCCCCAACTAGAATAGCGCGGTAGCCACCTTTTGTAACAACATAGCCAAAGACCTGCCTATCACCGTGAACGACCCAAGTGTAGAACTCGAACTGCTCTACATCGATGACCTCGTTGACGAGATGATTCATGCTTTGAAAGGCGAGGAGCACCGTTGCGAGTTTGATGGACTTGACGTGATACCATCAGCAGAAGGAAGATACTGCTATTGTCCCATCACACATAAGGCAACGCTTGGTGAGATAGTAGACCTGCTTCACCAGTTTGCCGATATGCCCAAGACACTGATGATACCAGAAATTCCTGCTGATTCATTCGCCAAGCGTCTGTACAGCACGTTCCTCAGCTATCTGCCCAAGGACAAAGCAATCTTCAATTTGAAGATGAATGTGGATAATCGTGGTTCATTCATGGAATTGGTTCACACCCTCAACTGCGGACAGGTAAGTATCAACATTTCCAAACCTGGTGTCACCAAAGGCGAACATTGGCACAATACCAAGTGGGAACAGTTCATAGTGATCAGCGGTCATGGACTTATCCAACTTCGCAAGGAAGGAACTGATGAAGTTCTTAACTACGAAGTAAGCGGTAACAAGATACAATCTGTCATCATGCTCCCCGGCTATACCCACAACATCATAAACCTTTCCGACACGGAGGATTTGGTGACTGTGATGTATTGCAACGAGATATTCAACCCGAATAAGCCCGATACCTATTTTGATAAGGTAGAACAGAAATAAAGAAAAGAATATGACAAAGCAACCCAAATTTGATTATTCAGATATAAAGTTCAAGGATAACGGCAAATTAAAGCTGATTATCGTTGTCGGCACTCGCCCCGAGATAATCCGCTTGGCAGCCGTCATCAACAAATGTCGCAAATACTTTGATGTAATCCTTGCCCACACTGGCCAGAACTACGACTACAACCTCAACGGCATCTTCTTCAAGGACTTGAAATTGGCGGAACCGGAGGTTTATATGGATGCTGTAGGTGATGACCTCGGCGCGACATGCGGCAATATCATCAACTGCTCTTACAAGCTCTTTGCGCAGACCAAGCCCGATGGCGTATTGGTATTGGGTGACACCAATTCGTGCCTTAGTGTGATAGGAGCAAAGCGTTTGCACATCCCCATCTTCCACATGGAGGCAGGTAACCGCTGCAAGGACGAGTGCCTCCCGGAAGAAACCAACCGCCGCATCGTTGACATCATCAGCGATGTGAACATGGCATACTCGGAACATGCCAGAAGATACCTTGCCGATTGTGGCTTGCCGAAGGAGCGTACCTTCGTCACAGGCTCACCCATGGCAGAAGTTCTTCAAAATAACCTTGCCGAGAAGCCAGTGATGTGCATCAGCGCCTCGGGTTGGAGAAGGGCAAATACATCCTCCTTTCCGCTCATCGAGAAGAGAACATCGACACCGAGAAGAACTTCCTCTCACTCTTCAACGCCATCAACAAGATGGCAAAGAAGTACGACATGCCTATTCTCTACTCATGTCATCCACGCTCTCGCAATCGTCTTGCAGCAAGTGGTTTCCAACTCGATCCACGCATCATCCAACACGAGCCTCTAGGCTTCCACGACTACAATTGCCTTCAGATGAATACTTTTGCCGTGGTCAGCGACAGTGGCACACTTCCCGAAGAATCATCGTTCTTCACCTCAGTAGGTCATCCATTCCCCGCCATTTGTATCCGCACGTCAACGGAGCGTCCCGAAGCTATTGACAAGGGTGACTTCATCATTGCAGGTATTGATGAGAAGTCTTTGCTCCAAGCGGTAGATACTGCCGTTGAGCTTTGTCGTGATGGTCAGCATGGTATTCCAGTGCCTGATTATGTGGACGAGAATGTTAGTACTAAGGTAGTTAAGATTGTACAGAGCTATGTGGGTATAGTGAATAAGATGGTATGGAGGAAGTTCTGAGGCGGTATGTCCGATTAAAAATCGGATTTTTAAAGTGCGAATCTCCCTATTTTTTGAATATTTGCACTATATTTGTACGGTTTTGGCAATTTGTGGAACATGAACTACACTTCTATATCTGATGTCCTTTATGCAGATGCCTGCTTGGTTTTTATGGTGACTGGCGTGATTTGTGCAGCAATCCGCTGGTTTCACATGTGCCGGCCATATAATGAAAACGAGGATTATTTCTATCCCGCACGTAAACAGGTCACCTTTTTTCTCGTGGCGATAGCCATGCAATTCCCCTATTTTCTCAACCCCTCCGACAGCGAGACTTGGTGTTACATACGCACTTTCGGAGTTATCTTTTACCCTGTTTGTTATGCCATGCTTTTTTCCCGCTATTTCCATTGGCAAAAGTTGGCGGGTTGGAACAATTGGCTCTTCTTCGGCGGCCCGATGCTGTTGCTTGCCGCAGGCATGATTTACTCTATGGCCAACCATCCCAATTGGCTGTACCGGCAATTCGAATGGATTCAATATGTCATCGGGACGCTAAGTATTTTATTGACCATGCGGTTGCTGCGCATCATCCGGGCCTTGAAACGTTCCATCCATGACTATCACCTGCAGAATTATTCCACCGAGGAGGACTTCCCGTACCTGTTTGCAGAAAAAATCCTTTGGATTCCTTTAATCTGGATAGCTTTCGCATGGGGAATATTCCTCTCCGGAAGCAGGGACTTCAAAGCCCTCATCGATATTGTCCTTGCGGTTTGGATGGTTGTTTTCCTCAGCAAGATCTTGCATCCCCAGCGTATACAGCATCCTGCCGGCATAGAAGAAAAAGTCCAAAAGATAGAAGAAGAGGAAAAGGCATTGGCGCAAGAGTGCATTATCGCTGCGCAGGAAGAGGAGTCGGCCTACAAGATGGACGCAGGGAAGGAGGGCTTCCCGGTGAAGACGGAAGATGCAGATGTCGTGCAGGCGGTGTTGGCTGTCATCCTACGCAAGTACAAAGAGCAGCATCTGTTGAAATCGGAAGTGTTGGCAGAAATAGACAAGGGGATGATTGCCCCAGCCAACCGCTTCATTGCCCAAGTGGGATACTACAACCTCATCAACATGTTCCGTCTCCGCCATGCGCAGCTCTACATCGAGGCTCATCCGGAGGCCAAATTGGCGGAGGTGGCACTGGAATCCGGATTCCTGTCCGGCTCCGCCTTCAGCAAAGCCAAGAAGAGCGTGAAACACATTCATCCTGAATATGTTGCGAATGTGATTCTTTAAAACGGATATGTCCATCTATTCGTTAGAAGAAAGTTAAAACTTGCAAAGTGCTCGTTAGAGGAAAACGATTCCGCAGATATTTTCCCCATTTACCCCCCCCAAATTCCTTAATTTTGCAACGTCGAAAGCATCGACTGGTTTCATTTAACATAAACTTCAAACGAATATCATGAACAAAAAGATTTATTTTCTTGGCAGCCATGGCACTAAGCCTCGGCAGTTGTGACAAGGCAAATGAAGGGGACGATTCTTCATCCAAGTACATCTCGGTATCCACCGAAATCACCAACATGACCCGTGTATCAACCAATGCTAATGGCGGCCAAAGCTTCGAGGACGGGGACAAAATCAGCGTGTATGCCTGGACGGGCGACAAAGACACCGCACCTGTTGCCGCAAACCGAATCGTGGACAATTCCATCAACACGTTAAATGGCAGCACGTGGAGCGCCAGTCCCCAGATGCTGTGGAAGGATACACAGACGGACCATTACTTCATCGGCATCTATCCTTCTTCGGCAACCTCCATCGCCGACCTTTCCAAAGGGCAATACACATTCGATGTAAATGACCAAGAAGCGAGCGACCTTTTGGTGGCAGTGAATGCGCAAGGCATCAAATCCTCCGGCAATCCAGTCCCGCTTACCTTCAAACATGTCATGGCGAAATTGGTTGTAAACCTTTCTTTCCGCAACCAATGGGGCGGACAGAATCCAATCGTGACGAAAGTGACGGTCAATGGAGCAGCGACCCAAGCGACGGTCAATTACTTGACCCAAACCGTGACGGCTTCTACTACGGACAAAAAGGACATCGACCTGCCGAAAATCAACAAGGAACAACAATATACGTCCATCCTTATCCCGCAATCGGGCGTTAACCGGATAGATGTCGCCATCGGTAGCACCAATTATAGCTATTTCCATCAGGGCGACATCCCCTTGGGAAGCGGGAAATATACGACCGTCAGCTTGATTGTCGGCCGTGACCGGATTACCCTTGGAGAAATATCTATCTCTGATTGGGAAAAAGGAGAGACTTTCAGCGGCGAAGCACAGTAACGAAAACTAATTTAATTATATCCTACATGAAAACAATCCAAGCAATCATCGGGTTGGCATTGGCGGCATCCTTCGGAGCGGGTTGCTCCAACGAAGCGGACATGCCCGACAGCCATTATCCCGCAGACAACGTGGTACGTGTCACGGCAAGCGTGGATGAGGCGCGCACGCGTTCTTATACATCGGAAACGCTGAATAGCTTTTATCTTTCCATCCATAATCCCGGAAGCGAGACATACAGCTATGGTAGCACTCCTTACCTTAAGAACAACGGAATATGGGAAGCTGATAACATTCTACTGTGGCAGAATGACAGTGTGGCAGTTGACATCATAGCCTGTACCGATTTAGAGAGTCCTGCCCTCGCTAATGATGCGGCAAAATTATATGAATTGAATAACGGGGTGGCTGCGGTTAAAACCGACCAAGCGTCGGAAGACAAGGATTACTTTACCCAATCCGATTTCCTGATTTATAAGAGAACCGGATTTGTTCCTAAAAATGATTTGGTCGACGGGAAATTGGCAATCGTTTTCCAGCATGGTTTCAGTTTGCTGAACATTCAAATCACATTGGGCACGGAGTTCAACCAATCGGATGTGCCGACTAAATCGCCCGTCGATAGTGTCACCATCAAAGACATGGCTTATAAGGCTACGGTTGACTTTACGCAAACTCCCATCCAAATGACAGCCAAGGAGGATGAGAAGGGAAATATCAACGCTCATCACGGGACATTTGAAACTGTAACCGAAAAAGATAAACATGCGGTAGACAATTACGCCTGCATTTTGATTCCCCAAACATTGGCAGCGGGCAGCTTAAAGGTGGAATTGTTGGTGAATGGTTCCGATCGGTACATCTGGACTTCAACGTCCGACTTTACGCTGGAGAGCGGAAAGAAATACCAGCTGAAATTGACCCTGGGCAAGGATGCCGCCGTGGCTGGCGAAATCACGTCCCAAGCATGGAACGAAACGACAGGGGGTGAGTTGGAAACGGAATAATAACACGCAGCAATCAAAGAAAGAAAATGAGACAATTCTATTTATATATAAGTATGGTGCTGCTGGCTCTGTGGACCGGGTGTACAGCAGACGACGAACAGATGACATGGAAGGACGACCCGAATGCCGTAATCGTCAAGGTGACGGCATCCGGACTGGCGACCAAGAGCAACCCGATTGGTGACTTGCAAGACCCGAAGGCATCTACAACTTCGTTCAACGTAGGTGACAAGATTGGCATCAGTTGCAATAACATGGAAGCGATAGCTTATACCTTGACGGCGAACGGTTGGGAACCGGAAACCGGGAAGTACCTGAAATGGGAATCCGACCAACCAACTTTCAAGGCTTTCTATCCGTTTGAGGGGAATAGCTTCGGCAATTTCACTCCGGTTAAAGACCAAACGGAATTAGAGAATCTGCAAAAGGCGGACTTCATGCAAGTAATGAAAGGTTTCAACAAAATACCCGACAATCACACCCTTGAATTATCCATGGGCCGTATGACAGCACGTATCATCGTAACCGTCAACCAGTTCCATAGCCAGTTTGGAGCGGATGAGAAGGTTAAAGAAATCAAGTTCTTCGGTGACGGCATTCCTTACATATTATCGGGGGATGGTTCAAAAGGAACTAAGTATATCTTCCTGACACCCGGGCAAAATGGCGGCAGCGGGGAGTTCCTTTCCGTCACGACCTCTTCGGGTGTTACCGTGAAAAGGACGGCCATCCCCGAATTGAAGACAGGCCATAGTTATTCTTTCAACCTGAACATCGGTAAGGATGCGCTGGAGGTCGAGAGCATCACCGTGGAAGATTGGAAAGACGGCGAGGTAATCCCGGGAAACCTGTCGGCAGTTTATGACCTTGATTTGACCGGCTATAGCGGAAGCCAAGATTTGACCTATGCTCTAAGCGGCATCCATTCCGACTGCGACATCAAAGTGACGGGCAAATGGGATGATGCGTACTTCGACGTATTCAAGGGGTTCTTAATCAACAATCCGTCCAAGATTTCATTGGATATGAGCGGGGTAACCGGAATGACCGCCATTCCATATAGAGCATTCTCTGAGGGTTATGGGGATCCTTCCGCCCTCTACCATATCGTTTTACCTACGACTGTAACAAGCATTGGAAAACAAAGCTTCATGTGCACCCATATTTCTTCCATCGACCTGACCCACGTCACTTCGGTAGGATACCAGGCTTTCCAAAGCTGTTCCGAATTGGCAGACATCGCTTGGCCGAAGCAGGAGTGCACGTTTACGAGGAGCGTGTTCACATACACCAAGTGGAGCGGGAACTCCGAGAAATATGCCCCTCCGTTCACGATTCCATCGACGGTTATATATGCCAATGATGATGATGAAGCGAACAGAGGTTTCTTTAATGGAGGCTATTTCGAAGAAATTACCATCTCAGCCGATTTCAAAGGGACGTATGACAATCTGATGCAATCGGTAACAGTAACAAAATTGGTCGTTGAAGGGGACATAAGTCTTCCCGCTACATTTGGAAACAATGCAACCATTAGCGAACTGGATATTTCCAACTGCACGAACGCCAATATTGACTGCATTTGTTATATCACACACAGTCTTAAAACCGTCCATGTAAAGACGGAAGCGTTACAAAAGGAGTATCAGGAATACTTCAAAGATAAGCATCCGAACATACAATTTATCGTAAAAGGAAACGAATAATTAATCTATCATAAAGAAAACAAGAAAATGAAGAGGATAAAGACAATAGCTCTGGCAACCATGGCCATCTTGGCAGTCGGTTGCGACAACAGCGACTTGGGAGAGTCCGTCCATCATAGCATGGCAGACACACCGATTCTGTTCTCTGCCGGCATCCATTCCCTGACGACCCGCTCGGGACATGGCGCAGGGACCCTGGAAAGCGGAGAGTTCGGTTTGTTCCTTTCCACAGACGGGACTTCCGACAATAAATACAATGCGTCCAACCTGAAAGTGACAGGAACAAATGGTACTTGGGTTCCGGAACAGACATTGCTTTGGAAGAGCGACACCGCCAAGGTGGGTTATACAGCATACCTGCCGTATAAAGAGGGCGTTTCTACCGAATACCCCATCGCCGTTTCTCCCGTCCAAACAGCGGAAACGATTCTGGCCGAGGACTTGCTCTATACTTCCGCAACGGGTATCACGGCAAAAGACAATCCCAATGGCATCGGTCTGGAGTTCAAGCACAAGCTGACCCAACTGAAGGTCGTCCTCACCAAGGCGACGGAAGTGGAAGGCGACATAGAAGTGACCGGTGTCCAGCTCGGCGACTGCATGTTGGATGGCAGTTTGGACATAACAGCGGGAACCGTGACAACCGGAACAGATAAAGGCAGTGTCAGCATGTATGGTGCCAAGTCATCGGAAACGGCGGCATTCACCGACACATGGGAAGCGTTGCTCGTTCCCCAAGATTTGGCATTGAAAATCACCATAAAATTAGGTTCGGATGCCAACCAGCGTATCTTCCAATACACTTCTTCCGGCGTTCCGTTCGGATTCACGGAAGGCACTTCCAACATCCTCAAGCTAACCATCGGCAAGGACAAGGTAATCATGGGAGGCATCAGTGCACGGGAATGGAACGAGGGTGAAGGCGGCACCATCGAGACCGACTAACGATTGAGTATGAACGACAGAAAACAAGGGAATCATGAAAAAGATACAGACCTATAAATATTTCTTGGCATCCGTCGCATTGCTGTTGGCTTCATGCCAAAACGAGGAGATGACGGACGAATGGGAAAACAACCAAGAGCATATCGTGCAGGTGAACGCAACCATCAGCGGATTGCAGACACGCGCCAATAGCGAGGATAAAGGGAACGCTTGGACCAGCGGGGACAAGATCCGTGTCACAAACGTCTCCGCCAACGCTGTGGCCGGAAAAGAAAAGGCGGACTTTATATATGACGGGGCCGGATTCTCCTTATCCGGAATAAATTATGCCGCTTGGGTGGACGGGGAGAACTCGTTCGAGGCATATTATCCTTCGGGAGGCATGGCAAAATACGAGAACTTTGTATTGAATGGCTATCAAAGCACGTTGGAAGGGCTGAGAGAAAACGACTGGATGACAGCCGAGGCAAAAGTGAAGAAGGCATCCGACAACCGGTTGGACTTGGAGTTCAAGCACCAATTGGCGAAAGTGGTGGTGAAAATCGCAAAGTACAACGACCAATACAGCGCATCACTTCCCACCCTCTCCGACCCGACTTTCACCAATCTTTCCACGGATGATGCACGAATCGCACACCCGTATGTTCTTGATGAAGAAGACAAGGACAAACAGGTAGTCAAGGCATATACGATTGCCGACAATGAAGGAGGCATGCATACCTTCATGGCTATCCTGCCAACCGGGAAATACGAAGGCGGAAAATGTTTCTTGAAATTAAAAATAAACAATGAAAGGCATGAAGTATTGGCGAACTCCCTCTTGACAAGCGAAGGCTTGAAGGCGGGCAACGCCTATACCTTCAACTTGACGGTCGGCAAGGATAATGTGACGATTGGTTCGGTTACCGTCGCCGAATGGGGAACCGGACAAGAGTTATCCGGGACAGCCAACGAGATTGCCGATGCCCATGCCGATGCCTCAACGCATACGGTCACGTTGGTCAGCGCAAAGACATTGACAGAGGAGCTGATAAAGGAAGCCTTGGGCGACAGCCACCGGTTAGCCATCAAAGGTCCGATGGCGAAAGACGACTTTGACAAACTGAAAAGCTACCTTGCCGCCCACTACAACGAGGAAAACGGCACGCCCGTAGACTTGGATTTGTCCGGGGCAAAGGTGGCAGAGATACCCTCCGGAGCGTTGTCGAACGATAGCCCGTCCTACTACTTGGGGGCTGTGAAGCTACCAGCCAACATAACGGCCATATACGCCCGGGCCTTCAAAGGCTGCACCAAATGCGACATAACCAACTGGGAAGCATTGACATCCCTGACGAAGATCGATGATTATGTCTTCGAGAACACGGCTGTTTCCGAGGTCGTATTCCCGGCTTCCCTGACGAAATTGTATGACGACTACTCCGGTTACGCCCAAAGCTGCTTCAACTCGTGCAGCCAACTCAAAAAGGTCGTTTTCAAAGGAGACATTGACGGCTTGGGCAGTAAATTCTTCGGAAGCTGTAACGCCTTGGCAGAGATAGACCTCACGGCCTGCACGAATGTGCCCAAAGCATCCGGGGCTTTTAATGGCATTACAAGCAAAAAGGACATAAAGGTGTACGTGGCGACAGGGATGAAAAGCAAATTTGAAGGTTCATCTCCTTGGAACGAACTTGCAATCGAAGAGAAATAAAGACCGGCAGGTCGCAACCTGTTTTGTGAAAGGAGGCAACCTATCCGAAAAAAGGTCGCACCCGATGGAGGAAACGGCGGTAACCGAATCCTCCAACGGATGCGACCTTTTTTTGTTCCTCGGGAAACGAATCCCATCCCCCATCCCTATCTCCGCACCTTTCGATAGGCGGCACTGCCGTAAGGAGTCGTTTCCAAAAGGTTCAAACGGCTTTGTGCGTCTTACAAGACCATTGACTCCTTGATGCTATCCACGATATAGCGCACGTCGTCGTCCGTCACCCAAGGCCCT
>CALBYC010000059.1 GCA_937890135.1 uncultured Parabacteroides sp.
TGAACATAACGGGCAATATGATAGGCTTGTGGAACAATCTGGTTGAAGTCGGGAACGATCCGAGAAGTTGCACCAGCTGGAGAATCCCCAGCCTGCATTTCGAGGATGTGGACTTCAGTGGCATTTGAGATTTTTCCCAAGGCAAGCATGATTCCTCCCGTTCAATCCATCTTGGTCAGTTCGCTATCTTTTTTCCGGAGGACGCCCGTGCTCCGGGAATGGGGCAAGGGCTATCCGCAAGGCCGTTGCCAAAGTGAAAAGAAGAATCATGCAGATGTATGGCGGAATGTTATTTTTTTATTCATGAGGAAATTGACTCCGCCATACACGAACAATCCCAAAAATTGCGACAGGTATTCATTCCATTTTAAAATTTCGACCATAGCCAACAGACAGGAGAATTGCGAAACGTACGAGCACAAAAAAGCTATCAGGAACAAAGCGGATTCCCGCAAGTAGTTGCCTTTGCCCGATGAGAATATCCAGAATTTGCTCCAAAAGAAATTGTTTAGCAATGCGGCGGAATAACCGGTTATGTTTGACCACAAATAGTTGATATGAAGGACATCCATCATGAACCAAACCACAACGGCCGTTATCAGGGCATTGGAAGTCCCGATAATCATAAAGCGTACTATTTGTCGCCATTCCTTCATTCTTTCGTCATGATAATATTCATCTGTTCAAGTCGCAAATATACTCCTTTTTCTTTTATTTAACATGGATGCGACAATAGGATTGTTATTCATGCTGGCAGGCACAACCGGCTTGTCATGGTAAAAATTGACTTCTGACCATCTTCTTTTTCAGGAATTTGACAGCCAAATAAAGATGGTTTTCTACCGTCCTGACGGGCATCTCGAGCCGTTCCGCTATCTCTTTTGCTTTCATTCCCCTCATATATGCCGCGATGAATATCTTATTCCGCTGGTCCGGCTGTTGTTTCATCAAAAGACGAAGACGTTTGTAGAAGTCTTTCCGGTAGAGCCTTTCCAAAGCCTTGTTTTTTTCGAACCTATGTTCCTTTTGCCTTTTGTCGCTTTCTTCTTGCACATGGACGGCATAGCGTTCTACCATTGCCGACCTACGCAACTGGTCAACGCAACGGCTATAAACCATCGAGAATAGAAAGGCCTTTATGCTCCGATGAGTTAAAAGCGATTGCCTGTGTTCCCATACACGCAAGAATACTTCTTGGATTATGTCTTCTGCCACATCCGCATTGATGATGGAGCAGGCGTATGTCATCAACGAAGGCAGGTACTGATTGTAAATCACCTCAAATGCCTTTTCATTGCCGGCTTTCAAGGCTTCCAAAAGTTCTGTTTCTTTGTCCATTTAAATATGTGTTGTCCATTGGTAGCGTTTAATTATCTGCGAAAATACAATGAAATATCGGGAAAAGCAAGCGTCTGCGCCTCTCCTTTTTCCCAAGTGCTATGGCTATGCAGGGTGGGTGCGGCTTCCTCGCTCGCCATGGATACAAGAAGGGCTAAGCGTGCGAGGGGTAAAAAACAAAAAAGCCGGATGTCTTCGAGTCCGGCTTTTTTTGATGAAAAAACAAAAAGATTATTTATTGAAATAGTCTTTCACAGCTTCGTTAGGAATCATTTCTTCCTGGAAGATATAAGCACCTGTCTTCGGAGATTTAACCATTTTGATTACTTTAGAGAAAGTACGGCCATCACCTTTTTTAAATGTTGCAACTGCTTTCTTTGCCATTCTTCAAATCTCCTATTATTTAATTTCTTTATGTAAAGTCATTTTTTTCAAGATAGGATTGTATTTCATCAATTCCAATCTCTGAGTAGTATTTTTTCTGTTCTTGGTAGTGATATAGCGAGAAGTACCCGGCATACCGCTGTTTTTATGTTCGGTGCATTCCAAAATAACTTGACCCCTGTTACCTTTTGCTTTCTTTGCCATTTTTCTTCCTCCAAATTAAGCGTTTAAATAACCTTTTTCAGCGGCCCTTTTAATGGCTGCATCCAAACCAAGTTTGTTAATCGTGCGCAAGCCTGCTGCAGAAATCTTCAGGCTAATCCAGCAATCTTGTTCTACCCAATAGAACTTCTTCACAAATAAGTTAACATCGAATTTACGTTTCGTCCTTCTCTTCGAGTGAGAAACGTTGTTGCCAACCATTGCTTTTTTTCCGGTAATTTGACAAATTTTAGACATCTCTATCTTCTTTTTATTACATGTAATGATTCATAATACCTTATGAGATGCAAATTTAGGCATAAATATTGATTTATGCAAAAAAAATCGCTTCTCGCATTCGTTATAAACATCTTTTCTGAACTAGCATCACGAACAGAAAAAAGTACGTTGTTTCTGCATCTGAAGTTTTCCACTTCATTGCTTTCGGGGTGCAAAGATAAGTGTATTTTTTTTAACTGCCAACTCTTTCCGGTTTAATTTATCCGGTGTGGCTTTGCAAGGTGGTGCTGTAGAGTCCAACAACAAGTGCAAAATTAAGGAAAGTGCATGAAGAATCTATT
>CALBYC010000060.1 GCA_937890135.1 uncultured Parabacteroides sp.
CCGTTGTACGAAGCATCCAAATGCTTTGCCCACCCGCTGCCGGTGTCCTTCGCCGTCTGCGGATTCACCATCCTATATTCATACAGGACTTTGCGATTGCCATAGCCCAAACCGACGGAAGCATAAAGCCAGTCGGTGCATCCGACCAGCAATCCGCCCGTCAAAGAATAACAGTTCTTTTTCTTCCGGTTCGTGAAGTAATAAATTTCATCTTTGGAAACGGAAAGCAGCTGCCCCCCGTTCTGGCCGTTGCATTCCGCAAGATAATTGTCGAATGCCATGTCGGTATTGAAGCGCACATACCATCCCAAATTCTTTTTCACGCCTCCAAACGTCAGCCCGTAAGGGGATTCTATGGAATACTGGTAACCTGCAAAAAAACGCATTCTCTCTTTTGGGGATGCGTCTGCGCTTTGCCGGGCGTCATTCACGCTTTGCTCCGCAAAACGGCGGGCCCGTTTCAATTTGTCCGACCAATAAAAAGCAAGTTCTTCACTCGCGGGGACTCCTATCCCCTCGGTATAATATACGATCAACTGATGCATGGCTGTCGTGTCTTGCTCCGTCCCGCGCACGTTCAGGCAATTCAGGCATTTATTCATCAGGCTTCGCATGGAAGGGCGCATCCGTTCGTTTTCCAACCAAATTTTGGTCAATTGGTTGACACTGTACGCATCGCAATAAGAGACCCCTTCCTCATACCAAATCTTTGCATCCCGGTAATCATTGCGCGCCATGGCCTCGTCGCCTTTGCGGTTATACTCCGCCTGCTGCTGGGCACGGGCACACAAAGGTAGCAGAATGCTTATTATACAAATCCAAATCGTTCTCATCTCCCATCAATAATAAGTGGCTCCGCGAGTGATTATCTTACCATCCGAGCCATAAATGTCAAACAAATTATCTTCTCTTTCAAAAGCCCTTCCATTTTCCGCTTTTCCCACGCTCAGGTACTTGCATGGAATCACCTCATTCCCGTTCGCGTCGGTCGCTCCGTAGCGGCCCGTATCCTTTTTACGGACAACCTTAAACGGCCCGAACGACATCATCTCGACGTATTGCGACTTGCGCTCTTCCACACGCATTTTTTCCAACTGCTGGTCGCAATTTATCTGCAAACGCACTGCCTCTTCCGTCACCTTCAATTTTTTCGCCTTCGACAAGTCATTCGAAGCGCCAGCGTAATCTTTCTCCGCCATCTTTTGCCTTGCCGCTGCCAGCAACTGGTCGTATGCTGCGTCATTCGCTTTCGTCTCCACCACCGCATTCGTTTTTTGCACCGTCGCTTCTTTTTCAGGCAAACCCGTTGCGGACATGGATGTTTTCGGTTCCTTGGCCTTTTCTTTTTTCACTTCCGTCGGCTGTGACGAACGACCGGCATCTTTCCGGGAGACAGCCGCATCCGCCGGGGGATTTGATGCCGTCCGTTTTCCGGGACGGTCGCTGTCTTTTTCCCCGACGGTCCCGGGGATTTGCCGGCCGGATTGGGCGGGTTGTGCCGGCTCTTGTCCGGAAAGGACTGGAGCATCGCCTCTCTGCCATTCATACCATTTCCAACTTCCCGCAGCAGCACCAGCCAAGAACAGCAACACGGCAACCAGGATGACGCCTTTACGCCTTTTCCCCTTTTTCTCTGGCACGCCTTTGCCGTCGGCATTCGCCACGGCAGGTCCAGGCGTGTCCAGGATTGTCTCATCATCTTCCGCTTGCGGCCGCGGCGCATCATGCAGCAAAGTAGTCCCCGCTTTCGCCTCTTCCTCGGTTTTGGCAGAAGGCAAGGCCGTTCCTCCCCCGCCATAAGCATCCGGTGGAAAATCCAAAGCGTCCATCATCTCCGCTATGCTCTGGTAACGATTGGCGGGAATGATCTCCATCGCCTTCAGGATGACTTGTTCCGTATTCCGGGATATGGCAGGGTTGAGAGTCCGGGGAGCGGGCAGAGGACGTGTGGCCCTCAGTATCGATTCCGTGGGGATTTTACCCGTCAATAGGTTGTACATGGTCGCACCCAACGAGTAAACGTCCGGGCACGGGGAAAAGGACTGGATGCCCTCATTGTCATATTGCTCGATAGAGGCAAAGCCTTTTGAAAGCGTGAGCATCGTCGTACTGGTTTCCTGTTCCCCCACGTCGTAACGCTTGCTCACACCGAAGTCTATCAGACGGGCCTTGCCTTCCTTGTCTATCAAGATATTGCTGGGCTTGATGTCCAGATGAAGTATGTTTTTTTGATGGACGAATTGCAAGGCCTCCCCTATTTGGCGGATGTAATGCAGCACTTGCGCCTCGGGCAATACTCCTTCATGCGCCAACTTGTCCTTCAGGGAATCACCGGAAATATATTCCATCGCGATATAAGCCGTGTTGTTTTCCTCGAAGACTTCCAGCACGTTGACTATATATGGATGGTGGACTTCTGATAGGATTTTTGCCTCTTTGATCAGTTTCTCCTTGAACTTGTTGAACAATAATTTGCCTGTGTCGGAATGAACCCTCACAATAAAGGACTGGGGGTCACGCACGCAATAATCCTTGAAGAAATATTCTTTTATGCATACCGGTACTTCTGTCGGCATTGCCCCCAAGGCACCTTTCACCTCCGTATACCATACTCCTTTGTATGTTATCCCGAAACCACCCTGACCTATTGCTTGTGTGAGTTTGTATTTTCCTTTTTGAAGTAAATATCCGTTGGGCAAATTCATACGAGACAAAATAATGTTTCCGTTTTTTTATTTTGCCAAAAGTACATTTTTTAAATAAAAGAATAAAGGAAAGCATGAATATTTTTCGAAAAACTTGTTTTCTTTTGTACGGAATTGACAGGAATAAGGTAAAAAGAGAAATTGTCCTTGCTCTCCGACAAACATTTTTCCACAAGCTTTTCTTTTATAGAAGGTATCGTGTCATTGGCGAATAATTGTTTCAACTCGTCGTCGCTGAAGCTTTCGACGACCCCGTCCGTGCACAACAAGAAACAATCCCCTTCCTCTATGTCTTTCAGCTCTGCCACGTCCGGTTCAACGGGACATCCGGAGCCTTGGATTGCACGCAAAATGACATTTTTTTGAGGATGCCTCCGGGCCTCTTCCTCGGTGATTCTTCCTATTTTCACCCATGAGTTCACCAACGAATGGTCTTCCGTCCGGAAGATTATCTTGCCTTTGCGGAACTGGTATATTCTGCTATCTCCCACATGTGCCGCCCACACAGACTCGTCGTCCACGTAAAGCATCGTCATGGTCGTGGCCATGCCCTTTGCACCGGGCTGTGATTCCACGTAATCGTCAAAGCAAGCCTCCACGTATTGCACGGATTTCTTGACAAACGAAGTATTCATCAACCCGTTTTTTAAAAACGTTTGGAAAAAAACATGCATGGCTTCGCACGCCATGCCGCTTGCCACTTCGCCTTTCGCCGCCCCGCCGACACCGTCGCACACTAAAAACAGCCTGTCGGACGCAACGGCCACTTCAGACAACGGGAATATGCAATCTTCGTTGTTTTTCCGTTTCCCTTTGTCACATACGCCCAATGGTTTTCCTAACGTTATGCTCATAGTTTTCCTTTTTTTACGACTGGAAGCGAAGGATAGTATGTCCTATTATGATTTCATCATTATTGTTCAAAACTACCATTTCTCCGTCTTCTAAGTAATTGCTATTATATAACGTATGATTCTTGCTTTTATTGTCAGACAAATAATGTTTATATCCGCCGTGCATGTCTTTCTTCACTTCTATCCGGATATGCTCGCGGCTCATCGACCTATCGTCCGTTTCTATCATTATGGTAGCTTTGGAGGCGGTTGATTTTCGGCCAATGATGGAAATCCCTTCGGGGAGGGGGAAAGTTTGTCCTGGAGTGCCGGCGGCAGGGAAGACTATTATCCTTCCCCTTTCCTCGGCTGCGGGATGAAGCAACACCGTCTCGGGCTCATCCATGTCCGCCTTTTTCCCTAAAACCAACGACACAGGTATTGCTTGCTTGCATTTGGGGCACTTGAAAGAAGTGAGACCGAGGGGAAGTTTCCCCTCGTCCACTTTCAATCCTACTTGACAATATGGACACTTTATCGAAATCATATTATGAATGATATGTCTGAACCATCGACATCGATTGATAAACTGCTA
>CALBYC010000061.1 GCA_937890135.1 uncultured Parabacteroides sp.
CTCTTCAACTTCTGGATAAAACCTTTTACGCGGAATATCCAAGACTATCTTTTCAACCTTGTTGGGGCTTATTGAAACATAATCCCTGAAAAGGTTTTTGCGATTCTTCATATCCATGTTTGGATTTTCCAGACGGACAGCTACCCGCAAAGTGTTTTTTGCATAATTGACCAACTCTATCTCCATCTGATCATATATTTGCAAATCCCAATTGCCATTGATTCGGATGCCACTTTCTTCTTGACAATATGGCGTTTTTACCCTTAAACCGGTGCTATCCTTTGATATTATCGCATTGCCAAACGACGAATAATCATTTGAGGCGACATTCTTATCCAATAACACCAATTGCCCATAGCAAAAATGGCAACTAATTAACAACAACGAATTTAATATCCAAAAAAATTTCCTCATTGCATTCTTTATTAAGTAATTAATATCCATTATTTTGACTCTAATTTGTATTAATAAATACCTCTGTCGTCGGAACAGGCCATAGATATTGTCTGGCAGCATCAAACTTCCGTACCGCAAATAACTTCACTAATCCAATCTTAGTACTCATAAGGTTCACACCTCATTACAGTCAAAGCACATAACTATTGTGTAGTGTGGTACAAACATAGGAATAAATATGAATATAAACAAACAAATTTCCATTTTTATGTTTGTCATGCCGTATTAACCAATTATACTAAAAGGATTTGAATAATAGCCGGACAACCTTCGATAGAAGATAAATATCCACATTATACAGTAAACATATGGCTATTTTTTCTATCTTTGCAACAACTTTAGTTATGTATGATGGTACAACCCATAAATCGTATAATAATGGGTAGAAGGCTGGTTAAAAGAAATCGATAATAACGATGAATAAGCAAATTAGAATTGACACATCCTCCCAAGTTCCAGTATATAAGCAAATCATTGAACAAATCTCCACTTTGATCCAAACACGGCAGTACAAGGCTGGAGAACTGCTTCCTTCCATGAACGAGTTATCCGACCGGTTGGAAATATCCAAGGAGACCATCAAGAAAGCTTATTCCATCCTACGAGAAAGGAACTTGATTGAAGCAACACAAGGGAAAGGCTTTTTCGTGACAGACAACACGGTTAATCACCAACCGAACATCTTATTGCTTTTCGACAAGATTAGCACATACAAGCAGGTCCTCTACGATTCTTTCCATCAGCATATCGGAGAACATGCGGAGATTACGTTCCGTCTGCACAATCAAGACATCGATGTTTTCGAAAAGTTTATTGACGAGAACTTAGGCTCGTTCGATTATTATGTGATTACTCCCCATTTTCCAATTGATGCTGATATCCATAAAAGGGTACTCAAGGCAATCAAACGGATACCGAATCGTCAGTTGATCCTTTTGGACAAAAATTTGGAAGACCTGCCCGGTAATTATGGGGCTATCTACCAAGACTTTCGTCATGATATTTACGAGGGACTGATGCAAGGACTGGAAATGTTAAAAAAATATGAGAAGCTGGATGTTGCGACTTCCCCGCACAGCCTATACGCACCTTACATCAAAGAGGGGGTCAAACATTTTTGCGCAGATAACAACATCCACGTCGAGTATCACACGACTATATCTTCCGAAATCATCCACCCCAAAGTGGCCTATCTGATATTGAACAGCCAATTAGACACTGAATTGATTCAACTCATACAATTTGCCAAAGAGCAAAAGTTCAAAATAGGAAAAGACATAGGCATCATCTCTTATAACGAATCGCCTGTCAACGAGATCATATTGGACGGATTAACTACCGTCTCCACTGATTTTGTGCAGATGGGGGAATTAGCTGCTAAAATGATACTGGAGAAATCGCCCCGGAAAATAAAATGCGATTTCAAATTGATAAAAAGAAATACATTCTGACTGCAAGATTCCGACAGACCATCCCGCCGGCGGGAAAAAGCACATGCAAAGTTCGAGCAGTATGCGCACTGATGCGCAGATGTTATGCCAATACAAGGGCGAACCAATCACCACGATGTCTGCATCCTCCATCTTCTTCAGCACCCCGTCAAACTGGTCGCCGTCCTATGTCTGTCCATACATGTTGATGCGGTAGTCGGTGAGGAGCAGCGTTTCATAGCCCTTGCCCTCAAGCAGTACCTTGGCGAGAGCGGCTGTGTTGCCGTTGCGGTTGGGAGTGTCGTTGATAAAAAGAATCGTCTCTTGCTTGCCTGTCTGTTTGTTCATGCTCTTGTCGTTCGTTTGACAGGTTGCACCAGCCAAAATCAGTCAGTTGTCTGCCTATATCCGCATGCTTTAATGATGACGAGCGCAAACCTCACGAGAATCCGACAATAGGAATAGTACTTTGCCGTGATGCAGACAAGACATACGTTGAGTACCTTCTTCAAGACTATACCCATCCAATGGGTGTTGCAACATATAAGATAATGCCATAGAAGCTTAAGAAAATACTTAGTCCAGAAGAAGAGTTTAGGAGGTCCTCTTTGCTCCGATTATGATAGCCACGCTTTCGACCTGCGCGCAATTGGAACGTGATAACATCTCATTCCGATTGCAGT
>CALBYC010000062.1 GCA_937890135.1 uncultured Parabacteroides sp.
TCCGGCTATGCACCAGTTCCTGAAAGAGGAGGGCAAGAAGGAAGTCGATAACATCAAGTGGGAATACGCAGGATTGAAGGTTCGTAAAATCTACGACATGCTGACTCAAAAGAAATAAAAACAATTCGAACAAGATAAAAAAGACAATGTTATGAAAACTATATGCTTTTATTTTCAGATACACCAGCCGTTTCGCCTGAAAAGGTATCGTTTCTTCGATATCGGCAACGATCATTATTACTATGACGATTTCCAGAACGAGGAGATTATCCGCCGTATTGCGGAAAAATGCTATTTGCCTGCCAACCGCACTATCTTGGAGATGATCAAATCGAGCGGAGGCAAATTCAAGGTCGCTTTCTCTATTTCGGGGGTTGCATTGGAACAGATGGAAATCTATACGCCGGAAGTGATAGACAGCTTCAAGGAGTTGGCGGCTACAGGCAACGTGGAGTTCCTGTCCGAAACGTATGCGCATTCCCTTTCTTCGCTGGGGGACATGGATGAGTTCAAGCACCAGATCGTTAAGCAGGAAGATAAAATAAAGACATTGTTCGGTGTCAAACCCAGCGTATTCCGCAACACGGAACTCATATACTCCGACGACATATCGGAAGTGGTGTACGAAATGGGTTACAGGGGGATGTTGACGGAAGGGGCAAAACATGTCTTGGGATGGAAAAGCCCGAATTATATGTATTGCTCTTGCGTGCAGCCCAAGTTGCATTTGCTCCTGAAAAACGACCGTTTCAGCGAGGACATATCGGACCGCTTCAGCAACTACGGTTGGAACGAGTACCCTCTGACGGCGGACAAATATATATCCTGGATCGCGGCGACCCCGGAATCGGAACAGGTTATCAATTTGTTCATGAACTACGAAGTGCTGGGTTCCCTCCATCCGGCGGAAACTGGCATTTTTGAATTTTTCAAGGCTTTGCCGCGCTATGCGGCAGAAAAAGGCATAAGCTTCTCCACGCCGTCCGAGGTATTCGCCTTGATGAAACCGGTAGACCAGATTTCCGTGCCGTATCCCATCTCGTGGGTGGATGAGGAGCGTGACTGCAGCTCTTGGCTGGGTAACATCCTCCAGAAGGAGGCGTTCCGGAAAATTTGCGAAATAGGGGAGCGCGTCCGCCTGTGTGACATGCGCCGCATCCATCAGGATTGGTATTATTTGCAGAGCAGCGACCATTTCTATTACATGAGCACGAAGCACATGGGCAAAGGGGGGTTCAGCCCGTATGATAATCCGTATGACGCATTCAACAACTATATGAATGTTTTGTCTGACTTTATCGAAAGAGTTAATTCCCAATTCCCTGAGACCATTGAAAACGAAGAACTGAATTCGCTGTTGACGACGATAAAGAACCAGGGAAAAGAAATAGAAAGCTTGCAAAAGGAAATCGAGCGTTTGAAGAAGAAAACTGCGGTAAC
Source organism: uncultured Parabacteroides sp. (assembly GCA_937890135.1). GTDB lineage: Bacteria > Bacteroidota > Bacteroidia > Bacteroidales > Tannerellaceae > Parabacteroides. The sequence continues at coordinate 1,441 of CALBYC010000062.1, forward strand.
GAAAAAATAATTCTTCCGTCTCAACGGGGACATGTGGCATGTCCCTTGGCGGAATCGAATCGCAACCCAAGAAGACATCCCCATGGATGGACCTTTTTTGCCGCCATGTTTTTTCCAAAAGCTTGCAACCTTTTTCCGAAAAGGTTGCAAGCTTTTCGGAATTTGTTCCCGGACGGAGGCGTAATCCAATGGGACGATATCGGACGGGAAAACTACCCTTGCAGCAAAGACCATCCTTTGGGACCATGATTCTCATATTTTCCATTTAATATTTTCTGTTTGCCATTGCATAAAACGCGCGGCAGGTTATATTTGCAGTCGCAAATGAAAATGAATGCGGCACGAAGCTGCATCTTCACGAAAGAGGGCAGGGGATAAAGTATTTGTCCGGAAAGTGTTTTTGACCCATGTGCTGCGCAGAGGTAAGAGAGAGGCGCCGTGAGGTTTTTCAAACGGACGACCCGACGTTTGCCTGCTGAGTTTAGAGAAAAAAATATAATATGTAAGTCATGGAGATTGAATATAAGGAAACGAAAGATTTTACGGAAAAGGAGATAGAAGAACTCTTCTTGTCGGTAGGATGGCTGTCGGGAAAGTACCCTGAACGGCTGATAAAAGCTTTGAAATCGTCGTCATGCGTGGTCACCGCATGGGACGGCGGCAAACTGGTCGGCCTTGTCCGCGCTTTGGACGATGGAGAAATGGTGGCGTTCCTTCATTATCTGCTGGTGCGCCCGGAATATCAAGGGAACGGCATAGCCGCCCGTCTGATAGGCATCATGAAGGAAAAGTATAAAGACTACCTTTATCTCAATATAATGCCCGACGAGAAACAGAATGTGCCATTCTATCAGAGACTTGGTTTCACGTTGCTGGAAAATGGAGCTGCCATGCAGATAAGGCATTTGTGAACGGGCTTCCCGCATCATGAATCCGGGCAGCCCCCGGCCAATATTCATATAACTCGTTCTGCGGCCGCTCGCTTGCATTTCCGGGAATCCATGCCCGTATGAGCGGGAGTTTTCGTATATTTGCATTACGATAACGCAAATCAGTGAATATTTTATGAGAAAGATGAATTTTTGGGCAGTGGCTATATGCTTGTCATTGATAGCGCTTTGCCTGCCCCCGCTTGCCAAAGCGGATTCTTTAGACCCGGTCGAGTATGTGAACCCGCTGATGGGTTCCGAATCGACATTCGAACTATCTGCGGGAAACACATATCCGGCGACGGCGCGCCCGTGGGGAATGAATTTTTGGACACCCCAAACCGGCAAGATGGGGGATGGGTGGCAGTATCAATACACGGCCACTAAAATCAACGGGTTCAAGCAGACGCACCAGCCCAGCCCGTGGATAAACGACTATGGGCAGTTCTCGATTATGCCGGTGGTCGGGACGCCGGAGTTCGACATGCAAAAGCGCGCCAGCTGGTTCTCTCACAAAGGAGAAATATCGAAGGCGTATTATTACAAGGTTTACCTGGCCGAACACGATGTCGTGACGGAGTTGACGCCTACGGAACGTGCCGCCATGTTCCGTTTCACTTTCCCTGAAAACGATCATTCTTATGTCGTGGTCGACCCTTTTGACAAAGGCTCGTATGTGAAGGTTGTCCCTTCCGAGAACAAAATCATTGGTTACACGACGAAAAACAGTGGCGGCGTGCCGGATAATTTCAAGAATTATTTTGTGATCAAATTTGACAAACCGTTTACTTACACGGCGACGGTGGAGGACGGAAAACTGAATGAAGGCAACTTGGAACAGCGTGCCGACCATGCAGGAGCCATAATAGGGTTCAAGACCCACAAGGGGGAACGGGTCCACGCTTGCGTCGCATCTTCATTCATCAGTCCCGAACAGGCCGAGTTCAACCTGAAGGAGTTGGGGCAGGATAGTTTTGACACATTGGTGAGGAAAGGGAAAGATGCGTGGAACGACGTGCTGGGGCGCGTGGAAGTGCATGGCGGGAACTTGGACCAATACCGCACTTTCTACTCTTGCCTTTACCGTTCATTGCTCTTCCCCCGCAAATTCTATGAATACGACGCAGCAGGGAATCCCGTCCATTACAGCCCGTACAACGGGCAAGTGCTGAAAGGGTTCATGTACACCGACACGGGTTTTTGGGACACCTTCCGCTGCCTCTTCCCCTTCTTGAACCTGATGTTCCCGTCTGTGAACAAAGAGATGCAGGAGGGCCTGATTAACGCGTATAAAGAGAGCGGCTTTTTCCCCGAATGGGCAAGCCCGGGACATCGCAACTGCATGGTCGGTAACAACTCCGCCTCCATTTTGGTCGATGCCTATATGAAGGGCGTGAAAGTCGACGATTTGGACGCTTTGTACAAAGGCCTAGTCCATGGCACGGAGAACGTGCATCCGAAGGTGCCTTCGACGGGGCGTCTGGGCCATGAATATTACAATAGGCTGGGGTATGTCCCGTATGACGTGAAAATCAATGAGAATGCGGCGCGGACATTGGAATATGCCTATGACGACTGGTGCATCCATGAATTGGCGAAAGACCTGAAGCGTCCGGAGAAAGAGGTCCGGCTGTATGCTAATCGGGCCATGAACTACAAGAACTTGTTTGACCCGGAAAGCAAGCTGATGCGCGGGAAGAACCTGGACGGGACATTCCAGACGCCTTTCTCTCCGTTGAAATGGGGCGATGCGTTTACCGAAGGCAACAGCTGGCATTATTCGTGGTCTGTGTTCCACGACCCGCAAGGCTTGATCGACCTGATGGGCGGCAAGGAAGAGTTTGTCCAGATGCTGGATTCCGTCTTTGCTGTCCCGCCGCTCTTCGACGATAGTTATTATGGCCAGGTCATTCATGAGATCCGGGAGATGACGGTGATGAACATGGGGAATTATGCGCACGGAAACCAACCGATCCAACACATGATTTATTTGTATAACTATGCGGGCGAACCTTGGAAGGCCCAGTACTGGCTGCGCCAAGTGATGGACCGGATGTACACGCCCGGGCCGGATGGGTATTGCGGCGATGAGGACAATGGCCAGACTTCCGCCTGGTATGTGTTCTCCGCTTTGGGATTCTATCCGGTATGTCCCGGCACGACACAGTATGTTTTGGGCGCGCCTCTTTTCAAAAGCGCCACGTTGCATTTCGAGAACGGAAAGGAGCTGACGATCAATGCCCCCGCGAACAGTGCCGCCAATTTCTATATCGAATCCATGAAGTTCAACGGGAAGAATTACACCAAGAACTATCTGGAACATTTTGAAATGCTGGAAGGAGGTTCCTTGGATATCGAGATGGGCGACCGCCCGAACAAGCAAAGAGGGACAGAAGAGTCCGACTTCCCGTATTCTTTCTCCAACCGGAAATGAA
>CALBYC010000063.1 GCA_937890135.1 uncultured Parabacteroides sp.
GGTCGTTGCTTTTTCCCGAATCGGTCACGACCTTTTTCCGGTTTGGTTGCTTATGAACGAAAAATGTCCATTAAGAGCAATAGAAATAATGCGTATTAAGTTGAATAACATTGATTTGTAAAAATCATAAAAATGTCCACATCACGAAAGAATAAAACCGTTATCTTTGTATGAAGTAATTTCAAGAATTGTAATATCGTGAAGCACAAAGAAAAAACTTAATTATAAAAATAATCATAAAAGCAAGTATTATGAAAAAGAAGTCAACTTTGTTATTTTTGTGTGGAGGACTATTGATGGTAATTCCCGCACATTCTATGAACGTACATCATAGGCAAGAAAAGGCCGTGTTTACGGATGTGCCGTCAAATGATAAAATCAAGGGGAAAGTGTTGGACAAAGAAGGCGCTCCTATCGCCAATGCCCTCGTTACGGAATTGAATGACATCTATAGCAATAATATGGTTCAGTGCGATAGTACGGGATACTTTGAAATAACAGTAGATTCTAATTCTGTAACTTTAATGGTATCGGCTATTGGTTACCTTCCTCGAAAATTGGAATCGGGCGAGTTCAAGGAAAAGAATGGCTTAAAGATATGTTTGGATGCCAATCCTGATTTTACAATTGAGGAAGTTGAAGTAGTGGCCAAGAGGAAAGCGGTGACAGTTACCCCGACCGGGCTGATTTATAACATGAACGACAACCCGTTGAAGGGTGAAGACGCACTTGAAGCATTGAAGTTCGTGCCGATGGTGATGGTACAAGAGGATTTGCCTTCTGTTGTAGGAAAAGGAATTCCTGTAGTCTATGTGAACAATCGCAAATTGAGACTTTCCGGTCAGTCATTGACTGCGTACTTGAAGTCCTTGCCTGCCCAAAATATAGAAACGGTAGAAATCATTCGTAATCCTGGTTCTCGCTATGAGGGGGCGGACTGCGTGTTGGACATCAAGCTGAAAAAGAATGAAAACAATGGCATAAAGGGGTATATAAATGGGAAAGTATATAAAATACATGACATCGAAGAGGATTTGTATGCGAGCTTGGATTACACCCGAAACAAATGGAACAGCTATATGGATGTGTTCCTCGGGGATAGAAGGAACTATTTCGACAGAAGTTACAAGACGCACTATCTGAAAGAAGACTTCATGGTGAACCGCACAAGTCTGGAGAAATCCAAAGGGGAATTCGGAAACATGAACTTCATAGGCGTGTACCAGTTCTCGGACATCCATAGCTTGGGTGTCAATGCCAACGTATCCTTCAATAACAACAACGGGGGCAAAGAGGGCATGACGGTCTATGAGAACACGAAACAACGCATCAAGTCCTTGTCTGACAGGGAGGGTACTGTCTGGGGGGCATCCGGAAACCTGAATTACCAGTACCACTCTAAGGATGGGAAACGGTATTTTATAGCCGATGTGGACTACTTGTACAACGATTACCAGCAACATGTGATAAATGAGATGAACAATGTGGACGAGCTTGGAAATTTCCAATCCTTGTATCTGAAGGAGGAACAGGACGTGCCGCAACGTTCAGACATCTATTCTGCCAAAGTGGAGTATGGCGGGAAGTCGGCCAACGGTTTCAGCTATGATTTCGGAACGGACGCCTATTATTCCCACATACGTACGGACAGCCGGTACAAGAAATGGGAAAACAATGAGTTTTTGTTGGATCCCGGGCATTGCAGTGACTTTAAAATAAAGGAGTTCACCCCAGCCTTGTTCCTTGACCTTACCAAAAAATGGGATGAGAAGTTTCATACATCGCTCGCCGTACGATTGGAATATACAAAGTATGACGGGAAAGAATATCAGCAGGGTTCCTCGTTTGAGAATGACTTCATCCGAGTGCTGCCGAGATTTCAGGCGCATTATCGCATTTCTCAGGAACAAGGACTCTCGTACTCGCTGTCATATAATCTGTCCCGCCCATCCTTTTATGACTTGAACCCGTTCGTGCAGCGGATATCCCCAACGGAGTATTCAGTGGGCAACCCTTATTTGCAACCTGTCAAAATATTCTATACGGAGCTGAATTATTCGCTGAACAGCCATATTTCAATTTATGCCCAATACCGGAATAGGGACGACATCCAGCTTACGACCCAAAAAGACATCGGCAATGGCATTCTGGAAAGCAAACCGGAAAACGTGGGAAGACATGACCACATAGGAGTGGGCATCACGGGCTACTTTCCCTACATGGGCGAACGAGGAGCCTTGAATATGAACGCCAACTATGGTTGGGACAAAATGGAAGGTGATACAGAAGTGGGAAAATTGGATTATGATCACCATTCCGGAAACGCCTTCATCGCCAACAGCTATTTGCTGTTCCCGAAACAAAATATCCGGTTCAATATATATGCAGCATATCGTTCCAAGGGCAAAGACGGTTATATGCGTACTCCTGCTTCCATCGAAGGTAACATTTCGCTGAGCACAAGCATCCATGATGTCAATTTAAACGTATATGCACAACTCACAGGGTATCTGTATGATAGCAAAATATCCGGCATTGAGAAGTGCGTAATAGTAAACGACTATTTGAAAGACAACCAGTTCAGCAAAGGAAGGAACAGCCAAATAGGGCTGAGCATTTCTTATAGGTTCGGGAATAGGAAAGTGAAACAAGTCCAACAAAGGAGCACGTCCAATTCAGAAGTGAGGAATCGTGTTTATGTGAATTCAAGATGATAGATTGGTGGAATCCGAAAAACCAAAAAACAGAGTAGGAAAGATTTGATATGGTTACTTGTTTGCTAATTAAAAAACAATCTTTATCTTTGTGATAAAGATAAAAGAAGAAACATGAAAACACATGGATTAATCACATGCATACTAATCACATTCCTCGCTATATTTTGCGTAGGATGCACCCGTGCTAAATTCGCTCCTGAACTAATTTTGATACTAATTACAACAGTATTTGTGGTTTTGTATAGAAGAATAGATAAGAAAAAACGCGAAGCAGACTTGGCTCATGAACAATCCCGGAATCAAATAGAATCGCTAAAAATAGTAATGGCAGAAAAAGAAATGGACATACAAAGGAGTCGTGATAAAATATCTCAACTGGAAAAGAATATGTCATTGTTGAATATAAATATCGAAGAGAAAGAATCTAAGTTGGAAAGATTAGGACAGGATAATGAGAAATTGCAGAAGGAAAAAGATGGAAATTCAGAACGGTTGGAAGTTTGTCAACAGGAAATCGCTACGCTCAATTGTTCTTTGAAATGCATTGAAGCTGAAAAGAAGAGATACTTAGAAGATATTGAACGGTTGAAAAGGGAAGTAATAGAAAAGGAAACGGTGATGGTAGTAAATCAGGATAGACTGTCTGAACTATTGAAAGAGTTGGAAAAGTATAAACAAGAATGGAGTGGATTATCTGTTCCCTTAAAGACACTCACATCTGAAGAAGCTAAAGTTATATTGAAGAGAATCAAAAAGATGAATGATTTGGCAGAAGTTGATGCGGAGAATATAATTGCTTTGTTTCAATCCATAGATTGTCAATATACGGAAAGAATATGGAGAAAGAATCCGAATTTGAAGAAAGGCGACTTGAAAATATGTTGTTTATTTAAAGCCGGCTTTTCTCAAAAAGAGATAATAGAGCTTTTGGATTTAAGGGAGGATGCGATGTACAAGCGCATGCAGCGCTTGAAGTCCCGCTTGAGTTTAAATAAAAAATGGGGGAAAAATGAATTGGAACAGTATCTTTGTTCATTTTAGGGCAAAATGAAAAGTATGAGGAGCGGAAACAAATCACGAAATACATATTTAGGAACTTTATAGGATTATATAGTGGTAATTGAAAAGGATTTAATACCTTTGTATATTAAACAGGTAGAATATAAACTTATAAAGACAGGGTGTGATGAAAAGAATACTTATTCCCTTATGCCTGGTTCTGGGGTCGCATCTGGCGGCGGATGCCCAGCGTTCGTACCAGTCCGGTACTCCCGAGCAGCTATTCGTGGAAGGCAAAGAGATGTTCAGTTTGAAGAATTATTCGGGTTGTATAGATAAATTGGAAGCCTATAAGTCGCATTCGGCTGATGCGGATTTGATACAAGAAGCAGATTATATGTTGGTTTATGCCGCTTTCGAACAAGGACGGCCCAATGCGGATGAACTGCTGAAAATGTATTTGGAGACTTATCCGGATTCCCGCCATGCCGATATCATCAATTACTTGATAGGCTCGGCCCATTTCGGGAAGGGAGAATATGAGAAGGCCATATTTTGGCTGAAAGAGTCAAACATCGATATGTTGAATGCGGAAGAACAGGAAGCTTACAGCTTCCGTTTGGCCTATTCTTTGCTCCAAACGGGCGACCGGAAACAGGCTTATACTTACTTCAGCCGTATAAAACAGATTGGCCACACCTATAAAGACGCTGCTGCTTATTACGTCGCTTACATCGACTATGCCGATGGCAAATACAACCAAGCGTTGGTGGAGTTTGAAGATATGAAGTCCAACCCGCAATATAAGGAGCAGTCTTCTTACTATATTACCCAGATTTATTTTATCCAGAACAAATATAACCAAGTTGTCAAGGAAGGGGAAGCTTTGCTGGCAGACTATCCCCAAAGCAGGAACAAGGCGGAATTGTATCGCTTGGTCGGTAACTCCATCTATCACTTGGGTGACGAAGCGAAAGCTCTGAAGATGCTTTCCCGGTACGTGGCCGAGACGGATGCTCCTTTGAGAAGCGACTTGTACCTGTTGGGCATTTGTTATTTCAACCAGGGGAATTATAAGAATGCCGTGAATAATTTGGGCAAGGTTGTCAGTGAGAACGATGCATTGACGCAGAATGCTTATCTCTATTTGGGGCAGTCCTACTTGAAGTTGAGAGACAAAAACAATGCGCGCATGGCATTTGAAGCCGCCGCCACTGCTTCGTATGACAAGCAAATCCAAGAAGCAGCGATGTACAACTATGCGTTGTTGATACATGAAACAGCTTTTACCGGATTCGGAGAATCGGTAACGATATTCGAGGATTTCTTGAACGACTTCCCCAATTCCCGGTATGCCGATAAGGTGAACGACTACTTGGTAGAGGTTTATTTGACCACCAAAAACTACGATGCGGCATTGAAATCTATCCAAAAAATCCAGCATCCCAGCGTGAAGATATTGGATGCCAAGCAGAACATCCTTTTCCAGTTAGGAACGGAAGCCTTTACCAACATGAAGCTGGATGAGGCCATCCGGCTGTTCACCCAAGCCATCCAGATGGGAACTTACAACGAAGAGGCACGCAGCGATGCTTATTTCTGGAGAGGCGAATCCTATTACAGGAAAGGCGAATATGAAAATGCGATTTCCGATTATCGCACCTATCAGAACAACACGACCCAGAAAGGAACGGACATGTATCCGCTTTCGTTCTATAATTTGGGATATTGCTATTTCAAGCAGCATAACTATGAGTCTGCATTGAACCGTTTCCGCCAATATGTGGATGTGGAAAACAACCATGCTTCCGCTTCATATGCCGATGCCTATAACCGCATAGGTGACTGCTTGTTCCGTAACCGCCAGTTTGCTGCTGCGGAAGAGAACTACAACCGTGCGTCCCAAATCTTGCCTTCGGCCGGCGACTATTCGGTTTACCAAAAAGGTTTTGTGTTGGGTTTGCAGAAAGATTATCAGGGAAAGATTCAGGCAATGGACCAACTGATAGCACGGTTCCCCGAATCCCAGTATGTCGATGATGCTCTCTTCGAGAAAGGACGAAGTTATGTGCTTTTGAATAATGATGCGTCCGCTGCGCAGACATTTAAAAAATTGATTCAGGAATACCCCGAAAGCAGTTTGGCAAGAAAGGCGGGCATCCAATTGGGATTGATTTATTATAATGCCAACCAGCCGGAAAAAGCTGTCGCCGAATACAAGCAGGTGATTGACAATTATCCGGGAAGTGAGGAGGCGAAAGTGGCTTTGCAGGATTTGAAGTCGGTTTATATTGATTTGAATGATATCGAATCCTATGCTTCTTACGTCAATTCATTGGGCGGGAATGTCCATTTGAATGTCAACGAGCAAGACTCGCTGACTTACATAGCTGCCGAGAAATTGTTTATGCGGGGTGATAACGAGGGTGCCCACCGGAGCATGCAGAATTATCTGAGGAGCTACCCGAACGGGGCGTTCAGCACAAATGCGAATTTCTATCTGGCAAGCATCGCGTTCAATTTGAAGGAATATGACGATGCGTTGGCCATGTTCCAAAATGTCATCGAGAGCGGAGACCGTAAGTTCTTGGAAGAATCATGGGCACGGAAGGCGGAAATCGAATATTTGTCCAATGATTTTGCAAAGGCTCTGGAATCCTTCAAACGCTTGAACGAAGTGGCGGAAAACCCAGACAACAAAGAGGCTGCCAGCTTGGGGCTGATGCGTTGCGCCTTGAAAGTGGGCAATCAGAAGGAGGCACTGGCCGGCGCAAACTTGCTGTTGAAGAACCCGAAAATATCTCCGGAGGTGGCCAATGAAGCGCGTTATGTGAGAGCAAAGGCTTACATGGAGATGGGGCAGGAGCCGAAAGCGCTGGCGGATTTGAAGTTGATAAGCAAAGACACGAGGACTGCCCAAGGTGCGGAAGCCAAGTATTTACTTGCGCAGTTGTACTATGATTCGAACGATGACAAGAATGCCGAAAAAGTATTGGAGGAGTTTGCGAAGAATGGCACGCCGCATCAGTATTGGTTGGCCCGCGGTTTCATCCTCTGGGCGGACATTTACATTCGCAAAAACGACCCGGTCCAGGCCCGCGTCTATTTGAATAGCTTGAAGAAGAACTATCAGGGAAACGATAATATCGACGAGATGATTGAAAGCCGTCTGGCAAAACTAAATTAAGAGGGAAATAAGATGAAAACAACATATCAGAAAGTACTTTGTGTGGCGGTTTTGTTAGGCTCTGCCGCTGCCGTTTCCGCTCAAGAGGATGCGGATAAAAAGAAGTTGGATCGTGAAATGACTTTGGAACGGGAATATGCGCCGACTGTCCAGGATGCCAACAAAGTAAACACGTTGCCGGAAATAAAGGAACCTAAGGTGGAGAAAAGAGCGATTGATTATTCTCCGTTTACGTTGCCTGCGGATCCGGAGAAACAGATAACCTTGCTGCCTTCCGGCAACATCATGACTCAGATGGAGTTCAACAAACGCCGAGGTTATTTGAATGCGGGTGCGGGCATGCGCATGAACTTCAGTGGGGATTTCGGGTATCATATCCTTAGTACGGATAAAGATAAACTGAATGTCTTTTTCTCCCATCGTTCGATGAATGGGAATGTGGACTACATTCAGGTCGATGATAAGGTAAAAGCCAAGCTGAATGATAACTTGGGTGGCTTGAATTTCCAGCACGCCTTTGATAAAGCGTCCTTGAAGATGGGCATTTTTTATAACTACACGGGCTTTAACTATTATGGTTTGCCCGTGAACGTGCCGTCTTCCTATCCACAAGAGGAGGTGATGAAGATGGCTGACCGCCAGACGAACCAGGTGAACCAAACTATCAAGGCGAATATCGGAGTCGAGGCCAAGGAAGATGCTGAGTTTTTCTATTTGATAGACTTGGACTATGTGAACTTTTCTCACAAGTATGGGCGGAGCGCGCAGTTGGATGGGCCGACCGAACATACGTTGGATGCCAAGTTCGATTTCAATGCCGGATTCAATGGCAACCAACGTGTAGGGGTTGGGGGCCAGGCGGAATATTTCGCTTATTCTTTGCCTGTTTATCCCGAAGGAACGGCATCCTGTGTATTCGCCAACCATGCCGAAGTGACATTGACACCTTATTATAAGATTGAAGGAGAGAATTGGAAAGTCAAGTTGGGGGCGAATGTCATGTTCGTGACCGGAGAAGGAAGTTCTTTCACGGCCTCGCCGAATGTGGCCGCCGACGTGGAAGTGGCAGACAAGACGGTCTTGTACTTGAAAGCGGACGGGCGTTTGTATTCAAACAGTGCTTATGAAATGTCGAAAATCTGTAGGTATACAGACCCTACGGAGGAATTGGCCCCGACCCGCAATTGGCTGAATGGACAAGCCGGCGTGAAATCCAGAGTTGCCCCCGGCTTTTGGTTCGATGTCTTTGCCGGGTATAAGATTAACTCCTCCGACTTGGTTTATGTCCCTTCTCGCATATTTTATGAGAATGAATTTGGCAACTTCGTAGAAAACCTGTCGGATATCGACACCAAGTGCTTCTTTGCCGGAGCCGACCTGAAGTATAGTTATGCCAGCTTTTTGGATATTAATTTGAGAGGCGTTTACAACAGTTGGAAAGGAAATTATGGGGATAGTTGGATAGGTGGCTCGCCCAATGCTGAATTGGCTTATGTATATGGTAAACCCAAAATGGAATTGACTGCCGGCGTGACAGTCAAGCCTATCCGTAATTTGGCAATCGACGCCAACTATTATTTGGCTACGGATCGTTATACCCTCGTGGCAGGAATCCAAAATGGGAAGCTTAATAACATCAATGAGTTGAACCTCCAAATCGGATACACCTTCAATGAAACGTTTGGCGTGTATGTGAAAGGACAGAACCTGTTGAACCAGCATTACGAACTGTTCTATGGCTATCCGATGCAGGGCGCAACCTTGATGGGAGGCGTGAATATTAACTTTTAAATTCGCTCAAAGATTAATTGATGTTAATGGCGGCAATTAAACAGAATGAGAAAAAGAGGGAAAGGATTTGAGTATCATAAAAAAACATTACCTTTGCGGTGATTTTTGAGAAAGGCAAAATAAAGTCTAACTTACTAATTAAAACAAACTTAGTATTAACAATTTTAGAATGGAAAATTTGAAGAACATTCAGCCCATCGAAAACTTCGATTGGGATGCTCTTGAAAAAGGCGAATCTTACGGCAACGTAAGCAAGGCAGACCTTGAAAAAACGTATGATGAAACCCTGAACACAGTAAAAGACAAAGAAGTGGTCATGGGTACTGTAACTGCAATGAACAAACGCGAAGTTGTAGTTAACATTGGCTTCAAATCGGATGGTGTCGTTCCGATGTCGGAATTCCGTTACAATCCGGATTTGAAGGTCGGAGACCAGGTGGAGGTTTATATAGAAAGCCAGGAAGACAAAAAAGGACAATTAATCCTTTCTCACAAAAAAGCTCGTGCTTCTCGTTCTTGGGAACGTGTCAACGAAGCACTTGAAAATGACGAAATCATCAAGGGTTACATCAAGTGCCGCACGAAGGGTGGTATGATTGTTGACGTATTCGGAATCGAAGCATTCTTGCCTGGTTCTCAGATTGACGTTAAACCCATCCGCGACTATGACGTATTTGTTGGCAAGACAATGGAATTCAAGATTGTCAAGATCAATCAGGAATTCAAGAATGTAGTTGTTTCTCACAAGGCTCTTATCGAGGCCGAGTTGGAACAGCAGAAGAAAGATATCATTTCCAAGCTGGAAAAAGGACAAGTGTTGGAAGGCACTGTCAAAAACATCACTTCTTACGGTGTGTTCATCGACTTGGGTGGCGTAGACGGCTTGATTCACATCACGGACTTGTCTTGGGGTCGTGTATCTCATCCGGAGGAAATCGTTCAGTTGGATCAGAAGATCAACGTTGTTATCTTGGACTTCGATGACGAGAAGAAACGCATTGCTTTAGGTTTGAAGCAATTGACTCCGCATCCTTGGGATTCTTTGGATCCTAACTTGAAGGTGGGTGACAAAGTGAAGGGCAAGGTTGTCGTTATGGCTGACTACGGTGCATTCATCGAAATCGCTCCGGGCGTGGAAGGCTTGATACACGTATCCGAAATGTCTTGGACTCAGCACTTGCGTTCTGCTCAAGACTTTATGAAGGTAGGTGACGAAGTGGAAGCTGTCATCTTGACATTGGATCGCGAAGAACGTAAGATGTCTTTGGGTATCAAACAGCTGAAACCGGATCCATGGGAAAACATCGAGGAACGTTTCCCTGTAGGTTCTCGTCACACCGCGAAGGTTCGCAATTTCACCAACTTCGGTGTATTTGTGGAAATCGAGGAAGGTGTAGATGGTTTGATCCATATTTCAGACTTGTCTTGGACCAAGAAAATCAAACATCCGTCTGAATTTACTCAGATAGGTGCGGATATCGATGTACAAGTATTGGAAATCGACAAAGAAAACCGCCGTTTGAGCTTAGGCCATAAACAATTGGAAGAAAACCCATGGGATGTATTTGAAACAATCTTCACTGTAGGTTCTATCCACGAAGGCACTATCGTTGAAATGTTGGACAAGGGTGCTGTCATCTCTTTGCCTTACGGTGTCGAGGGCTTTGCCACTCCGAAACATTTGGTGAAAGAAGACGGTTCGCAAGCTCAGGTAGACGAAAAGTTGCCGTTCAAGGTCATCGAGTTCAACAAAGAAGCGAAGAGAATCATTTTGTCTCACAGCCGCGTGTTCGAAGACGAGCAGAAGAATGCTAAAAAAGAAGCCGCTGCAGAAAAGAAGGCTGCTAAGCATAACAAGAAAGAGGAAAACAATGTGTTGACTGCTCCGGTGGAAAAGACTACATTGGGTGACATCGAAGAATTGGCCGCTTTGAAAGAGAAACTTTCAGGCAAATAATATTTCTTTTATATGATAGGAGAGAGCCGGCTATCCTTTTGGGCAGCCGGCTCTTTTTGTAATAAAGTGGTTACGATGAAAAAATTAGTGATTTTTGATTTGGATGGGACTTTGCTAAATACGATTGCGGATTTGGCAAACAGTACGAATTATGCCTTGGCGGAAAATGGTTTTGCCACGCATCAAGTTTCCGAATACAATTATTTCGTTGGAAACGGCATCAATAAGCTTTTTGAACGCGCATTGCCGGAAAAGGAGCGAAATGAAGAGAATATCTTGAAGATTCGCAAAGCCTTTTTGTCTCATTATGAACGTCATAACATGGATCATAGCTCCCCATATCCGGGAATAGCGGACTTGCTTGCCGCCTTGCAAGAAAAAGGAGTGATGATAGCCGTCGCTTCTAACAAGTACCAGGCTGCGACCGAAAAGCTGGTCCCTTATTTCTTCCCGGACATTCATTTCGTGGCAATTTTGGGGCAACGTGACGGGGTGAACACGAAGCCGGACCCGGCGATTGTCCATGATATTTTGCGTATAGCCCAAGTATCGAAAGAGGATGCTTTATATGTGGGGGATTCCAACGTGGACATGCAGACTGCCATTAACAGTGGCGTGGATGCTTGTGGCGTGGTTTGGGGATTCCGTCCTGTTGAGGAACTGGAGTCGTATCACCCTAAATATATTGCGCATACGGCTGCGGACATATTGGAATATCTGGGATGAGGGTTGTTGGATAATTCTTTTTTCCCATTATCTTTGCATAAGATAAGCTGCATCTCAGCATAAAGTTCAAGCAAGCTTGACTTTCTGCATTCGATTTGCATTATCTTTGCATAATAAAAGGAAATCGAATATGCCAGATACAAAAGAACAATTTGAAAAAGTCATCTCGATTTGCCGGGAGTTATTTGAAAAGAAATTGAATGATTACGGCCCTTCGTGGCGAATCATGCGCCCTACGTCCATAACTGATCAAATATTCATAAAGGCGAATCGCATCCGCAGTTTGGAAACGAAAGGGTTCAGCATGATAAACGAGGGAATCCGGCCGGAGTTCATAGCAATCGTCAATTATGGCATCATGGGGCAAATCCAATTGGCCTTGGGGTATGCCGACACGACGGATATCTCAAATGAGAAGGCTTTGGAGCTATATGACAAATATATGGCGATGACCAAAGAGCTGATGTATGCCAAAAACCATGATTATGACGAGGCTTGGCGCAGCATGCGGATTAGTTCTTACACGGATTTGATCTTGATGAAGATTTATCGCACGAAACAGATCGAGAGCCATCATGGCAAAACTTTGGTTTCTGAAGGCGTTGATGCCAATTATATGGATATGGTCAACTATGCCTTGTTCGGACTCATCAAATTGGAATATGGCGGATAATTGCAGATGAAGGGTATGGCGGAAAATGTGAAGTCGCAAATAAAAGAGAGTGTTTTATTTGTTACCATTATGACTTGCCGTTTGCTATTGGGGCTTGTGTTCTTGTTTTCCGGAATAACAAAGGCCATAGATCCGGCAGGTGGGGCAATAAAGGTAGAAGAGTATTTCGCCGCATTCGGGCTGAGCGACATGCAATGGCTGGCTCTTCCTTTTTCCATCAATTTGGCCGCCGTGGAGTTTACGTTGGGGGTTTGCATGTTTTTAGGGGTTTACCGCCGGTATTCATCCTTTTTTGCTTTGCTTATGATGTCATTCATGACTCCCCTCACCCTCTATTTGGCATTGAAGAATCCCGTTGCGGATTGTGGTTGTTTCGGGGATGCTCTTGTCATTACCAACTGGCAAACATTTTATAAAAACATCGTGTTGCTGGGTGCGTCCATAGTCGCTTTCCTCTTTCACAAGCGTACGACTGCCTTTTTCTCTTTCAAGGTGTATTGGTTTGTTGCCCTGTTCGCATATGTCTATTGCCTGGGGTTCTCCCTGCGCAACTATAATCATTTGCCCATAATAGACTTCCGTCCTTTTAAGGTTGGCACTGACATTGCCGCAGGCATGGAAACGCCGCAAGACGCTCCTCAGGACGAATATACATACTCATTCGTATATGAGAAGGACGGGAAAGAACAGACGTTCTCTTTGGATGACGCACCATTTTCGGATTCCACCTGGACATTTGTCCGGTCGGAATCTCAATTGATACGCAAAGGTTACGAACCTCCCATTTCCGATTTCGTGGTAATGACATTTGATGGAGAGGATATGACGGAATCGATACTGGGGGATACGGCCGGTGTGTTTTTGCTGATTTCTCCTAAGCTGGAGGAGGCAAGCGATGCGCACATTGATGAAATAAACAGCACTTTCGACTATGCGCAAGAGAAAAAAATGCGTTTTTATTGCCTTACCGGATCGGAAGAACCGGCCATAAAACAATGGGTTGATTATACAGGTGCTGAATATCCCTTCCTTTTTTGCGATGCTGTTACATTGAAAACCATGATACGTTCCAATCCGGGGCTTATGCTGTTGAAGCGAGGAGTCATATTGGCCAAATGGCATAATAATGATATTCCTCAAGAACAGCAAATAGGCAAAATGACGACAAATCTTCTTCTTAAACCGTCAGAAGATAAGAAAGGAAGGCGGATTTTAACCAACATATTGACTTTTACCGTACCTTTGTCGTTGGTTTGGCTGATTGACTACCGGCGCAACCGGCGGAAGAAGAATAAAACGCAATAAGGTAAACAAGGATTATTGTATCACATATTAAATTATAAAGTTATGAGAAAGAATATTGTTGCAGGCAACTGGAAAATGAACACGACTCTTCAGGAAGGCTTGGAGCTGGCTAAAGGTTTGAACGAAGCGTTGAAGAATAAAGCAACGAATTGCGATGTCATCATCGGAACTCCGTTTACTCACTTGGCAAGTGTTGTCGCTGCCATAGACACAAATAAGATTGGTGTTGCTGCGGAAAACTGTGCAGACAAAGAGAAAGGTGCTTTCACGGGCGAGGTTTCTGCTGCGATGGTTGCTTCAACGGGTGCTAAATATGTAATCTTGGGCCATTCCGAACGCCGTGCTTACTATCATGAGACTCCTGCCATTTTGAAGACTAAGGTGGAATTGGCTTTGGCTCACGGCTTGACTCCTATTTTCTGTATAGGTGAAGTGTTGGCTGAAAGAGAGGCCGGCAAACATTTTGAAGTTGTGGATGCTCAAATCAAAGAGTCTTTGTTTGATTTGTCTTCTGAAGATTTCAGCAAGATTATCCTGGCTTACGAACCGGTTTGGGCGATAGGTACTGGAAAGACTGCCACGGCCGACCAAGCTGAAGAGATCCATGCTCATGTCCGCGCTACTTTGGCTGCTAAATATGGCGAGGAAATTGCGGATAACTGTACTATCCTTTATGGTGGCAGTTGCAACGGCGGTAATGCCAAGGAATTGTTCGCCAAACCAAACGTGGACGGTGGCTTGATAGGTGGCGCTTCTTTGTCTGTTGAAAAGTTCATGCCGATTATCGAGGCTTTCGATAAATAACAAGCTTTTGAAAAGCAGGGAAGAGCATAAGGGCTGTTCCCGGCTTTTTCTTTTCACTATCTAATGGAATAAATATGAAATCATTCTTTGCAACATTCTGTTTGCTGTTTTTCTCTTCTTCATGGGCTTTGGGGCAGTCAGCTACACGCCCGAATACCATTTTTGATGAATTGTCGAAAGAAGAAACAGGCAAAGGCACGGTTTATGTCCATCAGTCCGATGACATCCGGGCAATGGTCGGAGCGCATAAATATGGTGAAAACGTTGAACAGAATGGCGAAGAGACATTCCTGAAGATTCAAGGTTACCGGACACAGGTGTTCTCCGGTAATAATCAACGCAAATCAAAAGAAGAGGCATTCCGCAAAGAGAAGGAAATAAAGGAACTGTTTCCGGATGTCCCGACTTATGTGACATACAATGCTCCTTTCTGGAGGCTTCGTGTGGGGGATTTCCGTTCCCATGAAGAGGCTTACCAGATGATGCGCCAGCTGATGGACGCATTCCCTGGCTTTGCCAAAGAAATGTATATAGTAAAAGAAGAAGTGAAAATTCCTTTGTATTAAAGATGGAAAGTATTAGCGAGGAAGATTTGTTGAGAAAACGGGAAGCGTTGGCTGACCATTATGGAAGTATTTTGGGCTTGTTGGGCGAGGATGTGGAACGTGAGGGATTGCTAAAGACCCCCATGCGTGTCGCTAAGGCGATGCAATACTTGACCAAAGGGTATGGGGAAGACCCGGCAGCGGTGCTTCGTTCCGCCATGTTCGAGGAGGAAGATTATAAACAAATGGTAATCGTGAAAGATATCGATTTCTTTTCTCTTTGTGAACATCATATGCTCCCTTTCTTTGGGAAAGCCCATGTCGCTTATATCCCGCGCAAGTATATTACCGGATTGAGCAAGATTCCTCGTGTAGTCGATATATTTGCCCGTCGTTTGCAGATTCAAGAACGCCTGACGATGCAGATTAAGGATTGCATTCAGGAGACGCTGAATCCGCTGGGGGTAATGGTCGTGGTTGAAGCCCAGCACATGTGCATGCAGATGCGCGGGGTTGAAAAGCAGAACTCATTGACAACTACTTCCGATTTCACCGGCTTTTTCCAACAGGCCAAAACGCGTGAGGAATTCATGAATCTGATAAAGAGTCGGTAAATGTCCGTGTAAAGGGTGGAGCACAAACCGTTTGGAAATATAACTCAATGACATACGAATGCCGTTCTGTATTGGCAGGAGGGCGATACAAAAGAGTCTGGCAGGATGCCTTCAATTGCATGTCCTGCCAGACTCTTTTTTTGTCCTTCGCAAAGGGGAATCCGATGCGTTATCCTAAGAAGGAAATCAATACGCCGGCAGCTACGGCGGAGCCTATCACTCCGGAAATGTTGCTTGCCATGCAGTATTGAAGTACATGGTTCTTTGGATCGTATTTCAATGCTATCTCGTTCGCAACACGTGAAGCCATGGGGACAGCGCTCAATCCGGTTGCGCCGATCAGCGGGTTGATTTTCTTTTTGGTAAACAAGTTGGTGATCTTCACAAAGAGGATGCCACCTGAGATGGATAATGCGAATGCCAAGAATCCGCCGATGACGATACCGATTGTTTGTAAGTTCAGGAATGCATCCGTTGTCATGGTCGCACCTACTGACAATCCCAAGAAAATCGTCGCAGCGTTCATGATGCTGTTGGATGCCGCATCGAACAGGCGGGAAGTATTTGTTCCGACCTCTTTGACCAGATTACCGAACATCAACATGCCAATCAATGGAACTGAACTCGGAACGAACAATGCGACTACCGTGGTGACGACGATTGGGAAGATGATTTTCAACACTCGGAGGTTTTTGATCTCGGTGGAGGAGGGATATTTCTTCTCTTGTTCTTTCATGTTGATGCACAATTCTTTCTTGCTGCAGAGCAACTTGACGACCAAAGGAATGATGACGGGTACCAAGGCCATGTACGAATAAGCGGCAATCGCGATCGGCCCTAACAGATGGGGCGCCAATTTGATTGTCGTAAAGATGGCGGTCGGGCCGTCCGCACCTCCGATAATGCCTAACGAAGCCGACTCTTTCGGGGTGAATCCCATCAATATCGCTACCAACAATACGGTGAAGATGCCTAATTGGGCGGCTGCCCCGTATATGGACAGGCGTAAGTTGCGCAACATCGGGCCGAAATCGGTCAATGCTCCTACGCCCATGAAGATGACGGGCGGCAGGAAGCCTGTCTTGATCAACATATAATAGATGAAGTTCATCAGTCCGAGTTCGTGCGCGATATCATGCAGGGGCATTTCCCAAATATTCTTCATGACGCCATGCACATTGACCATGCCGTTCTCGTCTGCTTGGACGACACCCATCTCTCCTCCCGGGAAATTGGCAAGCAATACACCGAATGCGATGGGAATCAGCAGCAATGGCTCATATTGCTTTTTTATCCCCAAATATAGCAATACGAAGGCGATGGCATACATGATCAGAAACTGCGGTTCAGCAATGATGTTGCTGAACGCAGTCATTTCATATAAGTTGTGGAAAATATCGTTCATTATTGTATCTTCATTAATACGTCATCTTCTGATACGGTATCGCCGGGTGCGGCGCAAATGGCCGTTACGGTTCCATCCGATTCTGCGCGGACGGCATTGTAGGTCTTCATGGCTTCGATGTAGCAAAGGACATCGCCTTTCTTCACGGCATCACCGACTTTGACCGGGGTATCGGACGCTGTCTTTACCAAGAAGAATTTCCCTTCCAGAGGGGAAAGGATATCGTTCCCTTCTCCGGATGCCGTTGCCGGGGTTGCCGTAGGTGCTGGTTGCGGGGCTGCTGCCGGTGCTGCGGTTTCAGCGGCGGCTGTTTCTCCGAAAGCGACGGTGACTTTGTAGTTCTGCCCGTTTACGTTGACGGTCATCGCTTGGGGGGTAGTGGGCAACGCCACTTCCGCAGTAGGTTTGGCTGCTTTTTCCTTGTCTGCTTTACGTTTCGCCACGTCTACCTTAAAGTCGACTTTGGCTTTGCCTGAACGGTAAGCCTCGTATTGTGCGGGGTGCATTGCATATTCAAACAGCTCCTCGTCGTCCTCTCCGGTTTCCCAATGTTTCTCGTTCATGAGCTTGCGGTATTTGTCCAACGAGTTGGGATAATTGTCCTGAGGATTGCCCGTGAAGAATTTGCGGCCTTCCGCTTTTGCTTTTTCCACCAGTTCCGGAGCTAATTCTCCCGGCAGGCGGCCGGCTTTCCCCAACAGCATGTCCCAAATGTCATCGGCAATCATGCTCCAACGTTCCTTCCCTTTTTCCATTTGCATGACGTTCATCAGCGCCAAGTTCTTGACATACTGGCTGAACGGGGTAACCAATGGAGGATAACCGACGCGGGGCCAAACGTAAGCGACC
>CALBYC010000064.1 GCA_937890135.1 uncultured Parabacteroides sp.
ACCTTCTAAATTAAAACTCTGAATCAATATGAATAAAAAATTAATTATATCTGCTTTGACGTGCGCGTCTTTGTTCTCGGTGATGCCTGCATGTACAAACTTAGACGAAGATGTTTACGACAAACTCCCAGCTGATGAGTTTGGTAAAACCGAGACACAAGTAAATGCATTGGTCGGAACCGCCTATAAGACGTTGAAAGTCTATATGGCAGGCGGTAACTTCTTGGCACTCGATGAAATGGCGGGGTCAAGTGCAGTCACTCCTACCCGTTTCGGAGGCGACTGGTATGACGGCGGCCAATACCGTGAAATTTATATGCACAGCTATACCTCGCAAACTTCTGTTGTGAAAGGGGCATGGTCGAATGCTTCGGAAGCCATAGGCACATGTAATGCGAATATCCAAGTAGTAGAAGAAACGACTGTCCTTTCCGAGGCTGACAAACAGATGAAGATTGCCGAGATGCGCGGCATACGTGCTTTCTGGTATTACAAGATGATGGATGAATGGGGAAACATACCTTTGGTAACGGACTATGCTGACAAAGAATTGCCATCGTGCCAAAGTCGCCAAACCATCTTCGACTGGTTGGTCAAAGAGGTCAATGAAATCCTAAACCAATTGCCCGACCGTGACGGGAATTATGCGAAATTCACCAAGGGTGCTGCTTATACCTTATTAGCCAAGTTGTATTTGAACGCTGAAGCTTGGGGTGTCAATTGCTCGAATGCGTACCAGAGCGCCATCGACTGCTGCAACAAAGTCATGGCCATGGGCTACATCTTGGAACCGAATTGGAAAGACAACTTCTCACTGACAAACGAAAATTCAAGAGAAGCCATCTTGTCTGCCCCTTATTCCCAAACGGACACGGACAAAGACAACCAAAATCAGTTGATGAACCGTACGCTCCACTACAAGGACTACTTGTCATTGGGCATCACAGCCAACGGTACCTGGAACGGTGTCTGTGCGCAGCCGGACTATGTAAAACAGTTCGATACAGAAGATCCTCGCTTCTCCGGCACTTACCTGATCGGCAAACAAATCAACAAATCTACGGGTGAAGTAATCATAACTGACCATGGTTATGAATTGGATCATACCATCGATGTCAACATGATTGCCGGCACGGAATATGACGGCACGCCATGGGCCGCTGTCAACCAGCACGACGGCGCACGCTGCATCAAATGGACGTATGCCGCAGACTTGGTTGACGCCATGGGCAATGACTTCCATATCTTCCGTTATGCGGACGTATTGTTGATGAAAGCAGAAGCGTTGCTTCGTAGCGGAGGAAGCGTGGCAGAAGCTACTGATTTGGTGAACCAAGTACGCGCTCGTGCTTACGGCAATTCTTCACATAACTATGCGACTGTCACATTGAAAGAAGTCCAGCTGGAACGCCGGTTCGAATTGGCTTGGGAATTGCATTCACGCCAGGATGACATCCGTTTCGGCTGCTATGAACAAGGCATGTGGTCTGCTTCCAACTGTCCGAGAAAGACGGATGCTAACTTGAGATTGTTCCCAATTTCACAGGACGCTTGGCAAACAAACAATAACTTGACTCAGAACCCGGGTTATCCGTCATTCTAAGCTTTTCGTTCATTCATAATAAATTTCATTTAAAGTTGCAACGGGGGATGCGGTTTCTGCTTCCCCCGTTTTTATTTCTTCCGGACATCACAGGCTGCTGCATGATAAAAAGAATGGGATATGTTTTAAAATTCATGCCGACGAATCTACAAAATGGATACGAGCTTTTCAGTAAAAGAATGCGTCCTTTTTTGGGGAAGGTTGTGTCCTATGGGGAAACAGGTGGAGAAATTTGGAAAGAGCGGCAACGATTGGAACTGACATAAAAAAGAAAAGGTTGTCTATTCGACAACCAATCTCCATTGCTAACCTTAAATCTAATACCATGAAAAACACAGTGCAAATATACAACCATTATGTTATATAACATATTTACATGGCATATTTTTCTTTCAAATTAATATTTTTTAAAATACAGGGAGGGTAAAAAAACACTTATCAACATTCTAATAAAAAAAGAGGAACACCAATGAAGCATTCCTCTTTCACTTTATATACGATTGCATAGTAGTCGCCAATGCATGCTCCCGTAAGTTAAATCACATACAAAGAGCTGATAGACTCACCGCTGCAAACGCGGCGAATCGCTTCGGCGAACATTTCTGCGACTGACAGAATCTTAACCTTCTCACATTTCTTGGCGTAAGGAATCGAGTCCGTAAATATCATCTCCAACAAAGCAGATTGGTCTACTCGGGTGGAAGCCGGGTCGGACATGACCGCATGACTGGCAATGGCACGAACCGACTTCGCACCATTTTCTATCATTAAGTTCGCAGCCTTGGTAATCGTACCTGCAGTATCCACCATGTCATCAACCAACAAAACATCCAAGCCTTTCACGTCACCGATAATACGCATCTCCGCAACTTCGTTCGCGCGCAAACGGGACTTGTGGCAAATAACCATCGGAAGTCCTAAATATTTCGAATAGCTGCTGGCACGCTTCGTACCTCCCACATCAGGCGTAGCGATACAAAGGTTGTCCAATGGCAGTTCGTTCTTTATATATTCCAGGAAAACACTTGACGCATACAAATGATCGACCGGGACATTGAAGAACCCTTGGATTTGGTCTGCATGCAAATCCATCGTGATCAACCTGTTGATGCCAGCAGCACTCAACATATCAGCAATTAACTTGGCACCGATTGCAACACGGGGTTTGTCCTTTCTGTCTTGGCGAGCCCAACCAAAATAAGGAATCACAGCTATGATAGAATGAGCAGAAGCACGCTTTGCAGCATCAATCATCAGAAGTAACTCCATCAAATTGTCTGCATTAGGGAAAGTAGACTGTACCAAAAAAACATCACGTCCACGGATAGATTCCTCGTAAGAAACAGAAAATTCTCCATCGGCAAAATGTTGAATGTTCATTTGTCCCAATGGGCAACCTAAACTGTTGCAGATTTTCTCTGCAAGATAACGGGAATTTGTACCCGAAAAAACCAAGAAAGGAGTTTGTGCACTCATTATTTCGTATATTATCTAAAAATAAATAAAATCGTTTTACGTGCAAAAATACAAAACTATTACAAAACGCCGGCTATAAATCGTAAATAAACTTGATAATTCGTCCAGAGCCAGCGGGAAGATGCAATTTAAACGGCCAGGCGGTTGTCAAGGCAGCAATCGTTTCCTCACCGTTCATCAAGTCTATCTGGCGCGCTGCCACGTTGTCCTCCAAATACAAAGCCTCGAAAGCTTCCGTTGGAATATTCACGCACACATTCTGGTTGGAATGGCTAAAATTGGCAACAACCAAAACCACTTCATTTTTATATTTACGTAAAAAGGCATACTGTTTGTTGGCATTAAAGAAACAATTATCTTGGTTCTTATACATCAAATCAAAGAAAACGCCTTGGGTTACACAAGGTTCTGTACGTGCAATATTCAAAACCTTGGCATACGTTTCGCGGAGGGACCTTTGTTCATCCGTAAGCAATCCTCCGTCAAAGCGTCTTCCGTTATTCCAATTCCGCAACGTTTCCAGACTCCAATAATCAAAAATAGTCGTCCTTCCATCCTTGCCACTAAAACCTTCCGCATCCATGCCACGCTCGCCCATTTCCTGACCTGCATATATCATGAATGGATTGGTGTTCATCAAGGCGGAAACCATTAGCCCGGAAATACCCCAACGCCCGTCATGCGCGAAGAAATCGGAAGCGAGTCTTTGCTCATCATGGTTTTCCAAGAAATTCAGCATCTTAGATTGGATGCCATCCAAAGCCTGCCAGCAAGAAGAAATCCGTGAAGCCGGGGCTTGTCCGCAAATAACAGCTCGGAGCGTGTCATACAATCCGACTTTGTCGTACAGATAATCAAAATGCCCGGCGTTAAGGTAATTTCGATATTGAGCAGGATTATACACTTCCGCAATAAACGTCACGTCAAATTCCTCTTTCACCTTCGGAATAGCCCAATTCCAAAATTCGACGGGAACCATCTCCGCCATGTCACAGCGGAATCCATCCACGTCTTTACCCGCCCAAAACAACAAAATATCCAGCATCTTCTTCCAAGTGTCCGGAATCGGTTCAAAATAGGTTTGATGTCCGTTCAAGTAATCCACGCCATAGTTCAACTTGACGGTTTCGTACCAGTCGTTTTTTCCAGGGAAAGCATCAAAATGGTCGTTGCCCGTTGCTTTGGCAGGAAATTCGCTATACGGAAGTCCTTGGTCGTCCGAAGAACAAGCCAATGAGAGAGGCTGCCCCGGAATGTAATAGAAGTTATTATTCGGGGAGAAAGCTTTGTTCACGTCATCTTTTTCTCCTAAATCATCAATATACAAGAAGCGGGCATCCGAATGATACTGGCGAGCCACGTGGTTCGGGACGAAGTCAATAATCACCTTCAATCCGGCTTCATGCGTTCGGCGTACCAACGATTCAAACTCAACCATGCGCATAGGCACTTCATCTGCCAGGTCGGGGTCAACATCGTAATAATCCTTGATGGCATAAGGCGAGCCTGCCTTCCCTTTCACAATAGCAGGATGGTCCAGCCGGATATGGTACGTTGAGTAATCCGTCAGGGTGGCGTGTTCTATCACGCCTGTATACCAAACATGGGTAACACCCAACTTCTTTATCTCATCCAAAGCCAATGGAGAAAAATCAGAAAACTTACCAACCCCGTTTTCTTTCAAAGTCCCATTGGGGACCAACGAGGCATTCTTGTTACCAAACCATCGCGGGAAGACTTGGTATATAACCATTTTCTCTAAATCATTCATCTTCATAACTCTTCATTTTGGGTAATTATCTCAATTAGATTGCAAAGCGATATTTCGCATGCTCAACGCTTTCTCAACCATATCTAATTTATTATCTTCCATCACACGTTTGAACGCATCAACAGAAGCTTCATAGCCTATCTGTGAAATCAAATCGACATTATCTAAGTCAAACGTTTTATACAAACCAACTTCCTTCGCCTCTATCAACACATCGCAAGCCCCCCTGTCTTCCAGTGTGTTTGCTTGGAACATATAATGATAAGAACGTTCGGCGATATGGATAATCGTTTGCTTATATTTGTGGGGGATAAGAGGACTGACATTCACGCCTATCACCCGTTCACACTCCTCACGGATCGTTGTCACCGGAAAATTACGGAACAAACCTCCATCCACATAATGAATACCCTCTATTTCAACCGGGCTAAAAATAATAGGTATGCTGCAAGAGGCGGCGATGGCTTCAACCAAAGGTCCATTTCTGAACTCATGGCTTTGGCCATTGTCCAAATCAGTTGCCACTATCACCATAGGAATTGGTAAGTCCTCTATGCGTTTCGCCTTCAAATTACGCTTTAAGAAATCCTTGAAACGGCTCATGTCGAATAGTCCAGACTTAGGTATTTGCAGTTGGGCAAACTCAGAGAACTCCCTTCCCGAGAAAAAATTCCGAATCTCATCCGGGGAATGACCATCAGCATACAATGCACCGACTACGGCACCAGCACTCGTTCCGGAAATAATATCCGGCTTCAATGAGCATTCATTCAAGAACTGAAAAACGCCAAGATGTGCAAATCCTTTCGCCCCTCCTCCACTTAAAGCAAGTCCCAACTTGTAAGGTTTCTGTTTTGTATCCATCTGTTCAAACTTTATTGTTCTTAGATTCTTTGCGGCTCGACTAACTCGTTCCTTCAAGTGTTCAACCCGCTAAGAGTTCTCAAATATGCTATTTTTTTTCTTGGGAAAAAAGATTATCCTAATGTTTTTTTCTATTTTTGCATATTTACAAGAAATGAACATAGCATACTAAGATAGACTTTATGGATTTTAAGCAAAATAATGGTTGCTGCGGAATGTGCGCGAAAGGTTGCAGCAAAATACAAAATAACAAATTAAATACTTACGATTGGCTTTGCGGAGTCCCAGATGCTGAAAATGCGACCGACTTCGTTGAGGTGCAATTCAAAAACACACGTAAAGGTTATTACCTCAACAACACCCACATCCCTTTGGAGAAAGGAGACATGGTTGCTGTCGAAGCGGCGCCCGGACATGATATCGGCACTGTCACATTAACAGGCAAGCTTGTATTGCTGCAAATGAAAAAAAACAATGTGAGGAATGACCAGGAGCCGAAGAAAATATACCGGAAAGCCAAACAGACGGACTTGGACAAATATGAGGAAGCGAAAGCAAAAGAGCATGAGACCATGATACAATCCAGACAAATCGCCGCAAGGCTCGGATTGAACATGAAGATTGGAGACGTGGAATATCAAGGCGATGGAAATAAAGCTATTTTTTATTACATAGCCGACGAGCGCGTGGATTTCAGACAATTGATCAAAGTTCTCGCAGAAACTTTCAGAGTACGCATCGAAATGAAACAAATTGGTGCTCGCCAAGAAGCAGGAAGAATCGGAGGAATTGGCCCTTGCGGAAGAGAACTATGCTGTTCAAGCTGGATGACCAGTTTTGTTTCCGTAGCAACCGGAGCAGCCCGTTATCAGGATATTTCCATGAACCCGCAAAAACTAGCAGGACAATGCGCAAAACTGAAATGCTGCATCAACTATGAAGTGGACGCATATGTGGAAGCTCAAAAGCGGTTACCTTCAAAGGAAATCGTATTGGAGACCAAAGACAGCAACTATTATCATTTTAAAACAGATATTTTCAAAAGGGAAATCACGTATTCAACCGACAAGGCAATTGCCGCAAATCTTGTCACAATACCGGCTCAGCGGGCATTTGACATCATCAACATGAATAAAAAAGGCATCAAGCCTGTTTCATTAGAAGCTGATACCAAACAACAACCTAAACGTGACTCGCAAGATATTTTAGGGCAAGACAGCGTTACCCGCTTTGACAATGTATCGAAAAAGAAGAAAAAGAAGAGAGGCGGCGGTAATCCGAATGGAAACAATCCATCGAATGAACGAGCAACTCCCAACAATGGCAACTCTAATAAAGACAAGGGAACTCAAGAGGGACTGCAAGACAAGAATCCGAAAGAGGGGAAGAACATTAATCGAGATAGCAAAGAAAGCAAGAACTCCAATAAAGAAAAAACGGAGAATGCAAACAACCAGCAATCACCGCAAAAAAACAATAATAGAGGGAATCAAGGACAAGGACAGAAGTTTAACAACAAGAACAAGCAGCAGCAACGGACGAAAAACAAATTTAACGACGAAAGGCAATCCGAGAAAGAGAATGCGCAGCAAGCAAAACCTAAGGCGCCGCAAGCGGCTACAGATGTCAACGGGAACAAACAGAATACAAACAAACCGGCAAACAACAAGCCGAAAGAGAAAGATGCTAAGCAGGATAATTAAAATAATCTTGATGGCTGGAGGGTGTACCTTGTTCTTTGCATGCGATTCATCTACATTGTATAACCAATATCAGGCGATAGAGAATACAGCATGGACAAAGGACAAGGTCTACTACTTCACATTCGAAATTGACGATAACACAATATCCTACGACATTTTCATGGATATCCGAAACAACAACAAGTATCCCTACCAAAACCTTTGGCTGTTTTGCAATGAGGAGCCGCCTATGGGAAAACTTAAGAAAGACACGATTGAATGCATCTTGGCAGATGAATTCGGCAAATGGCACGGTCATGGAATTTCGCTTTATGAATCGAGTTATCCTATTCGGAGCAATTACCTTTTCCCTTTTACGGGGCAATATACCTTTAGCTTTAGACAAGGCATGCGCGACAGCGTCATCATTGGCATTCAAGAAATAGGATTACGAGTCATACCTACCTCTCCTTCCGGGAAGCGTCCAGACGTAAAAAAATAAACAGCAATATGGTAAACCCCAACAAGGACGAACCTCCATAGCTAAAAAAGGGAAGGGGAATGCCTATGACCGGAGTCAAACCGGTCACCATGCCTATGTTGATGGCTAAATGAAACAAAAAAACAGATGCTACAGAATAACCATAGACACGAGCAAACACCGTGTCTTGCCGTTCTGACAATATAATCAAACGGATGATAAAAACAGCAAATAATATCAAGACGGCAGAAGATCCCACAAAACCTTGTTCTTCCCCCACCGTGCAGAATATAAAATCAGTGGCCTGCTCCGGCACATATTTCAGCTTTGTCTGTGTGCCATTCAAAAATCCCTTGCCATACAATCCACCAGATCCAATTGCTATCTTGGACTGGTTTACATTATAGCCCGCTCCGCTGGGATCGTCCTCCAGTCCCAACGATACCTTAATACGTATTTGCTGGTGAGGTTCCAATATCTCATTGAAAACATAATTGACAGAAAAAAGGAAGCCTATGGAGAGTGCGACAAATGAGGCTATCATTACATAATGCCAAACCCAATGATAGATGGATTCATATATCAAATATATAATCAAAATAGACAAAAGCCCAAATACAATCCAATTTAAATTAAATGGATAGTAATGAGAAACAATGGCAGAAATCAGCAAAACGGATGCCGAAACGGAGGATAATATGTAAACATCATGCTTGTTCTTAGTCTCAACCAACATCAAAATAATTGAGATAACCAGAACCATCATGGAAACAAGAAAGATTCCCAAAGGAGTCTCCCCCATCATCGTGTCAGCATACTTCATGCCTGTCACAAAAAAGGTGACGGCGCATATTCCCGCCAAGAGGAAATACCCGGACATGCCCTCACGATACAACATGAGAAAAAATGCAAAATAGACTAAGGCGGAACCTGTCTCACGCTGCATAAGGATACAAACCATAGGCAAGAAAATCAAGCCTAAAACCAACAAAAAATTCTTACATTTAGTCAGAACAAATCCATAATTCCCCATGATTCGAGCGACGGCCAACGCTGTGGCAAACTTTGCAAATTCAGCAGGTTGCAAACGAATAGGGCCTAAGACCAACCAAGAACGGGATCCCTTAATATCTGGAGCAAAAAAAATGGTAGCAACCAGTAATATGATGACAGCGGCATAAATGATATAAGAAAACACTTCAAAAAAATCCCTATCAATCATTAATATAGAAAAAGCCACAACTATCGAAACGCCTATCCATGCCAACTGAGTTACAGGGCGTACAGAACCCAATATATGACCTGAATCCAATTCATAGCAAGCGCCACATATGCTTACCCATCCGGCCGCTACCATTAACAAGTAAAGCAAGATGGTAAACCAATCTACCAATTTCCAATTATCTTTCGTATTATATTGCATTCGGCAAAACTACACTATTGACTATATTATCTTCAATCATTTGGCTTTCCGGCAAAATAAAACCTCGCAAATATTTCTCTATCATCAATCGTCCAATCGGTACAGCATAAGTCGCACCGAATCCGGCATTTTCCACAAATACGGCAATTGCCACCTTCGGTTCTTTATAAGGAGCAAACCCCATAAATATGGAATGATCCTTGCCATGGGGGTTCTCTGCCGTCCCTGTTTTCCCGCAAACTTCAATGTCGGGCAAATTAGCACCTCTGCAAGTAGCGCCATATGCCGTTCCAGCCACTGCTCCCCGCATGCCCTCCGCAACTAACGAATAATATCGAGAATCTACTTTGGTGTATCTTTTTTCAGTGTACAATGAATCTAAAGGCATATCTTGGATCTCTTTTACCACATGTGGGGTTATGAAAAAGCCCCTATTAGCAACTGTAGCTGCTAAATTGCAGATTTGCAACGGGGTGGCCAATATTTCACCCTGTCCAATGGCAATGGATATGATTGTGCTAGAGTTCCACCTTTTCTTATATATATTATCATACGTTTTACTATTAGGGATATAGCCTCGTTTCTCTCCGGGAATATCAACTCCCAACTTATAGCCGTACCCCATAGACACCATATAGTCCTTCCAAACATCAAACGCTTGCTGGATGGACGGATAACGGGAACGATCGTCCAACATATAATGTAACCCCCACGGAAAAAATGAATTACAAGATGTTGCCAAAGCCCCTACCAAGGGCAAAGGGGAAGGATGAGCGTGGCATGCGGGTTTGCCTCCTCCGAACGTATAACCATGGGCACATGGAAAGCGTGTTTCTGCATCTATTACCCCCTCTTGCAGAAAAATAAGGCCTTGCGCCGGTTTGAATGTTGACCCTGGAGGATATTGCGCCATGATTGCTCTGTTGAATAAAGGTTTCATCGGATTCTTCTGCAACTCCCTATAATTTTTCCCTCTTACACGTCCCACCAATAAACTGGGATCAAACGTAGGAGAGGAAACCATGCATAAGATTTCGCCAGATTCGGGTTCAATCATCACAATCCCGCCTAATTTGTTTTTCATTAATTTTTCCCCGTAAGCTTGAAGCTCTATATCTATCGATAACTTTAAATCCTTGCCAGAAACGGGAGATATGTCAAACGCTCCATCTTTATAACGCCCTTTGATTCGACCATGCGCATCGCGCAATAAAATCTCTACCCCTTTCTCTCCACGCAAAACTTTCTCATATGAACTTTCGACCCCAGTCCTGCCCGAACCATCTCCAACAGCATAATAATTGTCATTTTCTATGTCTCGCTTATTCACTTCTCCCACATTTCCCAGCAGCAAAGCCGCATTAGGATAAGCATATTCTCTAATCGTTTTGTTTTGAATATAAAATCCGGGGAACTTATAAAGTTTTTCTTGTAAAATACCGCACTCCTTGGCAGACAATTGTGTCATAAATACTTGAGGCGTATAAGATGAGTAACCAGGGTTTAATCTTCTGTCCTTTATATCTGCAATTCGCTTGATAAACTGTTCTTTGTTTATTCCTATGATATGACAGAAATCTAACGTGTCAAAAGGATGGATTTCACGCATTATCAACATAATGTCATAAGCGGGCTGATTGTAAACAAGTAATTTTCCATTCCTATCATATAAGATACCCCGCGAAGGATAAATCGTCCTTTTTAAAAAAGCGTTACTATCTGCCTGATCTCGGTAATCACTATCTAAAATCTGCAAATAAAACAGACGGATAATGAATGACAAGGTCAGTAGGACGACAAAGCCACCCACTACATAGCGGCGGTTTTCATATCTTGTGTCTAATCTATTCTCCAATTTTCTGTGATTCAAAATTGAACAATTCAAATATCATTATCAGCAATACTGTTGTCACGACACTTGCAGCTATCCTCAACAACAAATAGTAAGAGTCAAAAAAGGATAAAGCTTCGACCAAAAATAAGGCACAATGATGTATGGCAACGAACAGCAACACATAACGGAAAAATCCTTTGTATCCAAAAGTATAAAATGAAGGATAGATTCCAATAGGCAAATCTTTACCTTGTATTAAACGAATCAATGGCTCTCGTAGAAATCCAGCCAAAGTGCATGCAAAAGCATGCATGCCTGAAGTATTGGAAAACATATCGATTACTATACCTACAAAAAAAGAAAAGATAAGCATTTGGCTTCTTGATATGCCTACCGGCATCTTCAACAAGCAGTACAGATATACAAATGGAGTAGCTAAGCGCAAATAATGTATATTGTCCAATACCAGAACTTGCAACAAAACTAGCACAATAAAATAGGCCGCAGTTCGCAATATATCATTAATCATTCTTTTTAGCCTCTCTTTCTAAATTGAGTTGTTCCTGTTGTAAAGTATTACGGATGATTCTTACATTTTGCAAAGATGAGAATGACGTGGCCAATTTAACCTGTAGTGCATAAAAATTATCATCATGCTCTTTGCTAAAGCCTTCAACCGTGCCAACGATGAGCCCTGCTGGGAAAATAGCAGAATATCCACTAGTCACAACGGTATCTCCCTTTTGAAATTCAGCATGCCTCGGCAGCTCCTCTAAGGTCACATGCTGTATGTCGTGACCATTCCATGATAAATATCCGAAACTATTATTGCCCAAAACTTTACAACTGATTTTGGATTTTGGATTCAAGAGAGAAATCACAACGGAAAAATGATCTGACACATGGGATACGATACCCACCACTCCTTGTTCAGAAACAACTCCCATATCTGGAGAGATTCCATCGTTTTTCCCCTTATTGAGAGTTATATAATTAGCAACCTGAGAAAAGCTGTTATTAATTACACCTGCCAACACAAACTGAAACGGATATTCAGTATGAAGGGAATCTTTAACATACCCCTTAAAAGAAACTGTATCTTCCAACATCGCATCTATCTGCTCTTGGAGTTTTAACAACTCCATCTCCATTTTTCCGTTTTGCTCTTGTAAATTCCTGTTGATTTTCCTCAAATGGAAATAGGAACGGATTCCACCCGTTACAGTGGCAATATGACCTGATATGTAATTGGCAGAGCTTAGCAAAGCACTGCGCTGGTATAAATTGTCTCTGTATACCAGCATTATCGATAGCACTTCAAAGAAAATAAATAAAAACCAATGCTTTTTCCTCAAAAGGAAATCCAGCAATTTTCTCATATATTCTTTATATATGCAAGCTGGATATCAAGCCCAAAGACTTAACATCCAACTTATCTTAATGTCATCGGATAAGGAAATTAAATTTATCTACATTTTTCAAGGCCACCCCAGTTCCCCGGGCAACGGCATGCAAGGGGTCTTCCGGCACATGAAAAGCGATTTTCATCTTATCAGACAGCCGCTTATCCAATCCGCGCATCAAAGCTCCTCCTCCTGTCAAATATATACCGTTATTAACTATATCCGCATATAACTCCGGAGGAGTATTTTCCAAAGCACCTAATATCGCAGCCTCCATTTTAGATATCGTGCGGTCCAGACAATGAGCAATTTCCTGATATGAAACCTGCACTTCCATTGGCAAAAATGTCATCTGGTTGGGTCCCTTGACGAGATAATCTTCAGGAGGATCTTGAAGGGTAGTCAAAGCAGATCCGACATGAATTTTTATTTGTTCAGCCGTCCTTTCGCCAACTTTGACATTATGCTGGCGACGCATATATTCCACTATGTCAGTAGTCAAATCATCACCCGCGATACGAATTGACTTATTAGAAACAATTCCTCCCAAAGAAATTACAGCAATTTCAGTCGTTCCACCCCCTATGTCCACAATCATATTCCCTTCAGGGGCCTGAACATCTATGCCAATCCCTAAAGCAGCGGCCATAGGCTCGTATATCATATATATATCACGTCCTCCAGCATGGTCTGCAGAATCACGCACGGCACGGATTTCCACCTCAGTACTTCCGGAAGGAATCCCGATGACAATACGTAAAGAAGGGGTAAACCAACGGCTTCGGTTGCTCGCCTTCTTAATCAGCCCACGCATCATTTGCTCAGCAGCATAAAAATCAGCTATCACACCTTCACGCAAGGGACGTATCGTACGTATATTATCGTTCTCTTTCCCGCTCATTTGTCTCGCATTCTCACCGATAGCCAATACCTTATCAGTCCTTCGGTCTAAAGCAATCACGGACGGTTCATCAACTACCATTTTACCATTGCACATAACAATT
Organism: uncultured Parabacteroides sp.; assembly: GCA_937890135.1. GTDB lineage: Bacteria > Bacteroidota > Bacteroidia > Bacteroidales > Tannerellaceae > Parabacteroides. The sequence continues at coordinate 13,542 of CALBYC010000064.1, forward strand.
GTATTGGCAGTTCCTAAATCCATTGCTACTTCTTGAGTAAATGAAAATAAACCCATTCTTTTAAACTAAATTAGAAAAATTCCGAGCTGTCATTTGAACTTCAAATAGATAAGGGCAGCTCAAAATCGGATATTTATTAATGTTTAAAATGACGAACTCCTGTTTTGACCATAGCAATATTATGTTCGTTGCAATATGCGATAGAAAGATCATCTTTAATCGAACCGCCTGGCTGTATTACTGCCGTAATGCCTGCTTTATCAGCTATCTCGACACAGTCCGGGAATGGGAAAAAAGCATCAGAAGCCATGACTGCTCCATTTAAATCAAAGTTGAATGATTTAGCTTTTTCTATGGCTTGTTTCAAAGCGTCAACCCGCGAAGTTTGTCCTATTCCGCTCGCACATAGTTGTTTATTCTTCACCAAAGTAATAGCATTCGATTTGCTATTCTTCACAATTTTATTGGCGAATAACAAATCTTCCACTTCAGGTTCTGATGGCCGCCTGTTGCTCATAGGCTCTAAGTCTATTTCCGTCTGAACGCTTAAGTCTTTTTCCTGCGCTAAAACGCCATTGAGCAATGAACGGAATTGCATGGCCGGAGTCTTACATTCTTTGCGCACCAAGATAATACGATTCTTTTTTTGTTCCAAAACAGCTAAAGCTCCTTCTGTATAAGCAGGTGCAATCACAACCTCGAAGAATATTTTATTAATTTCCTCTGCAACTGATTCATCTATCGTGGCATTTGTTATTAATATGCCTCCAAAAGCTGATACTGGATCACCGGCCAAAGCATCTTTCCAAGCCTCTAAGACAGTAGAACGAGATGCCACACCACAGGCATTATTATGTTTTAAAATGGCAAATGTCAACTCATCGAACTCATCGATCAAATTAACTGCGGCATCGATGTCCAATAAGTTATTATATGAAATTTCCTTCCCATGCAATTGATGGAACATGTCATTGAATTTACCATAGAATTTGCCTGTTTGGTGGGGATTCTCGCCATACCGCAAGTGCATGGGTTCATCCACAGCGACACGGAAATGGGAACCTGATTTATTGTCGAAATAATTAAAAATCGCAGTATCGTAACCAGAAGAAACAGCAAAGGCTTCTTTCGCAAACCATTTGCGATCTTCCAAAGTCGTTTCTGCCTTCTTTTCATTCAACAATTTCAAGAATGGTGCATACTGGTGCTTAGAAGCAACGATTACGACATCCTTGAAATTCTTTGCGGCAGCTCTTATCAAAGAAATTCCACCTATATCTATCTTTTCAATTATTGCTTGTTCATCCGCACCTGAAGCTACTGTTTCTTCAAAAGGGTATAAATCCACAATAACCAAATCTATCTCTTGAATATCATATTGAGCCAATTGAGCCTTGTCACCTTCATTTTCACGACGTGCTAAAATACCACCAAACACTTTAGGGTGCAATGTTTTTACTCGTCCTCCTAAAATAGAAGGATACCCTGTCATATCTTCAACAGCATCGCAAGGAATGCCTAATGATTCTATAAAAGTTTTCGTTCCACCCGTTGACACAAAAGAAACTCCATCTTCATGAAGCTTTCTTAAAATCTCATCTAAACCATCTTTGTGGTACACCGAAACCAGTGCTCTTTTAATTTTTTTCATCGCCGTCATTTTATGTCGTCTTTACATTAAAATCAATGTACAAAATTAATGATTTATTTTTCAATTAGCTCTATTATGTAAATAAAGAGCCAATTTTAACATGACTTTTTATTCATTACTGGTTTTAAACCGATGCAGAAGCTGGTTTATATGGCGAGCGGTAAGGTCATCATATCTGTCATCAACATCATCTATCATTTTTTCAGCTTCATTCGAGGATAACACGGCATCACTTGCGAATTGGTTTATCATCCTTTTTTCATTCGCCAACAACATTCTAATTGCCTTTAATGTTACCCCGCAGCGATATGACAATGGATATTCAGCAGACAAAGTGGTCAATACGTCAGTAATATTTTTCATATTCAGCTCTATTTCCTGTTTTAACTCATTTAAGAAACCTTTGGCCTTATCGCCTAAAGCTCCCGAGTTAATGAATTCATCTATGAGTTTCATGGATTCTCTTTGTGTGATGATGAATCCTCTTCCCAAATCATAGCCATTTATCACCCATTCATGAGAATACTTGTCGAAGAGATTTCTTACCAACTTGATTTTTTTGAACCAACGGATATAAAACACTTCTTTATAATATTTGAACATCCAGTTACGATAAGACAATGGCAAATGCCCGTCACGGTCATAATGTTCAGATAAGGTAGCTAATAATAACTGCAAGGACTTACGGGAAATGATTCCTTCGTTAAAAAGTTCCCAACACACTTTTTGTTCTTTTTTCAACACCCGCAAACGAATGTCCGCCAATATGTCTACAGAAAGAGATAAGGGTGGCGCACTCACTTTCTCTGGCAAATATTCTTCTACCATTTCCCAGTTTGAATCTTGCAAGGCTTCTTTCTTTTTTAGCTTATCCAAATATTTATAAGATGCATCTGATATCTGTTTCTTTATGCTGTAATCCACATTTAGTTTAGCCAATGAGGTCTTGGCAAGGCCTAATTTCTGTAAAAGCCACGGCATGGTAGTCGCATTGATTGCTAACGTCAATGTCACAATCCCACCCGTCAATAACAATATTTGACGGCGTATTTCTTCTGGAATATCCAAGGTATATGAAACCATTAAAGCCAAGGTCAAGCCTAACGCCCCTCTCAATCCTCCCCAAGCCAAAATAAAAGATTCACGATGGCTTAGCCCATAACCGGTTTTTTTCATTATAGGGAACAATAGCAGTATCATGAGCAAACGGACAATATTTACCCCTATATAAACAATTAGAAGGAAGAGCAGGCTGCGCCACGTCACATCAACTTTTAAAGCGATGACGACGCCTACAATTATGAATATAAGTGTATTTGCCATATAAGCCATCAATTCCCAAAATTGAACCATAAACTTATTGACTTCGGGTTTCAAACGAGGACGGCCGACATTATTTACCGTCAAGCCAAATGTGACCAAAGCAATTACACCAGATACATTCAAATAACTTTGTGCTAAGATGAAAGTGATATAAGACGCTACAATGATAATGCTATTTTGAACAGCCTCATCTTCATTAAACTGTTTCAAAAACCAAATCGTAAGCCGAGCTGTCAGCCATCCTAATAATGCCCCGCCAAACACAACTAAAATAAAATTTAAAAGTGGCGGCAATTCAGAAATGCCGGCAGTAGAATAGACTCCAAAGAAGAGCATGAACAAGACAATGCCTGTTCCATCATTTAACATGGACTCGGCATCAACCAATGTGGAAAATCGTTTACTTGTCCCCAGTTCTTTTAATAAGGCAACAACGGCAACCGGGTCAGTGGCACTTATTAATGCTCCAAACATCAATGCATAATTCCAGTTCCATTGCCCCCTTTCAGGTAAAAAATAGGACACTCCCATAATTAATGCACCGGTCATGAACATAGCTATGACCAATCCAGGGCCTGCCAACAAGGTCGAGTTCAATAATGATTTTTTAAATACATGTAAATCTAATTCATACGCACCATCAAAAATCAACAAGGGTAGGAACAAGTATAAGATTAAATCGGGATCCATGTTCCCGGCAAAATCTATTGCTGATTTTACTAAAGGGGCATTTAATAGACTAAAACGGTCTAATAATCCTATTGAAATACCAAAAACAAAAAGTGCTACAGTGTATGGGAATTTACTTTTTTTCAACACTGATTTCAATATTGCTCCAAAAACTAAACATATTACCACAAAAATAAGTGGTGCTAACAATGCGCCTGTTCCCATAATAAATCTTTTGAAGTGTTTTTAAATAAAAACTGTTTGCAAAAGTACAAAAAAATCAAGACATCTCTTCCTCCTTTTCGTATATGATACAAAAAAAGCCGGGTCAGCGAACTGACCCGGCCCGTGTGCTCCTC
>CALBYC010000065.1 GCA_937890135.1 uncultured Parabacteroides sp.
TTTTTGAAAGAAAAAGGATATGAAGTTGTTCCGGTGATTAGTGGCCAGGATGCCATAGACTGTTGCCGCCAGGATGCCTTTGATATTATCTTTCTGGATGAAAACATGCCCGGACTGACAGGCTTGGAAACCTTGGCACAAATCAAGGAGATTGCGCCGAATGTCCCGGTTGTCATGGTCACGAAGAGCGAAGAAGAGAGCATCATGAACCAAGCTATCGGGAATAAAATAGCCGACTACCTGATTAAGCCGGTCAACCCCAACCAGCTTTTGCTGTCCATCAAGAAGAATGTGCATAAAAATGTCATCATCTCAGAAACTACAACTCAAAGTTACCAACAGGAATTCGGCCGGATTGGAATGCAAATCAATGACTCCTTGACCACGCATGACTGGAAAGAGGTGTACAAAAAGTTGGTCTATTGGGAATTGGAATTGGAAAGCAGCCAGACACAGATGATGGATATGCTGTTGAAGCAAAAGGAGGAGGCTAATTGGGCATTCGGGAAATTCATAAAGAAAAACTACGAAAGTTGGATCAACCATCCCGAGCAACGTCCGCTGATGAGTCCTGACCTTTTCAAAAAACGTGTTTTCCCGCTATTGGATGGAGGAGAGAAAATTTTTTTTATTTTGATTGATAATTTCCGTATGGACCAATGGCGCGTGGTGAAAGACCTGCTGTCCGAATTTTATACATTTGATGAAGACATGTATTATAGCATATTGCCCACAGCCACTCAATATGCCCGCAATTCCATCTTTTCAGGGTTAATGCCTTCGCAAATCGAGAAATTATTCCCCGATTTATGGGTGGATGAAGAGAGCGAAGAAGGGAAAAACTTGAACGAAGCCCCTCTTATCCAAACTCAAATCGATAGATTCCGCAAGAGATATTCCTTCTCATATAACAAGGTTCATGATTCCCAATATGGCGAAAAGCTGTTAGGAATGATTCCATCGTTACTGAAGAACCAATTAAATGTTATCATCCTTAACTTTGTGGACATGTTGTCGCATGCAAGGACTGAAAGCAAAATGATTCGCGAATTGGCACAAAGCGAAGCAGCTTACCGAAGCCTGACCCGTTCGTGGTTTCGCCACTCCACCACCTTGGAATTGTTCAGGCGAATCGCAAAAACAGGATATAAGGTAATCGTGACGACGGACCATGGGACAATCCGTGTGGATACTCCTGTAAAAGTGATTGGAGATAAGAACACCAACACCAACTTGCGTTACAAATTGGGGAAGAATTTAAGTTATAACCCGAAAGAAGTGTTTGAAATACGTGAACCGCAGAAAGTCGGGCTTCCTTCGCCCAACCTGAGCAGCAAGTATATATTTGCCTTAGGGCAGGACTTCTTTGCTTATCCGAACAATTACAATTATTACGTCTCTTATTACAAGAATACTTTCCAGCACGGGGGAATTTCCATGGAAGAGATGATCATACCATTCATCACATTGATGCCGAGGAAGTGATTCAGACTACTATTTGGATAGACAGCATGCTTCTGCCTAATAATTATTAGACACCATTGTTGCCGTTGATAAATAGTTTTTGTTACTTTTGCATTGCGTTGGACGAAATATGATAGACAGAAGCAAAATAGAAGAACCGGTAGCTGCAGAATTTTCCCGCTTTAACACGGAGTTTGAAACCTCCTTGCGAAGCGAGACGCGGAGATTGCAGGCTGCTATCGAACAGATATTGAAGGCAACGGGCAAACATGTGCGCCCGCTGCTGGTATTGTTGTCGGCCAAGATGTGTGGAGGCGTGACGGATTGCACAATCAACTCTGCCGTGTTTTTGGAATTGTTGCACACGGCTACCCTGATTCATGATGATGTGGTCGATGAGACCCATGAAAGGCGGGGCATCCCGTCCTTGAATGCCATATTCGATAACCGGGTCGCCGTATTGGCAGGCGATTATGTTCTTTCAACCGCTTTGATTCGCTCAATCCAAACAGGCGATTTGCGCATCATCGGCATTGTTTCCGACTTGGGCAGGGAGCTTTCCGAAGGAGAAATCAAACAGATGGAAACAGCGGATGAAAGTATTTTGGATGAATCCTGCTACCTGCAAGTCATATACAAGAAAACCGCCACTTTGCTTGCCGCATGTACGGCCATCGGCGCCATTTCTGCTGGCGCGGATGCTCCTGCTATCGAGACGATGAGGAGTTTTGGGGAAAATATAGGCTATGCCTTCCAAATCCGAGATGACATATTTGACTATTTCAAGGAATCGAACATAGGGAAGCCTACGGGGAATGATATTCGCGAAGGGAAAGTGACCCTGCCATTATTATATGCTTTGAACCATGAAGGGGAAAAAGCAGAGCCAATGCTGGAAATCATCCGTAAAAAGGATTTTACAGATGAACATGTCGACCAACTGATTCAGTTTGCCAAAGAGCATGGCGGCATTGAATATGCAAAAAGACGAATGACGGAATTTCGCAACGAAGCAGTCAGGATGTTGGATTCATTCCCGGATTCACCGTCCCGACAAGCCTTGACAGATTTGGCTGATTATATTATCATGCGTGACAAATAGCACCGGGTCTTCCTGAAAAAGATGCTGCCTTCTTTTGGAAAAGGCCGTGACTGATTTGGAAAATGACTGCGACCGATCTGAGGAAAGACTGCGACCGATTTTAAACTTTATGGAGGTGGAATTAATCCATCCAAATAACGCATTTATTGCCTGTTTATGCCCATTACGAATATTTTTCAGACCGACCAAGTCATGATATGGGTTTAAATAAAAAGAGTAAGTATCGTTGATACTTACTCTTTTTACCTGTTGTCTCACGAGGATTCGAACCTCGACAGACAGAACCAAAAACTGTAGTGCTACCATTACACCATGAGACAATCCGAAGCTTTTATCTAAAAAGCAATGCAAAGGTAAACATTAGGATTCATCCTTGCAAGCATTCGCCCCGTTATTTTGCAATTATTAAGTAATAATTCTTCTTTCCTCGCTGGATAAGCAGATATTTCTGGTTTAGCAGGAAGTTACTATCCACTGTCAAATCAACATCTGCCACCTTCTCCTTGTTCAAGCCAACGCCTCCGCTTTGAATCAACTTTCTCATTTCACCCTTGGAAGAGAATATTTTTGCCTTTTCAACGCACAAATCTATCAATTTTATGCCTCCTGTTATTTCATCACGAGATACTTCAAACTGCGGAACGCCATTGAATACATCCAACAAAGTTGCTTCATCCAGTTTTTTCAACGCATCAGAAGTGGCATTGCCGAATAAAATATTGGAAGCTTCCACGGCTGCATTATAATCCTCATCAGAATGCACCATAACCGTTACTTCTTTGGCCAATCGTTTCTGCAAAGGGCGCAAATGGGGAGCAGCTTCTTGTTCTGCAATCAAAGCCTCTATTTCCTCTTTGGGAAGAGCCGTGAAAATCTTAATATACTTAGCAGCGTCGGTATCCGTTACATTCAACCAGAATTGATAGAACTTGTACGGAGATGTATAACGCCGGTCCAACCACACGTTCCCCGATTCGGTTTTGCCAAACTTACCACCATCTGCTTTTGTAATCAAAGGGCAAGTCAAGGCAAACACTTCTCCCCCGTTGGTTCTACGGATTAATTCTGCTCCCGTAGTGATGTTGCCCCATTGGTCAGACCCGCCCAATTGAAGTTTGCAATTCTTTGTTTCATATAAATGCAGGAAATCATAACCTTGCAATAACTGGTAAGTAAATTCAGTGAAAGACAAGCCGTCGCGCGCTTCTCCGTTCAAACGTTTCTGAACAGAATCTTTCGCCATCATATAGTTAACCGTGATATGTTTACCTACCGAACGGGCAAAATCAAGGAACGAGAAATCTTTCATCCAATCATAGTTGTTCACCAATTCTGCTTTGTTAGGCGCATCGGATTCAAAGTCCAAGAATTTACCTAATTGTTTTTTTATACACTCTTGATTATGGCGCAAAGTCTCTTCATCCAGCAAATTCCTTTCCTGGGATTTACCGGAAGGGTCACCTATCATACCTGTCGCACCACCAATCAAAGCCAATGGTTTATGGCCGCAACGCTGGAAATGCCTCAACATCATGACACCACACAGATGCCCAATATGAAGAGAATCTGCTGTCGGGTCGATGCCCAGATAAGCAGTAACCATCTCTTTTTGCAGTAATTCTTCAGTCCCAGGCATCATGGTATGTACCATCCCACGCCATTTCAATTCTTCTACAAAATTCATCGTATTCGTCCATTATAAATAATATACAGCAGCAAATATACGACTATATTATGGGATTAAAAACAAAATCGAATTTCTCTCGCTGTTTTCTCTTGAATAATCATTTTTATCTGTTCTCCTTCAACCACAATTCGGCACAATCGCACAGCATCTGATACCATCCTTCACCAAACTTCCGGACCAAAGGATCTCTGAGGAACTTATAAACTGGCATATTTTCTTTTTTCCCCAGAATCTCAGCAGCCTTGCAAACATCCCAACGATGGTAATTGACGGCCTTATAAAGGCCATAATCCCCAACCCGTATCGGGTACAAATGGCATGATATCGGTTTATAAAAGTTACATTTCCCGGCACGAAAGGCTTTTTCTATAGCACAATAGCAACACCCTTTTCCATCATAGCAAGTAAATACGCAATCTTTGTCATTCACAATCGAGGTAACCAGGTCTCCATCTTGGTCGGTATATACGACTCCTTGCTCCTTAATAATTCTTTGGGCTTCGGGAGCAAGGTCGTCCCAAATGACTGGCAACACCCTCTCTAATTCGGCAACTTCATCAACTTCAACCGGAGCACCGGCATCTCCCTCGATGCAACATTGACCCATGCAGGCATCCAAGTTACAGACAAATTTCTCACTAAAGACATCGGTAGATACTACTACGTCTTCTATTTGAATCATCATAATCAATAACCATTTTAATATAAAAACAAACATGCGCCCACTACGAAAAATAGCAGGCGCATGCACCAATGGATTCTCGTCCTTGCGAATTATCAATCTTCAATCAAGTCTTTTCCTGTCATGTCAGACGGCTGTTCCATACCCATGATGTGCAAAATAGACGGAGCCACATCTGCCAATACGCCATTTTCCACTTTCGCATGCTTGTTGGTTGTTACGTATACAAATGGAACAGGGTTCAAAGAATGAGCCGTGTTTGGCGTTCCGTCAGCATTCAAAGCATGGTCGGCATTGCCATGATCTGCAATGATGATGACTTCGTAGTCGTTGGCCTTGGCTGCTTCAACAGTGTCCCTAACACAATTATCAATAGCGACACAAGCCTTTTCAATCGCTTCATACACACCTGTATGTCCCACCATGTCTCCATTCGCATAGTTCACTACGATAAAATCGTATTTTTTTGTATTGATGGCCGCCACTAATTTGTCTTTTACTTCATAGGCACTCATTTCAGGTTTCAAATCGTATGTGGCCACCTTGGGAGATGGGACTAAAATACGATCCTCACCTTCGAAAGGAGCTTCACGCCCTCCGTTGAAGAAGAATGTGACATGAGCATATTTCTCTGTTTCTGCTATATGCAACTGCTTTTTGTTATTCCTTGAGAGGTATTCACCCAATGTGTCCTTGACATTCTCTTTTGGGAATATAATATGGACGCCCGTAAATGATGAATCATACGGAGTCATGCAATAATATTGCAACCCCGGAATGGTCTTCATGCCTTCTTCCGGCATATCTTTCTGGGTCAATACAATGGTCAGCTCTTTCGCACGGTCATTACGATAATTGAAGAAGATAACCACGTCACCTTCTTTAATCGTCCCATCAACAGTGGCGTTATTGATAGGTTTAACGAATTCATCTGTCACCTCTTCATCATAGGATTCTTGCATAGCTTGCACCATGTCCGTGGCCTGCTTGCCCTTTCCTTCAACTAACAAATCATAAGCTTCTTTTATACGATTCCAACGCTTGTCACGATCCATAGCATAGAAACGGCCTATAATGGAAGCAATCGTGCCAGCAGACTGAGCACAGTGAGCGGTCAATTGTTCGATAAATCCCTTGCCACTTCTCGGATCAGTATCACGACCATCCATAAAACAATGGATGAATGTGTTTTTCAATCCATATTCTTTCGCTATGTCACACAACTTGAACAAATGCTCCAAAGAAGAATGAACACCGCCGGTGGAGGTCAATCCCATAAAATGCATGCTCTTGCCCGTCTCTTTTGCGTAAGAGAATGCCGAAATGATTTCTTTGTTCTTAAGTATGCTATTATCTGCGCATGCACGGTTGATTTTAACCAAGTCCTGATAAACAATACGACCTGCCCCAATATTCAAATGTCCAACCTCCGAATTGCCCATTTGTCCATCTGGTAAACCTACATTTTCACCTGAAGCCTGCAACTGAGAATGAGGATAGGTTGCCAATAAAGAGTCCCAATAAGGAGTCGGAGCGTTGAAAATTGCATCGTCTTTCTTATGGTCTCCTATTCCCCAACCATCCAGAATTATTAAAAGCGCTTTCTTAGCCATAATTATTTGAGTTTATATTGTTTTGTATTTCTTTCTTAAACAGCCTCTTTCACTAGATTAGGACTATCTGTTTCGTTTTCGCTGCAAATATAACAATTCTAAAACTATAATTGTTGGTAACAATCTATTACTTTTGTAAGAAAAACATAATGGAAAGTTGTTTTGATGATAAAGAGGTAGGACGTGTTTATGTTAGAATGTCCGCAAGAGCCAAACATTATAGTCTAAAAATCACGAATGGCAAGGTGCAGGGAATCATGCCGATAAAAGGAGATATGAGGGAATTGATAGATTTTGTCCAATCCAAACGAAAGGAAATCCAACAGGCATTGCTTAAGCATCCGGCAAAATCAATCCTGAACGAAAAGACGCAAATGCAAACAGCAACTTTCAGACTTCAGATTCTTTGTACTGAACGGGAAAACTTTTACATGACATTGAAAGAGGGCGTTTTGTCTATCGCTTGCCCGTACCACACTTGCTTTGAAGAGGGGGAAGTACAAGATTTGTTAAAAGGAATGATTGAAAAGGCCTTGCGTCATGAAGCTAAAAGGATTTTGCCTTGCAGGATCATTGAATTGGCAAAACAATATGGATTCAGCCTGACAGGCATCAAAATCAATTCCAGCCGGACACATTGGGGAAGCTGCACCAGCAGGAAAAGCATCAATCTCTCTTTTCATCTCATGCTGCTACCTTGGCACTTGATTGATTATGTTTTGCTCCATGAATTATGCCATACCATCGAAATGAACCATAGTGAACGTTTCTGGGCTCTTATGGATCAGGTTACAAATAGGAAAGCTTTGGCTTTACGGCAAGAGATGAAGCAATATCATATGCTCTAAACCCTGTTCAG
>CALBYC010000066.1 GCA_937890135.1 uncultured Parabacteroides sp.
ACCGATGAGTTTTAAGAATAAAATTAACCATGACACAGTTCATCTGACACTCCCGAAAAGACACAGACGTGTAGATAGATTCACTTGTGCCAAACAACAGATATCGCCCATCCACACTTAATATCTTGCCTTTATTAAGTGTTTTTTATCCTTGTTTTGCCGCCATGTCGGCTTCATCCCGTACCTTTTGGTTTATATCTTGCAAGATTAAACCGGCAATAGTAAAACCAAAGATAGCTGTGATGTGTGCCACCGTTCCATTGATTTGGGCCTTGGAGCTACACCATTCATGGTTTACCAGATTGGGGTCTCCTGGACCTTCCTTTGCCTTCGGGCAAAGGCAAGCACTTGTCCCGCACGAAGAGTTGACCCCTTGGTTTTTCAAGAGTTCCTCGCTATACACGCACTTGAATTTCTTCTGTGGAAACAGCTTGCTTCTTTTGAATTTACGTCTCAATGCCGCCGCCAACGGGCAGCCTTTGACCTTCCAAAACTCGGAAACTGCTATTTTCGTGGGATCCATTTTCAAAGCCGCTCCCATGGAGGAGATGAACACTGCATCCGTTTCACAGGCTTTGCGTATCAACAAGGCTTTGTTGTCCAAACTGTCAATGGCATCGACAATATAATCATAGCTCTCTATATGGAATGATTCGGCTGTCTCTGCGGAATATATCTGCTGTAAAGCTGTTATTTCCGCTTTCGGGTTAATCTGCAACAGGCGTTCCTTCAAAGCTTCGACCTTTACTTTTCCGACCGTCTGCATCGTCGCCAACAATTGGCGGTTCACATTCGTGATGCAGACACGGTCTGAATCGACTAACGTCATGTTTCGAATGCCTGAGCGAATCAGACTCTCCGCACACCAGCTGCCTACCCCTCCTACTCCAAAGATAATGACACGCTTTTGTTGAATGGCTTGCATCACTTGATCGCCAAGAAGCAACTCCGTACGTTTAAATATACCTTTTTCTATGCCCATGTATTGCTCTGTTTTATCCTGACATCGTCATGTATGTTCATGTTTCAATGGCACGGATTCTATAATTTATTTCATAAATAACTGGAACAAAATTACAAAGTTTTTCTGGTTTTCCAATAACTTCGCGGACGTATCTTTTTACGTGAAATAAAGCAAAAAATATTGCAATCTATCGATGATTTATGTACATTTGTCTCGATAAATCATCATACAAATCACAACCATCAAATCCAGATACATTTTATATATGAACATTCTATTGGATATGCATACGCATACCATCGCAAGTGGTCATGCGTACAGCACCGTGCAAGAAATGGCACATACGGCTGCCGAGAAAGGGCTGAAATTATTAGGCATTACGGAACATGGCTATGCCATGCCGGGCACATGCGACCCAATCTATTTTTTGAATCTCCATGCCATCCCAAGGAACATGTATGGAGTGGATCTGATGATGGGCGCAGAATTGAATATCCTCGATTACGAAGGGAACATTGACATGGAAGAAAGCTACTGGAGACTGATGGACCTACGCATCGCCGGGTTGCATAAGCTCTGTTATACCCCTGGAAGCATTGAACAAAACACGGATGCCTTGTTGGGAGCCATCCGCAACCCCTTTGTGCAAATCATCAGCCATCCGGGGGACGGGACAGCCGATTTCCTGTTCGAACCGGTAGTCCTGGAAGCGAAAAAGACACGGACGATACTTGAAATCAACAATAGCTCCTTGAACCCCGCCCGGCACAAAAAGAAAGCTAAGCCCAACAACTTGGAGATTCTCCGTTTATGCAAACAGCATGAAGTGCCGGTTATTCTGGGAAGTGACGCACACATTTCCTTTTCAATAGGTGATTACGGATATATCTACGAACTATTGCAAATAGCCGAATTCCCGGAACAATTGATTTTTAATGACAAACCCGATTTCTTCAAAAGCTATTTAAAGAAAATGCCTTGACCGGAGATTTGCCAGATATTTGCCAGTGTCTTTTTATAAATTCACCCAAACATTTGCCTTGTCTATATAATTTTTATTACTTTTGCTTGTCAAGCGATTACTAATAAAAAGGACAATATGAAAAGACGTGATTTCTTAAAGACAAGTGCATTGGCAGGGGCTGCCCTTACGCTGAATTTCGAGGGGCTGCAAGCGGCCCTTGCTTCAAATACCATGGCTGTCGAGGCTGTTCCGGACTTGGTCGCCGTGATGGGTGGCGAACCGGATGTGATGCTGGATAAGGCACTGGAAGCACTGGGTGGCATAAGCAAATATGTGAAGAAAGGGCAAAAGGTCGTCATAAAGCCCAACATTGGATGGGACAGGACTCCGGAAATGGCGGGCAACACCAACCCCAAGCTGGTGGAAGCCTTGGTAAAGAAATGCCTCGCTGCCGGAGCACAAAAGGTCACCGTGTTTGACCATACATGCGACAATTGGCAAAAGTGCTACGAGACAAGCGGGATTGCTGATGCTGTTAAAAAAGCTGGAGGTATCATCATGCCTGCCAACGATGAGAAGTATTTCAAGGATGTTGCGATCCCCGGCGGCATAAAACTGAAAAGTGCCAAAATACACGAAGCATTGGTGGAAGCGGATGCGTGGATTAATGTCCCCGTATTAAAGAACCACGGGGGAGCCAAAATGACATGTGCCATGAAGAATTACATGGGAATCGTATGGGACAGGCGTTATTTCCATCAAAACGACCTGCAACAATGCATTGCCGACATTTGCACTTGGCAAAAGAGGCCCGTGTTGAACATCGTTGACGCTTATCGCATCATGCACCAAAACGGCCCGCAAGGGAAGTCTCTGTCTGATGTGGCAACCCTGAAGTCGTTGATCGTTTCCCCGAACATCGTGGCCATTGATACGGCGGCATTGTCGTTGTTCAACCAAGTCAAGAAATTGGACATCGAAGCTGTCTCGCACATCGGTAGAGGCGAAGCCAACCATTTAGGGACAACGGACTTGAAATCCTTGAACATCAAACGTATTAAAATCTGATTCATTCATGAAACGATTGAACTCTTTGAAAGGAGTGCGAGTCCTGCTTGCCCTCCTTTTCTTTATCCCTATCCTGCTTTTCTTTGTCGATTTCAGCGGATCGTTGCCTCCAAGCGTCCATCATCTCTTGGAAGCACAGGTCATGCCGGCTCTCATGTGGATGATGTGGGGTGTGGTACTTTTCCATGTCATCTTTACTTTCGTTTTCGGGCGGTTGTATTGTTCCACTCTTTGTCCGGCTGGGGTATTGCAGGACATCATCAACCACCTGCTTTGCCGGTTCCGGAAGAAGAAAAACGGGACTTACCGTTTCTCTTTCCATAAACCATTGAACATCCTCCGCTATTCGATCTTGGTGCTGACAGGCATCAGTGTTTTTGCGGGCGTGTTGAACTTATATTTGCTTTTGGACCCATACAGCAACTTCGGGAGAATCGCCAGCAACTTGTTCAGGCCGTTGGTCATGTGGTGCAACAACGGGGCTGCGGAAATACTTATGAAGATGGACAATTATTCGCTCTACCAAGTCACGATTAATACCGTGACGTTGGCCGGATTCTTAAGCGGCGTGATAGCTTTAAGCTTGTTCATCGGCCTGACGGTGTGGCGGGGACGCCTGTTCTGCAATTCCGTCTGCCCGGTCGGAGCCTTCCTGAGCCTTTTCTCTCGTTATTCGCTTTTCCGCATCTCGTTCGACCCGTCAAGTTGCACGCACTGCGGCCTATGTGAACGGACTTGCAAGGCGGAAGCCATTGACAGCAAAAACTTGCATGTCGATGCTTCCCGGTGTGTCGATTGCTTTAACTGCATATCTTCATGCGCCAAAGGCGGACTTCAGTATCGTTTTCGCCCTGACCTCCTGCATAAGCCGGACAGCGCACCGGCTAAGACGGATGCCTCTACATGTGACAGCAACCGCCGCGATTTCCTGAAAACCGGAGTCACGTTGGCTGCGACATTGCCCGCCGTTTCCGCATTGGCACAGGCAACGGACAAGGCTCAAACAGAAGATCCGCACAAATGGCCTCCCATCACTCCCCCTGGTTCGCTCAGCATCGAAAGTTTCAAGGACATGTGCACCGGTTGCCATTTATGCGTCACCCAATGTCCAAGCCAGGTGTTGCGCCCGGCGGGGTTTGAATATGGTTTCGACTACTTGTTAAAGCCTCACATGTCGTACAAGAACAGTTACTGCAACTACGAATGTACGGTGTGCTCAGACATATGCCCCGCTCATGCCATACGCAAAATCTCGAAAGAGGAGAAAGCGACTACCCAAATCGGAATCGCGAACTTTTTCATCGAGCGTTGTATCGTCAACACCGAAAATACGGACTGCGGGGCGTGCTCCGAGCACTGCCCGACTCAGGCGGTGCAAATGGTTCCGTTCAAAGGCACATTGACCATCCCTCACGTCAATCCGGATTTGTGCATCGGATGCGGAGGATGCGAGTCCATTTGCCCGGTACGGCCTCTCAGAGCCATCATGATCAAATCGAATGAGATTCACGTGAAGGTGGAAAAGCCGAAAGATGAGGAAAAGAAAGAGGTGGAAGTTACCGATTTCGGATTTTAATGCCGTTCGTCCGGCATCGCCCCTCCATATGGCCCGAGCCAGGAAGAAGGCCCGAAGCCACCCCATTGGCCTGAATATGCGTATCCTTGATTAGATATAAGGGATTTCCCTTTCGTTATTGGTTATAACGGATTATTTCATACCTTTGCAGCTATGAATTTCGAATTAATACATAACGACACAAAGACAAACGCACGGGCCGGCCTGATTACGACCGGCCATGGCACGATCGAGACTCCGATATTCATGCCAGTGGGGACGCAGGGCGCTGTGAAAGCCGTCCACATGACAGAACTGAAAGAGGACATCAAGGCGCAAATCATATTGGGGAATACTTATCACCTCTATTTGCGTCCTGGTCTGGATATACTGGAAAAGGCGGGGGGGCTTCACCGATTCAACTCATGGGACAAACCGATTCTGACCGACAGCGGAGGCTTTCAAGTCTTTTCACTTTCCGATAACCGCAGGCTGCATGAAGAAGGTGCCGAGTTCCGTTCCCATATCGATGGATCCAGACATCTTTTCACTCCTGAGAAGGTGATGGATATCGAACGGACAATCGGTGCAGACATCATGATGGCATTCGATGAATGCTGCCCCGGAGATGCGGACTATGACTATGCAAAAAAGTCATTGGGCCTGACCGAGCGTTGGTTGGCCCGTTGTGTCAAACGTTTCAAGGAGACCGAACCCAAATACGGTTACCCGCAAAGCCTCTTCCCTATCGTACAAGGTTGTGTCTATCCCGACTTACGTACAAGAGCAGCCGAGAACGTGGCTTCAATCGGAGCCGATGGCAACGCAATCGGTGGGTTGGCCGTAGGCGAACCTACCGAAAAGATGTATGAAATGATAGAAATTGTCAATGAAATATTGCCGAGGGACAAACCCCGCTACTTGATGGGAGTAGGCACTCCCGCCAACATTCTGGAAGCGATAGAAAGGGGGGTGGACATGTTCGACTGCATCATGCCTACGCGCAACGGGCGTAACGGGCAATTGTTCACGCCGCATGGCACCATGAACATGCGTAACAAGAAATGGGAATACGACTTCTCCCCCGTTGACGAGAACGGCCCGTCGTGGGTCGACCGCCTCTATTCGAAATCATACCTGCATCACCTGATAAAAGTCAACGAAATCCTGGGCTTGCAAATAGCCTCCATCCATAACCTGGCATTTTACCTGTGGCTTGTCAAAGAGGCACGCAAACACATCATAGCCGGTGATTTCTCTATTTGGAAAACCCAAATGGTTAATCAATTGAACAATCGCATTTAACATGAAATTCAAGTTAAAAAGAATTGATTGGTATATCATCAAACAGTTTTTGGGGACATACATTTTCGCCATCATACTGATTATTTCCATTTCTGTCGTGTTCGATATAAATGAGAAGATTGATAAGTTCTTGAAGCCGGAAGTACCGCTTCATGCCATCATATTCGATTATTACATGAATTTCATACCTTATTTCGCCAACCTGTTCAGTCCGTTGTTTACGTTTATCGCTGTGATCTTCTTCACCTCCAAACTGGCAGACCATTCGGAGGTGATAGCGATGCTGGCAAGCGGAATAAGTTTCAAACGGCTTATGGTCCCATACGCCATTTCTGCTTCTGTCATTGCTATCTCGACTTTCATACTGAATGCTTTCGTCATTCCACCGGCGAACAAGACACGTATTGATTTCCAAAACAAATACATAAAAAACAAGGCCGTCGAATATGCCCGCAACGTGCAGCTTGAAGTCGAACCCGGCGTTATTGCCTATTTTGACAGGTATGACGCGCGTTCCAACATGGGATATCGCTTCTCTTTGGAGCATTTCGACGGGAAAAAATTGGTTTCCCGGCTAACCGCCAACTCCATCAAATACGACACGCTCTATCATTGGCAGGTGATTGACTATGTAATCAGGGATTTTGACGGCATGCGCGAATACATTTCTAAAGGTTCGAGAAAGGACACGACACTGACCATCGTGCCTTCCGATTTCCTCATATCCGTCAATGATTGCGAAAAGATG
>CALBYC010000067.1 GCA_937890135.1 uncultured Parabacteroides sp.
CTACCACGTGTGCTCCAATGATAGGAGAACCGTGCTTGTCTACCACAGTCCCGGCAACATTGATTACTTCGGCTGCTTCCCTTACACTAAAAATGGGGGGGGGTATTTTTCAGCATCCACTCTTGCGTTTGCCTCGCCTCATGAATATCTGCGGCATGCGCCATGGGGAAAGAAAAACCCAACGACGAGATAGATAAAAGTGTTAATAATTTGCCGCAATTAATTCTATTCTCTATAATTTCACTTTTCATGTTTTTGCAATATAATTTTAATACGATCTGTATGATTATCGCTATCGATAGGGGTGCATCACACCAACAATATCCGTTTTTATACGCTGCTTGTCATGTTATCATAAACTCTTCTTTTTATGTTATTACTATTGGAAACTAATTTCCAATCTTTGCTATCTCATGAAATAATATTTCCTAACCATCTTTCGTAAAGGCGTTTTGTCAATCATACCTGATAA
This sequence comes from uncultured Parabacteroides sp., assembly GCA_937890135.1. Taxonomy (GTDB): domain Bacteria; phylum Bacteroidota; class Bacteroidia; order Bacteroidales; family Tannerellaceae; genus Parabacteroides. The sequence continues at coordinate 473 of CALBYC010000067.1, forward strand.
TGACTCTATAGGAAAACAATTTCCCTTATTATCGGAATGTATCAAGCATATTTACCATACTCACGTTAAATATTATTCTCTCTTAAAAACGAGCACAAAAATAGAATGGGGAAAACCTATGGGCCATTACAAATCCATGAATGTTCTATTACTTAAAAGTGTAAAGGTTATTACCACCAACCGACATACAATATACAAAAGCCTAAATCGGACAAAACAAAATGGAATTAATGATTATTTGTTAAGAAAGATGTGTATCTTTGCGGCATGATAAGATTTTTAATATTACACACTTATGATTAAGAAACTTTGTATGGCAGTCATGGCCATGTGCATGATGCTGTCATGTGCCCCGAAACAACAACCGGAGGCAACAACACTTTCCGGGCTAAAACCGTCTAACTTCACTACCGAAGTCGAAGGCAAGCCTGTTGCTTTGTATGTTTTGAAAAATGCGGCTGGCGCGGAAGCTTGCGTGACAAACTGGGGTGGCCGTTTGGTTTCTTTGATGGTTCCAGACAAGGCCGGCAAGATGACGGATGTCGTTTTGGGCTATGATAGCATCCAAGCGTACATTGCCAGCACAGGCAATTTCGGTGCGTTAATCGGCCGTTATGGCAACCGTATCGCGAATGCCAAGTTCTCATTGGATGGAAAAGAATACACTCTTCCTGCAAATGACAAGACGAACTGCTTGCATGGCGGTCCTAACGGATTCGACCGTCAGGTTTGGGATGCAAAGCAGGTAGCGGACAACGCTGTCGAACTTACTTATACGTCAAAAGATGGCGAAGCGGGATTCCCTGGCAATTTGAACGTGAAGGTCACTTATACATTGACTGACGACAATGCCATGGATATCAAGTACGAAGCAACCACGGATAAAAAGACGGTTGTCAACCTGACAAACCATAGCTATTTCAACCTTTCCGGAGTTCCCGGCTCTACCATCTTGGATCATCAGTTGTCCATCAATGCCGACAACTATACTCCGGTTGACAGCATGTTGATTCCGACCGGTATCGAGACAGTCGAAGGCACTCCGATGGATTTGCGCAAACCGATTGTCATCGGAGACAGCATCGACAACGATTTCATCCAATTGAAATTAGGCGGTGGATACGATCATAACTGGGTGCTGAACACCAATTGCGACGTGAACAAAGTAGCAGCCACCGTATATTCTCCGTCCAGCGGAATCTTGATGGAGGTTTATACCAATGAGCCGGGCTTGCAGGTTTATTGCGGGAACATGATGGCCGAGAAAGAAACAGGCAAACATGGCACTGTTTATCCTCGTCGTGGCGCTATCTGCTTGGAATCTCAACATTATCCGGATACTCCGAACCATCCAGACTTCCCAAGCTGCGTATTGGAGCCGGGCCAGACTTACCATAGCGAATGTATCTATAAGTTCTCTGTCAAGTAAATAAATCTACCCGAATAAAAATAACCAAAGCGGAGCTTCTTGGGCTTCGCTTTGGTTATTTTTTTGCTATGCCGGTAAGAAATCCAGTCGAAGTTCCTATATTGTTCCGGATTCATGCCAAGACTATTAAGCTATGTCCGCAACGTTGAATTCAAATGTAATATTCGGCAGCGTTTGCTATCCCCGCCCTTAGTGCATAACGGGTCGCTTCATAAGCATTATTGACTTGTATTTTCCGGAAAATATTTTTCCGATGCGTCGTAATCGTGTGGACGCTGGAATGCCTAATCTCCGCTATCTCTTTCGCCGACCTTCCCATTGCTATCCATCTCAAAATGTCTTTTTCAGTGGAAGTCAACGGCGACGATTCCATCTCTTCTTGTTTCTTCAAGCATTCCTCGGCACGAGAGGAAAGATATTGTTCATGGTGCATTCCTTTCACCAATGCGTCCAGTATTTCCTCTTGGGTGGCATCTTTCATCACAATGCTGAATGCCTTAGAATAAAAAGCCATCCTGCGGATAAAATCATTACTTAGCTGTTCACTGAATAAAATCCATTGCACCTGTTTGAAACGTTCGTGCATGATCAATAAATAATCGGAAGAGAGATCCAACAATGAGAAGTCCATTACAACTACAGCGGTCGGGTGTCCTTCCAAAAGGGTCGCCAATTCTTTGGTTGTCCTTGCGTCGGTTACCGTAACCAATTCCCCCGTCTTTCCTGCCAAATAATGGATGCCGGCATTGGATATTGCTTGTTTATCGATGACAATCAGTGTTTGCATATCACAAATATAAAAAAGAAATATGCAAAAAAACAAAAACTTTTTGTCCTTTAACAAGAAATACATTTATTTGCGATTGAAACATAAAACAATCAGTCATGAAACGAATTTATTTAGCACTTTTAGTATTACTGGCTTTCATCGCACTGCCAGCGCAGGCTCAGTTCAAATGGGGTATAAAAGGAGGAGCTAATGTCGCAAATGTACACTTCAAGGATCTTCCATCCAATTTGAAATCAGAGAACATCAGTGGTTTCCATATCGGGCCCATGGTGGAATGGACAGTCCCCTTGGTCGGGGTAGGATTGGATTTTTCATTACTCTACTCCCAGATGGGCATGGACATAGGAAATACGACTATCAAATCCGATTACTTAGACGTTCCACTTAATTTGAAATGGAAATTCGGCGTTCCTATTGCTAAAATCTACCTGGCCGCCGGTCCTTTCGTTGGCTTCCGGTTAGGCGGCGCAAAGATTTGGGATGTCATCAGTAGCCAAATCGAGGCGAAGACTTTCAGCGCGGGCTTAAACATGGGAGCAGGCATTGAACTGGTCAAGCATCTCCAAGTGGGCGTGAACTATCATTTGGGCATGACGGACAACTATAGCATAGCCAAACTTGGGTCAGATGGAAAGAACAGGGGATGGCAGATATCCGCTGCATTGCTGTTTTAAATAGAAAATTAATACCTTTGGCGCAATGAAATATGCAAATGTTATACTTCCGTTGCCATTGGAAAACCTTTATACTTACAAGATTCCTGCCGACCTGGAGCAAAAGGTTGTTCCGGGTTGCAGGGTCATTGTACATTTTGGGAAGAAGCATTTTTATACGGCAATTGTACATTCGGTAACAGACAACAAGCCCAAAACACAATACGATTTCAAGGAAATTTTTGCGATATTGGATGCAATCCCTGTATTAAAACGGCCGCAACTCCGCTTTTGGGAGTGGGTCGCATCCTATTATCTTTGTAAATTAGGAGACGTGTACAAGGCGGCTCTTCCTTCGGGCTTGAAGATAGAAAGCGAAACAAACGTTATCTACCACTCAGATTTCATATCGTCTTCGCCACTCAAGCCGAATGAATGTTCCGTCCTTGATGCTTTCAAGGGGAACGATAACCAGCTGACCGTTTCCGAAATAGAACGCAGGACAGGGCTGCACAACATTGTGCCTGTTCTTTCATCGCTGATAGATTTAGGAGCAATAGAAATAACAGAACGATTAAAGAACGGTTTTTCTCCCAAGACCGAGACATATATCCGGATAAAAGAAGCATGGAACACTCCCGGAAGGATGCAAGAAGCGTTTGAACTGACAAAGAGAGCACATAAACAAGAACAATTGCTTCTTGCTTATCTTGACCTTAGCCACGCCGGACAATCCGGCGCACGACAAGATGTCTCAAAAAAAGAATTGCTGGATAAAAGCGGTGGAAATGTGTCGATATTGAACAGTTTGCTGAAAAAGGGGATATTGGAAGCATACGAAAAAGAGGTAAGCCGCTTGCAAATCACTCCCCGTCGCCGACAATCATTGAATCCATTATCCGACGCACAACTTCATGCCTATCGGGAAATAGCAGAGAGTTTCAAACAAAAGGATATTTGCCTGCTTCACGGGGTGACATCTTCGGGCAAAACAGAGATTTATGTTCATTTAATAGACAAGGTGCTTAAAGCCGGTAAGCAAGTTTTATACTTATTACCCGAAATTGCCATCACGACACAAATAACCGAACGTTTAGGCCAATTGTTTGGAGATAAAATGTTGGTGTACCATTCAAAATTTTCAGATAATGAACGAATTGAGATATGGAATAAGTTATTGCACGACTCTTCGCCTTTCCTAATATTAGGAGTGCGTTCTTCTTTGTTCCTGCCTTTTTCCAACTTAGGCCTGGTCATTGTAGATGAGGAGCATGAAGTCTCATACAAGCAACAAGATCCCGCCCCACGTTATAATGCACGAAATGCAGCCATGGTACTTGCAAACATGCACGGCGGGAAAGTCCTTTTGGGCTCGGCAACACCATCCATCGAGTCCTATTTTTATGCAAACAATGGCAAATATGGCTTCGTGGAGCTATCCGTTCGCTATGGAAATTGCCAAGCTCCTCAAATCATCCCCATAAACATCAGAGAACAAAAGAGGAAAAGAATAATGAAGAATCCTATTTTCTCTCCTCTTTTAATTGAGAAGATGCAACAGGCATTGGAACAAAACGAACAAGTTATCCTCTTCCAAAACAGAAGAGGGTTTGCTCCCATGATTGAATGCAAAGAATGCAGCTGGGTCCCGCATTGCATCAATTGCGATGTCAGCATGACCTATCATAAACATCAGAACCGTCTGGTCTGCCATTATTGCGGCTATTCCCTCCCTTTCCCTGAAAAATGCCCGGAATGCGGAAGCACGGATTTCCAGATGCTTGGCTTTGGAACAGAAAAGGTCGAGGAAGAAGTGAAACTCCTTTTCCCTAACTACCAGTCGGAACGAATGGATTTGGATACCGTGCGAAGCAAAAATGCTTACGAACGAATCATCGGCAATTTTGAAAAGGGGAAAACCCAAATTTTAATCGGGACACAAATGGTCTCAAAAGGACTTGATTTTAATCACGTAGGTGTTGTCGGTATTTTAAATGCGGACTCTTTGATGAATTATCCCGACTTTCGTGCCCACGAACGGGCGTTCCAGCTCTTGGTACAAGTAAGTGGCAGAGCCGGACGGAGAGACAAGCGAGGCACGGTTTTATTGCAGACCTCGCAACCGGAACACCCCCTTATCCAAATGGTCATTCATTCAGCTTATAAGGAAATGTTTGACTGGCAAATAAACGAACGAAGGATGTTCCGCTATCCTCCCTTCTTTCGCATAATCATATTGGTTATGCGTTGTAAGAACGAGGCGCCGTTAGTGGAATTGTCCCGTCTATTTGCGGACAAACTCAGGGCGAAGTTGGGTGAAAGAGTATTAGGTCCGGTTACCCCACCTATTTCTTATATCCAAACTTATCACATACGGAGGATAGTCATGAAAATAGAGTCGTCGGCATCCATCCAAATCATGCGAAGCTTTTTGGAGACGACTTACGAAGAAATGCAAAAACAATCCGCATTCCGGCAAATATCGATGTATTACGACGTGGATCCGTTATAAGAATGTTTCAATTTATATAAAAAGTAAAACATGGAAAATAAAGAAAAATACAAGATACTCTTCGTCTGCCTCGGGAATAAATAGAAAAATGTAAATAATTTATATATCGCTGAAATAAAGGAAGTTCAGATTTATTTCTTATCTTTGCAATGTAAACCAAACATGGGTTTTACGCCGTAAAATGTAAACCACAAGGTAAACTAAAAAAACAAGGATATGAAACGTAATCTGCCTACTATTTCAGCGATACTTTATACTTCCAAGACGCTTGCCAATGGTGAGCATCCTATTATGTTGCGTGTCTGCTATAACGGCAAACGCAAGTATAAAAGTATGGGCATATCTTGCAAGCCTCAAGAGTGGAGCGATGACAAACAGCGTGTAAAAGGCAAACGTGCAAACAGCCTTAACTCTATTATCACAAAGGAATTGGCAGATGCACAGAATTACGTTTTGTCTTTGGAAGGCAAAGAGGATTATTCGGCCTCGACTATAATTTCAGATTTGCAAAAGACAGCACCGACAAGGCTAACGTTGTTTTCTTTATTTGAAGAACGGATAGAGTTTTTTAAAGTTGAAAAAGGCAAATATAATACGGCTGTTGGATATAGGACTTTACTTAACCGTATAAAGAAATATACCAATGGCAAGGATTTAGAGTTGTTTGAGGTGACAACAAATTGGCTTCGCTCTTTTGAGGAATATCTGCGTTGCCATTATGCAGACAATTCCATCCGTAAGTTTTTTGACAACTTCCAAGCTATCTTCAACTATGCCATAACTAAGGAGTATATTAAAGAAACTCCGTTTGCAACTTTTCAATTTAGTAAGAAGCTGAATTGTCAAACAAGAAAACGAGCGTTGACCTTGCAAGAGATAACTTTGTTGATGAAGTATTACCTTCAGCGATACGGTTATTATGGAACTGAAAACAATGATGTCTTTGGCGAAGTTAAGCAAAAGCAATATTGGGTCAACCAAAAATTCAAGCTGCGAGGTACAACAAAGCTAACACCTATCAATGCAGAACAATTTTCTCTTGCATTGTTTCTTTGCAGTTACCATTTTCAAGGCATGGCACTCGTTGACCTTGCAAACTTGAAAAAGAAAGACTTGCATTTAATTGAAATTACGGACAATGTTAAATTCATCAAGGATTCTGCCGCAAATGGACATGAATATGCTATGAATAATTTAAGGAAAATATTGTGCTATGAGATAAACACGACACGACAAAAAACAACTCACCCAACAAGAGTTATTGTAAAAGCAAAGCATTTAATGCCTTATTTATATCCTTTTGGCTCATATATAGATGGGGACACGGTTTTTAGTGAAAAGGAATTGGAAGATTATATATTTCCGATATTTGATAAAGATAACGATTCTGTAGAAAAGAAGTTTGGCCGTATGACATATATGAATTATTTGGTAAATGTTAATCTAAAACGTATTGCCAAGCGATTAGGGCTTGCAGATGGTATAACTTTCTATTCTGCAAGACATAGCTATGCTTCGGCCTTGTATCACGCAAACGTGCCAATGGGTCTGATTGCACAAAACATGGGTCGTAATACATCTGAAATAGAAACTTATCTAAAAGAATTTGATGTTGAGAACATATATAGGGCGAATTTGAAATTATTTGTATCAGAGCAAGATGAATACAAGAATCAAGTAGAAGAATTGCGCAATGAGACAAGGCAAAGACTTAAAGAGCAAGGTAGAGATAAAACCTTAGAATGGTTTGAAGAACTTTGGCAGTATTATGATGAAGACCCACTCCCATGATTTGATGAGAATAAATGTTCAAAAATACATTATTTATTATATAAATGAATGTTTGCCAACATTATATAACGTGTAAAATAATTTATATATCGAGACCGTCATTTAAACTGTGTCAGCGAAAAGA
>CALBYC010000068.1 GCA_937890135.1 uncultured Parabacteroides sp.
TTGAAATTATAACAACCCCATCGGCCAAGCACGATACGGAAGGGGATGTGGGAATCATTAACATCATTACCAAAAAGCATTCGCTTAGAGGTCTGAGCGGGATGGTCAATGTTTCGGGCAGCACATGGCTTGCGCGCAATATCGACTTTCTTTTGACGCAACAAAACAACCGGTCGAGGTGGTACGTCGGCGGCCAATGGACTGACCGGCTGCGAAAAAGCGACTTTGACCAGGAGAAGACCACGGTTGTGGGTGAACAGACGACCACGTCCCATTCCACAGGACCGCGCACAGGCGACTCCTATAAATATACGTTGAAAGGGGGATGGAGCTTGGACCTTCCCATGACTTCCTTCAAATTGGATATCGAGGGGGGATACGGCGGCAACAAGCGCAAGGGCAAAATGGAGTATAGCGAGAAGCGCACGGCAGGCGGGACTGAATCGGACATGGAATATTACCGGAGCATCGACGATTACGATAATGACGAGAACATAGGCTTGGGCAGTTTCTTGGTCGAGCATAAGTTCAATGATAAGGGGCATCGGATTTCCGCTGCGGGTTATTATAAATATGGAGGCCATGCGCTGGAATATTTCTTTAATGATTTAAACGATTTGCAAGGGAACCGCCAGCAAGGGCACAGAGCTTATGAGTCGGAGCATCGTGAAACGCTCCGGGCTAATCTGGATTACTCATTGCCGTTTGACAAAATAGGCAAATTCGAGGCGGGTTATCAATACTATTCTTATTTGGAAGATGGCGATTACAGCATGGAATGGTGGAATCCCGAAAAACAGAGCTTTTATTGGCGTGACGACATTTACAATACCTTTTATTTCCAGGAAGGGGTGAATTCTATTTATACGATACTGTCAGGGAACTGGAAGGGCCTTGAAGCTCAGGCCGGCGTGCGCGGCGAGCATACCCATACGGTTCTGAGAAGTTCCGTTGCCGGGGCGAACCGCACCAAAAACCGTTTTGAGTTTTTCCCGTCAGTCCATTTGGGCTATAACTTCCCGTCCGGGCATCGTTTGCTGTTTGCTTATTCCAGGCGGACGACCAGGCCGCAGCTATATTACATGGAGCCCTACATCACTTATCGGGATTTCTATACGGCCGAGATTGGCAACCCGGACATACGTCCGGAATACATCAATTCCTTTGAGATGAATTATAGAAAAGCTTTCGGGGAAAGCAGTATTTCCGCAACCCTTTTCCATCGGTCGCGCAAGGACAAGATAGAACGTCTGCGCATTCCGTTCACGGCCGGCGTTACTTTAGACTCGATGGCGAACGTAGGGCATGACTATTCTTCCGGTATGGAACTTAGCCTTTCCCTGCATCCGGTTCGTTGGTGGAATGTGACAGTCAATGGGAACGTTTATCACTATAAAGTGAAGAATGAGCTGGCGGCAGGAGGGAAGAACGAATCCAGCACAAACTATGATATCCTATGGAACAACCTGTTCGTCCTGGGCAAGTTCACCCGTTTGCAAGTGGATGGGAGCTTCGTGGGCCCGTCAGTCACTACACAAGGTCGGACTGATTCGTACTGGTATGCGAACCTGGCAATTCGTCAGCAGCTTTTTAAACGCAAGCTGACAGCCTCTCTTGCTTTCAAGGATATTTTCCGGTCGGCTTGTTATGTCAGCGATATCCAAACTGCCGATTTACGCTCCTATACCAAAATCAAGCCGAAATACCCCCAGCTCATGCTTACGTTGTCTTACACGTTCAATAGCTTCAGTGGCAAATCTTCTTCGGACAAGGAGGACAGGACGGAAATGTTTGAAGGCATCAAGCATTGAAAGGGGAGAGGAGGATAGACGGAAAGAGCCGGAGCGAAAGGGACATTCGGCCGGGAAGAAAATAGCAAAAGGCCGCATTCTTTTTGGGAAAGGGTTGCGGCCTTTATTTCAGGACAAAGTGAAGGATTTGCGCTCGCGAGCTATTGCGGCTTTCACAGCTTAATGTCCAACAGGTCTATCATCTTTTTCGTTTTGCTACGGGCTTCCTCAACGTTCCCTGCACAAGCTAATAAAACAGCCATGCGTCTGTGTCCGTTGACTTCCGGTTTCCCAAACAGGCGCAGCTGGGTATCCGGTTGCTCCAAGACCTTCTCCAAGTTCCCGAAACTGACTTTTTGGCTTTCCCCGTCAACTACCACAGCCCTGGATGCCCCGGGACCAAGGAAACGTATGTTGGGGATGGGCAAACCTAATATGGCGCGAGCATGAAGCGCGAATTGGGATAAGTCCTGCGTAATCATCGTGACCATGCCTGTGTCGTGAGGGCGGGGAGAGACTTCACTGAAGATTACATAGTCACCCTTGACGAACAGTTCCACGCCGAAGATGCCGCGGCCTCCTAAGGCATCTGTAATCTTTTGTGCAATTTCCTGGGCACGCTTGCGGGCTACCGGACTCATCGCCTGTGGCTGCCATGACTCGCAGTAGTCGCCATCCTTTTGAATGTGCCCCACCGGTTCCAAGAACGAAGTACCACCGATATGGCGAACTGTCAGCTGGGTAATCTCATAATCGAAATTGACAAAACCTTCTACGATGACTCTCCCTGCCCCGGCTCTTCCGCCTTCCTGCGCATAATGCCAGGCGGGATCGATGTCCTCTTCTTTCCGGATAACGCTTTGTCCATGTCCGCTTGAACTCATGATGGGCTTGACGACGCATGGCATTCCGATTGCTTTAACGGCCTCTTTGAATTCCTCTTCCGTTGCGGCAAAACGATAGGGCGAAGTTGGCAAACCTAATTCTTCCGCTGCCAAACGGCGGATTCCTTCCCTGTTCATGGTCAACCATGTCGCTTTTGCGGTGGGAATGACGTGGAATCCTTCCTTTTCCAGTTCCATCAAAGTGCCAGTGGCGATAGCTTCCACTTCAGGAACAATATAATCGGGTTTCTCTTTTTCAATGATGTCGCGCAAAGCGGTGCCGTCCAACATGGAAATGACATAGGAGCGATCTGCCACCTGCATAGCTGGAGCATTAGCATATTTATCTAAAGCGATGACTTCCACGCCGTATCGTTGTAGTTCAATTGCAAATTCTTTCCCTAATTCCCCGCTTCCGCAAAGTACAACCTTTGTCGCAGTGGGAGACATGGGCGTTCCAATAATTCTCATGATTCTAAAAGTGTTTTATGTGTATTTTTTGGGATATCTGAATAATATAGCCAAGATTCCACCTATCCCCAATAAATAAGGGTAATAAAGGTATTGCATGATTTCGATCGGAGAAACGTGCCCCAAGCCAGATGCCATCAATATTTGTGCTCCGTATGGGATGATTCCTTGCACGAAACAGGAGAATATGTCCAATATGCAGGCACTGCGCCTCGGATCGATTTTAAAGCGAGAAGCTATGTCTTTGGCTATCGGCCCTGCCATGATTAGAGCTATCGTATTGTTAGCCGTGCACAAGTTGGCAAAGCTGATAAGTGCGGCAATGCTGCCCTCTGCCCCTTTCGCCGACTTGATTCTCATTGTCAATTTCCGAATAATCCACTCAATGCCACCGTTATACCTTATCATTTCCAACATGCCTCCTGCCAACAAAGTGACAATGATGAGCTCTCCCATTCCGGTAATGCCGTTCCCCATGGCAGTCGTCCAATCCCAAATCCCGAATGTGCCGCTTAGCAGTCCTGTAATGCCTGAAAGCAAAATGCCGATGCATAGCACTAACATCACGTTGATGCCGGCGACTGCCGATGCAAGGACAATCAAGTAGGGGACGACTTTGGCCCATTCAATGTCTTGCGTTTGATAAGATTCCGTAATGCCCAATCCCAACAATATGTATATAACGGCAGTCACCAAAGCGATAGGAAACGCAATCCTGAAATTGACTTTGAACTTGTCCGACATTTTGCAGCCCTGCGTCCGGGTGGCGACAATTGTTGTGTCCGAAATAAATGACAGGTTGTCTCCAAACATGGCCCCGCTGACGACCACGCCCAGCATCATGGCATCAGGCATTCCCGCTTTACTTGCTATGCCCACGGCGACAGGCGACAATGCCACGATAGTCCCCACCGAAGTCCCCACCGAGATGGAGATGAAACAGGCTGCGATAAATACTCCTGCGGCAAGCAGATTGCCCGGTAGGATGTGCATTGTAAGATTGACCGTGGCGTCTACCGCACCCATTGCTTTCGCCGTGTAGGCGAAAGCTCCGGCGAGGATGAAGATGACGACCATCATCATGATGTTGCCGTCGGCTGCACCATGGCAGAATTGTTCTATCCTGCTGTTTAGATTGCCTCCTTTTGACATAGCTATGGCTACAATGGAAGAAACAAGGAACGCAACCGTTATGGGCATTTTATAAAAGTCGCCGGCAATGCAGGAAACGACCATATAAGAAAGCAGGAATACCCCGAGCGGGAGCAATGCCCATACATTGGGAGAATGTTCTATTTCTTTTTTTTGTTGAATGGATTCTTTCATCTTTTATGTCATGTTAATTTAGAAGGAGAAACGCAAGGCAATGCGCACGCCTCTCTTTTTTATCCCCGGATTGTCCAAATAGGTTAGCCTCCAATAATAGTCAATCCTCAATATTTTCAGAATGTTCTCCAGGCCTACGCTGGTTTCCAGATAGGGCTGGTTCCCCATCGGCATCGTCCCTTCCGGCAACTTGAACAGGCCCGGGGTCAGGTTGGGATTGTTCTTGTCCGTCAAATCTCCGAAGACACCACTGAAAGAGACCACCTCGCGCAGGCGCAACCATTTGATCAAAGGTATGCGATTTAATATCCAGCCTTTCAGGTAGTATGTCATATAGAAAGAAACATATTGGTCGGCCACAAACTCCATGGCGTTCATCATGTTAAAAGCTTCCGGCTGGATGGTAAGAGACTGGTTTGTGTTCGGTAAAATCAATAACGGGAATGGCACCTTGTCCCATACTTTCCCGGCTACCACCATTGCGTCGATATGTCCGAACGAGGAAAGCCATATACGTTTTTCCGCACTGAGCTCTGTATGGTTATACCTGAAATCTCCTCCTAACGCCTTTAAGCCCAATTGATGGGATAATTTGAAAATCGGGGCGTCTTTGGACAGATTGAAGATGGATTCCCGTCCGGCACGGCCGTTGTATGCGCGTTCGTTTGGGGCGAAACGGAGCTGCAGCCCTAATTCGGTTTTATCAAAACTGGGCCAATTGGTCAATGTCCCGTCATCGTTTATTTTGTCGTATCTCAATGTCCCCGCAGCTTCATTGTTCTCGTGGCGAATCCAAGCCATGAGACTTAAGTTGTTCAACCATTCCTTGTCATATTGCAGCTGCGTTTTCCGGATGTATTGCATGTTTGTTACGGGTGTGCCGGCCTTGATAGCAACGAACATATTGTCTTTGCT
>CALBYC010000069.1 GCA_937890135.1 uncultured Parabacteroides sp.
CTTTCACCTTCCCCTCCAAACGTTTCCGCGATTATTTTTTGAATATTTTCGCATTGCCCCCTTCTCCAGGGGCATTCGCCCGCAATTTAGCCGCCCCCGGTTCCGTTCGCCGCCAGCCCTCCCGGAAACGGCCGCAGCCGTTCCGGGGATCGCTCGCCGCCTTTCCGGGGAACGGATACGGCCGTTCCGGGGAAAGGTAGTTACCCATTGATCTCAAAGCTTATGGATTACTTGCATCATCTGCGCCCCCAATCCTATAGTATAACCTTGCGAGACAAAAACGACCCTGTTAAATGTATCCGCTATCAAGAAAATCGGCAACGAATCTGCCTGTTTCAGCTTCATGGAAGCAACCATCTCCAACTGGTTCTTATGTCCCATATCCCAGCCATACACTATCGTATTGGGCAATTTCCCGAACTCGGATGCATCAAATTTCCTATAACTGTCCTCGTCCGGGAACAACAAAACCATTTTCCTGCCCCACGCTTCCAATTCGTCCTTCACGGCCGCAATATCGCGCATGGCGTGATTGGTCGGTTCCTGACCTGCACCTAAAACCGCCACAATATAATATCCCCTGCCTGTCGTAGCCAGAAGGCTGGTTTCTTTCCCCTTGGCCGTCATGAACTTGTTTTCCGAATTAAAATTCCCTATTACTTGCACATCGTCCTTGCTTTCACGCATGACCAAATCCACGGTTGTAGTCTTTTGCGGATCGATCCGGAAAAAGGCCAAGCGGCTCAATACATTCCCGCTTGCCATACGTGTACCCGTCACCAATACATACTCGCCTGCATCCAAAGCAATGCCCTTACGCAAAAGGTTGCTCCATGTAGCCCCTTCTCCCATATCCGTGTCACCTTCATCATAGCTCAAAAGCATGAGCCGGCCGTCCTTCACTTTGGACAAAGTAAAATGAGCATAGTATTTCGGATCATCCAACGACTTAATCGGGTGATAATTCGCCATCAACGTTCCGGTTGGAGCGGTACGTTGTTCCGCTGCTTCAAAATCTATGTCCAAAGGTCGCTCCTTGTCCATCAATTGCACTTTCCCTGTCACCTCGTCAATCCGGGCAGGAATGCCAAAAGCCCGGCAAAGCGACACAAAAAAGATGTCACGGGAACGCACGTCGGCGACCCTTGCTTTCCATACGCCTTCCGGGAAAATCGGAGCACCTCCCAAGTTGCAAGAGGCATCCACGCGAATCTCTTTTTTGACCCATTCCACCAATGACATCGGATGCTTACGGTATTCTTCTATTTGCTGCGGCGTGAAGACGGACTGGAAAAAAGCCTTATACGGCGTAAGCATTTCATTGGCTACTCGCGGATTCCGCACATAGCGGCTGAACTGTCTTTCCGAAAGAGTTTCTAATGCACGACTATGCTTATAGTGGTCCATTAAAACATTTTCCGATATATCCCTCAAATCTTTGGCAGACACGTTCTCCAACAGATCAATCGCATCCGCCAGTTTTCCTTCAGAGGAAGCAAGTTTCAGGAAATTCTCAATTGTCCCATGATTCCCCCTCGAAGCCACCAACAGCTCGACAGCCTTCGATTCGTCCATTTTCACAGCCCGCGCAAACGCCTTGGCCTGCTGTTCATCGACAAAAGTTGCCACATAAGCGTTGCGGATAGAATCTTCTTCGGCTATCCTCCTCCTGTTCTCTGCTTGTTGCTCCGGCTTGACATCCGGCAAATTCGCACGCTCGACCGGCGGAACGATATCCATCTCCAATTCCAAACCGGCACACCCGTCTTTGTCCATCAAGACGGTGATATCTTTGTCCCTGCCAAAAGAAACTTTGGAAAAGCCAAAAGTCCCGTCTTTGGAAGCCCAGACCAGCATGTCCCCTTTCCCTGCCGTCAAGAACGTCTGCCCTTTTTCATCGCTGTACTTATTGGCTACGGTGTAGAACTCGGCATAGTTGTACACTTTAAATTCAACCCGCGCGCCCGGGACCGCCTTCCCATCCTTATCTTTCACCGTAACTGTCACTTTGGACGTTTCGGCATAATTATCAATGACATTGATTTCCGTATATAAAGGAGTCTGCAACATGATTTCTTCGATGCCCTCATATTTGCCAAACACTTTCGTGTGCATCAACATCCCCCGGCTGGCAGGAGCATTGAACCACCCCAAATTCAGTACCGGCTCCGGCTCGCAAGCGCCAAAGAAATACCACTTCCCATCCACCCAAGCTTCCACCCAGGCATGGTTATCATCCGTATGAGCCCAACGCGGCGTGTAAACCTGACGAGCAGGAATGCCAACCGAACGCAAAGCCGCAACCGTGAAAGTCGATTCTTCACCGCAACGGCCGTAAGCGGTTTTCACGGAAGCCAAAGGGGAACTGGTCCTTGCATCCGACGGAGCATAGATTACTTTCTCATGACACCAATGGTTCACCTCCAAAACCGCGTCATACAGGGAAAGCCCCTCCACACGGCCTTTCAACTCCTTATAAAAGACCATGCGGCTTTCATCCAGATTCTCATTGTTGACACGAACCGGAAGGACGAAATGGCGGAATATGTCTTCCGGTATTTTTCCGCCCCATGGCATCTCTTCCCGGGCCAAGAAAGATGTCCGCACATTTTCCAAGAAATACTCACCGGCATAATCCGCAATATCCCCCGCCGGCATATATGCGTAAAGAAAACCCAAAGCCTCCTTTTCCTCCAAGCTCAAAGGTTGACGCAAAACAGAAAACAAATCTCCTTGCTCTATTGACGACTGACGAGCCTGCAAATCCGCCTCAACTTGCGCTCTGTATGTCTCGTCCGTAATAAAATGCACCTTACCGTTTTGGCAACTTGCCAAAAAACATAAAAAGGTCAACAGGGTAAACGCGATGTCCTTATTCATACAATAAAATTTATTTCATGGATATTATATTTGATTTTCGTATGACAAAAATACGAAAAAGCTCCGAGCTCTTCAGAGTTTATACTTAATTTTGCACTTGCTGGTTGACTCTGCAGAAATAACAACAACGATAAAAACACAAAATAAACCCTAATAAATAAAATTTATATTCACAATAAATTTGTATTTTTGCGGCTTCATATAACATTTCAGATAAATGAGCAGTAAATTTGAATTTAAGCCCAAATTATTTTCCGTATTAAAAAACTATTCCAAGGCAGATTT
This sequence comes from uncultured Parabacteroides sp., assembly GCA_937890135.1. Taxonomy (GTDB): domain Bacteria; phylum Bacteroidota; class Bacteroidia; order Bacteroidales; family Tannerellaceae; genus Parabacteroides. Next base: position 3,166 of record CALBYC010000069.1, read on the forward strand.
CAATGCCGACCTGATGGCAGGCATTATCGTGGGCATCGTGGCATTGCCCCTGGCAATCGCTTTCGGTATCGCTTCAGGCGTAAGTCCGGAAAAGGGTATAATCACAGCAGTTGTCGCAGGTTTCATTATTTCATTATTAGGAGGAAGCAAAGTACAAATTGGCGGACCAACCGGAGCGTTCATCGTCATCATATATGGAATCATCCAAGAATATGGCATTGAAGGACTAATGGTAGCGACACTCATGGCCGGTTTCCTGTTGGTTCTATTGGGTGTCTTCAAGTTAGGAACCGTCATTAAGTTCATACCTTATCCTATCATCGTAGGTTTCACAAGCGGTATCGCCGTTACCATCTTCACGACCCAGATAGCAGATATCTTCGGTCTGGATTTCCAGGGGGAAAAAGTGCCGGGAGATTTCATCGGGAAGTGGCTTATTTATTTCCGGCATTTTGATTCTGTCAATTGGTGGAATGCCATCGTCAGCGTAATCAGCATTTTCATCATAGCCATCGCTCCCAGGTTCTCTAAGAAAATACCCGGCTCACTGATTGCCATCGTCGTAGTCACAGCCCTGGTCTATTGCATGAAAACCTATGGAGGCATCACATCCGTTGACACAATCGGCGATAGATTCAGCATCCAAGCACAATTGCCAGAAGCCAATGTCCCTTCCCTCGATTGGGAAGCCATCAAGAACCTGTTCCCGGTAGCAGTGACCATTGCCGTCTTGGGGGCCATCGAATCCTTGCTTTCGGCAACCGTCGCCGACGGTGTGATCGGCGACCGGCACGACTCCAATACAGAATTGATAGCGCAGGGAATCGCAAACATAGCCTCTCCCATCTTTGGTGGTATTCCTGCGACCGGAGCCATTGCCCGCACGATGACCAACATAAACAACGGAGGAAGAACTCCCGTGGCAGGAATCATCCATTCAATCGTCCTTTTACTCATCCTCCTGTTTTTTATGCCATTGGCACAATACATCCCAATGGCCTGCCTGGCGGGTGTATTGGTAATCGTTTCTTACAACATGAGTGGCTGGCGAACCTTCATGGCGCTGATGCGCAATCCGAAGTCAGATGTCATCGTCCTTTTCATAACATTCTTCCTGACTGTCATCTTCGACTTGACTATCGCCATCGAAGTCGGTTTGCTCATCGCTTGCGTATTGTTTATGAAACGTGTCATGGAAACAACTGAAATTTCCGTCATCCGCGATGAAATAGACCCGAACCAAGAATCCGATCTGGAAATCCACGAAGAGCATATCGCTCTGCCAAAAGGTGTCGAGGTATATGAAATCAACGGCCCTTATTTCTTTGGCATAGCGACCAAATTCGAGGAGACCATGGCACAACTGGGAGACCGGCCAAAAATTCGCATTATCCGCATGAGGAAAGTCCCTTTCATCGACTCTACAGGCATACATAACCTGACAAACTTGTGCGAAATGTCCCAAAAGGAAAAAATACATATCATATTGTCAGGTGTCAATCCAAAAGTGCACAAAGCTTTGGAAAAGTCAGGATTCTATGAATTGCTTGGCGAAGAAAATATATGTAGCAACATCAACGAAGCCGTGGCCAAAGCGAAAGAAGCCATCTCCAAACTATAATACAAAAGGTTTCTTTTGGAACAAATCAGGACATGCAAGGAAAAAGCCGGAACATTTGATTCAATGTGTTCCGGCTTTTCTTATGGGGAAATCAATCATTTCTTTCCTGTTATTATCTTCTTGATTTCATTCAATTTGTTCAAAGCCTCTATCGGTGTCAGATTGTTCACGTCCAAATGGACTATTTCATCCCGGACTTGGCTTAGCACAGGATCGTCCAGCTGGAAAAAATTTAATTGATAATTGCCAGCTTGTTGTCCATTCTTTTGCTTCAACGATTGAGTGGCGATTCCTTCCTCCTGACGTTTGTCCGTCTCCAATATTTTCAAAATCTCTTCGGCACGTTTTACGATACTTTTCGGCATTCCAGCCATGCGCGCCACATGAATGCCAAAACTATGCTCGCTTCCACCAGGGACCAATTTTCGAAGGAATATTACCTTATTCCCTACTTCTTTTACCGACACATTATAATTCTTGATACGAGAATAAGTTTGCTCCATGTCATTCAATTCATGATAGTGAGTGGCAAACAATGTTTTTGCATGGGCATTCGGATGTTCGTGAATATATTCCACTATCGCCCAAGCAATAGAAAT